>JBGPFD010000047.1:0-18420 GCA_041483175.1 Thermoanaerobaculia bacterium | reverse complement strand
GCGCCTGATTGTGCGTGCAAAGGTGCGCAATCACCTGCCGCAGCAGCGGCTCTTCGCCTTCGATCCGCAGTCCGACTTCGAATCCGCCGCGCCGCTCCGCAGGCCGGCACCAGACCATCTCCGCGTCAAGGTCGAGGTGCTGCTGGTCGACGCGGAAACGGAGCGCCCCGATCGTGCCCGGCACGACGATGCGATCGCTGGCGATGCGCGCACCGCGAATGGAGATGTCGAGAATGCGAACCGGTGAATGCACGCCGAAGCTCGCCGTCAACTGCGTGGTGATCGAATAGCGCTCGGAACCTCGGGCATCCTCGATGCGCATGGCCAGCTCGCGCGCCAGCAGATCGTCGAGGATCTCCTTGACCATCGGCAGCTCGTGGTCGAACATCACACCGCAGAGATAGCGATCGGCTTCCTCATCGTCGAGCGCCAGCGCGGCCATCCGGCACCACGAGACGGTCGCCTCCGCGGTCACGCGGCCGCCCGCGGTTTCGAGCGCAAAGGGCAGCGTTGCGCCGATGGCGTATGGCTGCGTCACCTGCAGCCGCGCGCCGCGCACGGAGAGATCGACCACGTCGGCCTCCTTGTCGCCCAGGGTGGCGGGAATCGCGGTCATCAAGAAAAAGCGGGGAACTGTCCGAAAATCGCTCGCCATGGTTCACCTCATTCCGAATTCCGAGCGTCAATAAAACGGCGATTGGCCGTTAAAAACACGTAAATGGCTTCAGGAGGCTGCCGCCGCGTCATCGTCTCGTATGCTTTCACGGAGGGCCTCGAACTTCCGGCGCAGCGAGTGAAGGTCGATCCGGGCCTCATCGCGCATGCAGAGGCGATGAATGGCCGCCCGCATCCTTTCTTCCTCCCCCTCGATCTTCAAGCCGGCGTCGAATCCAGTCTTGCCGCTGCCGATACACCAGGCCACGGTCGCCAGCACCTCCACGGGCCCGCCGGCCGTGTCCACCTGGAAGGCGAACGGACTGACGGTGCCGACGCGTATGAATTGACGAAGCGAGATGCGCGCGCCGCGGATCGAGAGATCGACCACTGCGGCCTGTAGCATCCCGAAGACCCCCGTCAGAGGGGCTGAAATGCGAAAGCGGTCTGCTGTGCGGGAGTCCTCGATTGGAACCGCGGCGTGCGAAACGAGCAATCGCTCGATCAGCTCCCCGACCGCCTTCGCCGGGCCCTCGAACTCGAGGCCGGCGACGTAGCGGTCAACGCCGTGCTCGACCGAGAGGTCATCGATCTGCGACCAAAGAACAGTCACCTGTTCGTCGACGATGCCGCCGGTCGTGGCAATCACCAGCCTCTGGCGGCTGCCGACCGGCAACGGCTCGTTCAGCTCCAGACGGGCTCCCCGCAGAGAGAGATCAATGACCCGGACGCTTTCACGTCCGGCAGTTGCGAAAAGCGATGGGATGAGAAAGTAGCGAGGGATGCTTCTGAGCGGCATGGTCTATTCCTCCGACGCTTACAGTTGTAAGTCCGCGGCCGTCATCGATTCGGCTGGGAAACGTCGGAAAAACGTGAAAAAGGGTGAGAACCAGGGCCGAAGCCAGAATAGCCTTCCCGTTTCCGGGCAGAGGCTACCGAATGCAGAATGCAGAACGTTGAATGAAGAAATACGTACCTCTTTCTTCATTCTGAATTCTGCGTTCTACCTCTGAACAAGATTCGTGTAGCGGCGGGCGTCCCCGCCCGCCGGGCCGGCGAGGACGCCGGCCCCTACACTTGTGCAGAGGTTCCTTAGAACGCGCGGCGGTAGGAGACACGGACGGAACGCGCCGGGAGAAGGTAGTACTGCGCGTCACCGAGTTCGCTCTCAGCGACGGGAGGGCGGCGATTAGTGAGATTGCGCCCATCGAGCCGCAGCTCGCCCCAGTCGGCGACGTATCCGATTCCGGCGGAAAAATTTACATAGCCGCCTGCGACCGCGGTGTTCCGACGGTCGAGGAATCGTGGGCCGGTGGTGTTTGCGATCATCGAGGCGCGCCATGGCCCGCTGCCAATCGTTGCGCCCGCCGAGGCGACGTCGCGGACCGACATCTCCAGCCGCTTTCCGGCGAGCTGGATCAACACGCCGTCGAAATCCTGCACGAAATCGCGGAATCGCGCGTCGTGCCGCGCGTAGGAAGCGGACAGGCTGACCGACCGCGACAGCCGGTAATCCGCTTCCAACTCCACGCCGCGAAAGCGCTCCTTCCCGGCATTTCGAAGAGCCGGAAGTCCCGCCACTGCCTGTGCGACGACGAGATTCTCCAGATTCATGAGAAATGCTGTCGCCTGCCAGAAGAGCCCCGAGTCACGCCCTTTGATCCCCACCTCGTAACTCTGCGAACTCTCCGGAGCCAGAATCCCCGAAGCTCCTTCCACTTCCTGGGGCGCGAAGTCGACGACCGCGGGCTTGAACGTGTTCCGGTAATCGGCGAAGGCCCACACGTTGCCGGTGACCTGGCGGCTCACGCCGAGAAATCCGCTCGGGCGCGTATCGTTCCGCGACTCGTCTTGGCGAGTCTCGCGCGCGCGGTTCAATCGTGCCCCGGCATCGACACGCCACCGAGGCACGGGCCGCCATTCTCCCTGAGCGTAGAGCGCGGCAAAATCGCGGCGGTCGCGAAGCTCCGACGTTCCGTCGATCGCCAGAGAGCCACTCGAAGGCGGGTTGGCTCCGTTGAGAGCAACCTGGTAACCGAAGGTCCGCGATTCGGCACGCGCCAGGCCGCCGACATAATCGACGCCGGCCAGCAGCCGGATCGACGGGATGAGCGACTTGACCACGTGCGAATCGACATAAACATCCGTAACGCGGCGGCGTTGCCCGAATCCGTCGGCGTCCCCTGTGTCCGGATCCCCGAGAAAACCGCGGATGATGTCATTCGAGCTCCGGCTGATGGAGATCGTGGTGGTCCACGGTGCGCCGGCGATCAGCATGTCGTAGGCAGCGGTCGCGTAGAGCCGCGTGCCGTCGATGCGCGCGTCCGCAGGATTGTGATTCGCGTCGAGCGGAATGCGCGCGCTGAGCAACGATCCTTCCCGTGGATGCGGGCTGGCCGGATTCTGGAGCAGCCGCACAACACCGGCATCGAAGTGCCAGCGGCCGGCGGCGCTGATCACGTCGCGGCGCCAGGTCAGAAATCCTCGATCGAAACGCGTGCGATCGTCGCGGAAGCGCTGGTGGTCGATGCTGCCGCCAAACCCGCCCGCATGCAGCGAGGCCGACGTCGTGCCGTAGCTCCCTCCGGCCGCTTCCACCGCGGCCGCGCGTGCACCGCGGTGAATGACATGGATGACGCCCGAGAACGCGGTGGCGCCGTACACCACCGGCGCGGATCCTCGAAGGACTTCGATCCGCTCCACGTCGTGCATGTCGACCGTTTCGGTCGCCGGAACGAACGCGCCGCCCCACGGGACTCCGTCGACCACCAGCAGAAAGGCGTCCGCCTCGCGCAGGCCCCAGATCTCAGGAACGCTGCCGGCCGGGCCGGCATCTCCGCCGGGAACGATCGACATCCCGCCGATGGTGGCAAGCGCGGAGGAAAGGTCGGTGGCCCCGAGGCGTTGCAGCTCTTCTCCGCTGATGACGGTGACGGCAGAGGGAACCGTGAGGACATCCTCCTCCATCTTCGTCGCGGTGACCTCGATGTAGCCAGAGGTCTGCGCTTGCGCCGCCGACGCCATCAGCAGCAGGAGAAGCTGTTTCATCCGGCGCGGAGTGTAGCAGCAGGTGAAGCTCTCTCGCGCTCCGGCCATCCGCGTTGTTTCACGTCCGTAAAGGTGCGCAGCGAATTCGCGTAGTAGTCGCGCAGCAGCACCTCGGCGGGATTCCACTGCCAGGCGTCTTCGACGACCGGCACGCCATCGCCTTCGAACAGATCCGAGCGCCAGCGCTCGGCAGGCGCGATCAGGCGGCGGAGCTCGAGGATGCGCCTCGCTGCGTGCCAAGCTTCGTGGCCCGTCTTCTCGCGCAGAAACCATCCTCGATCGCTCCACCTCTCGCGGTACTGGTCGATCTTCCCGGCGATCTCCATGTCGGTCAGCGGCTGCGGCGATTCGGCGAAGATGCGCGCCGCGAGCGTCACCGGCGTGACGGGAATGACGGCGGCGATGCGATTCATGATCGTGTCCGCCAGCGCCTGCAGGTCGGACTTTCGAGCGGCAAAATCGGACGCCAGAATATTCGGGTGTTCGCGTGCGAAGTCATCCACCACCAGCGGCTCGCCGAACGTCACCACCGCGTACCCGTACCGCTTGAACCGGCCGAACACGCCGCGCCAGAAATTCTTGAAGAGAAAATCGAACGTCGTGCCCAACTTCTCCGATCCGGTGGCCCGGTCTTCGTGTCCCATCAGCTCTTCGGTCAGGCTGCGATCCTCGAGTACGCGGTCGTAGTTGATCGCCGTCGGGATGAGCACCAGCGGCGTGGTGAACTCCGGATCGCGTTTGGAGGTCACGATGTAATCGAGCATTCCCAGCTTCGGCTTGAGGAATGCGCCGTCACACGTCAGGCCGCCTTCGATGAAGATCCCCTGCGTCACTCCATTGCGCGTGATCGTGCGGACGAAGGTCGACAGCACCGCGTGATACAGCGGCTCGCGATAGCGTCGCCGGATGAAATAGGCGCCGAACCATTTGAAGATGTGATTGAGCGGCCAGACCCGCGCCCACTCCCCCACCGCATACGAGAGCGAGATGAACTTGAACAGCATGTGCGCTACGAGGACGTAGTCGGCATTCGATCGGTGGTTGATGATGAAGACGACGACACTTGCCTTCGGCAGCGGTTTCCGTTCGACCACCGGGCGGTAAAGAAAACGCATGATCGAGCTGGCGATCGGCGCGCCGAGACGGTAGTAGGCCAGGAGGTTGAATTTGGGCACGATCTCGCGCAAGTACTCCTTCGCCTGCTTCATGGCCGCTTCGGTGTGGAGGTGATGCTCTTTCGCGTACCCCTGAATCGCCTGCACGACCTCGCGCGATCCGAACACCTCCAGCTCGATGTCGGCGTGACGCCGCTTGAGCTTGAATCGATCGATGCGAATGCGCCGCTGGCGCTGCAGCCGCCGCGCGTGGCGTTTCCCGAGCAGATACGCGGCGACGCCGACCAGCACGACCGCCGCAACGGCGATCTCGATGCGGAGCATGGGGACAGTGTATCGCCGTGCTGCGTTCCTTCTCCCCGCTTGCGGGGAGAAGGTGCCCGAAGCGGTGGATGAGGGGTTGAAATCTCCAGTCAGTAGACGCCAAGCGGCACCGAGGTATCCTCGGCGGGGATGACGAGAGCATCGACAGGAATTCGTCAGAACGCCCGCAACATGCGACGTGCACCAACTCGCGGCGAAGATCGGCTCTGGAGCTGGCTACGCGACCGGCGGTTCTGCGATTACAAGTTCCGGCGCCAGGTTCCAAGGCCGGTACATCGTCGATTTCTACTGTCCGCAATTGCGGTTGGCGATTGAAATCGACGGTCGCCACCATGAGACGTCTTGGATGAGTGAATACGATAGCGAACGTTCAGCCGGGTTGAGCGCTCGCGGAATCGAGATCGTACGGATACCGAATGAACTCCTCATTCGCGATGCAGTCCTAACCGAGGAATGCATTCACGCGACAATCCTGCCGCGAGCCGCGTTGCGGAATAGCCCCTCACCCGGCCTTCGGCCACCCTCTCCCCGCGACGCGGGGGCGAGCGCCCTCCCGCGCACGAGTCCCTTCTCCCCGCGACGCCGGGGCGAGCGCCCTCCCGCGCACGGGTCCCTTCTCCCGCTCCGGGGGGCGAGGGCCCTCCGGCGCACGACTCCCTTCTCCCCGCGACACGGGGAGAAGGTGCCGCGAAGCGGCGGATGCGGGGGATTTACGACTCGGCCGGCATTGCCCGATAAGAGACGCCGACGGCTTGCGGCTCGCGTTCAGGCTCGAACGTCAGTTCTTCGGGCTGGCCGCCGGTTGCCTCCGACTTCGGTTTGCGCCGCAGCTTCTCCATATAGATGTAGAAGACCGGCGTAACGTAGAGGGTCAGGGTCTGGGAGAAGATCAGACCGCCAACCACGGCGAGGCCGAGCGGACGGCGCGACTCCGCGCCGGCGCCCCAGCCGAGTGCGATCGGCAGGGTGCCCATGAGCGCGCACATCGTGGTCATCATGATCGGACGGAATCGGACCAGGCAGGCATCGAAGATCGCCTGCTCCGGCGTCTTGCCGCGCTTCTGGGCCTCGATGGCGAAGTCCACCATCATGATTCCGTTCTTCTTGACCAGGCCGACGAGCATGATCACGCCGACGAATGCGTAGATCGACAGATCGGTGTGGAAGATGAGGAGCGTGAGTAGCGCACCGAAGCCGGCGAACGGCAATGCCGAGAGAATGGTGATGGGATGGATGAAGCTCTCATACAGAATGCCGAGCACCATGTAGATCACCGCGATAGCCAGGACCAGCAGCAATCCGAGCCCCTGCAGCGACGACTGGAACGCCTGAGCGGTCCCCTGGAAGCTGGTGGAGACCGCCGCCGGGAGCGTGGTCTTGCCCGTGGCATTGATCCGATCGACCGCCTCGCCGAGCGGCACGTCAGGCTTGAGGTTGAACGAGATGGTCACCGAGGGAAGCTGGCCGGAGTGATTCACCGCCAGCGGGCCGTATGACGGCACGAGCCTGGCCACGGTGTTGAGCGGAATGAGCTGACCGGAACCGGAGCGAACGTAGAGCATCGACAATGCCGACGGTTCGTTCTCGAATTGCGGCTCGAGCTCCATGATCACCTGATACTCGTTGTTCGGCGCGTAGATCGTGGACACCTGGCGCGTACCGTACGCCGAGTAGAGCGCGTCCTCGACCTGCAGCATATTCAGGCCGAGCGCCGAAGCGCGATCGCGATTGATCTCGACATTCATCGTTGGATTCTTGAGCTGCAGATCGGTGGCCACATCGACCAGGCCGGGCAGTTGCCGCATCTTCGTCAGCATCGCCTCCGCGGCGGGATAAAGAACACTCGTGTCCGCCGTCTGCATCGTGTACTGATAGTTCGACTGACCGATCCGGCCGCCGAGGCGAATGGGAGGCGGATTCTGGACGTACGCGCGGATTCCGGGAATCCGGTTCAGCTTCATGCGCAGGCTGGCAATCATCTCGTCGATGGTCACCTTGCGCTCGCTCTTCGGCACAGTGCGGATGGAGATGATCCCTGTGTTGCTCGCGCCGCGCGAACCGCAGCTCGAGAAGAACGTCGCCACGCCCGGCTCGTGCATCACAATCTCCGCCGCCGCGAGCTGGTGCCGGACCAGATCCTGGAAGCCGATGCCCTGCATCGCCTCGATGTTGATGAAGATCTGCCCCTGGTCCTCGCTGGGGATGAACCCTTTCGGAACGAGAAGAAAGAGCCATACCGTCGCGGCGAGCACCACGATCGACGCGGCCATGGTCTTGGCGCGGTGACGGAGCACCGAGCGGAGACCGCGCTCGTAAAAGGAGCGGACCCCGTCGAAGACCTGCTCCGTTTTCTGATACAGCGTCCCATGGTGCTCTTCGCGCTGCGCACGGAGGAAACGGCTGGAGAGCAGCGGCGTCAGCGTCAGCGATACAAATCCCGAAACGAGAATCGCCGCACCGATGGTCACAGCAAATTCATGGAACAGCCGGCCGAGAATGCCACCCATGAAAAGGACCGGGATGAACACCGCCGCCAGCGAAATGGTCATCGACACGATGGTGAATCCCACTTCCTTCGAACCGTCGAACGCAGCCTGCAGCGGGGGCTTGCCCATCTCCATGTGCCGGACGATGTTCTCCAGCATGACGATGGCGTCGTCGACTACGAAGCCGACCGACAGTGTCAGCGCCATCAGCGAGAGGTTGTCGAGCGAATAGTCGAACAGGTACATCACCGCGAACGTGCCGACGATCGACAGCGGAAGCGCCAGACTGGGAATGATCGTGGCCGACACGTTCCGCAGGAAGAGGAAGATCACCAGGACCACCAGGCAGAGCGTCAGCAGCAGGGTGCCCTTCACGTCAGCAACGGAGGCACGGATCGACTCGGCGCGGTCGCGGTGGATTTCCAGGTTCACCGACGCCGGCAGATCCTTGCGGAACGCCGGGAGCAGGCGCCGAATCGAATCGGCCACTTCGACCGTGTTCGTTCCCGGCTGTTTCTGAATCGCCAGGATCAGTCCGCGCCTGCTGAGGAACCACGCCGCAGTCTGATTGTTTTCCACGTCGTCGAGGACCCGCCCGAGCTCCTCGAGGTGCACCGGCGCGCCATTGCGGTAGGCCACGGTGATCGGCCGGTACTCCTCCGCGCGCAGGAGTTGGCCATTCGCCTGAACGGTGTAGGACGTGAAGGGGCCGTTCATCACGCCGGTGGGGAGATTGACGTTGCTGTTCTTGATCGCGCTCTGCACATCGTCGATGCCGATGCCGCGCGCGGCGAGCTGCCGCGGATCGAGCTGCACCCGGACGGCGTACTTCTGTGCCCCGTAGACCCCGACCTGGGCCACCCCAGGGACCATGGAGATCCGCTGGGCCATCATCGTCTCGCCGTACTCGTCGAGCTGATAGAGGGGCATGGTGTCGGAAGTCAGGGCCAGGAAGAAGACCGGCGAATCAGCGGGATTGACCTTGTTGTACGAGGGTGGCGCCGGCATGTTCGGCGGGAGCTGGCGTCCCGCCGCGGCGATGGCCGAGGCGACGTCCTGCGACGCGGCGTCGATGTCGCGGCCGAGGTTGAACTGCAACGTGATCGAGGTGGAGCCGAGATAGCTCGCCGAGGTCATCGAGTCGAGTCCCGCGATCGTCGAGAACTGCCGCTCGAGCGGCGTGGCCACGGCCGAGGCCATCGTCTCGGGGCTCGCCCCCGGCAGCGACGCGTTCACGTTGATGGTCGGAAAGTCGACGTTCGGCAGGTCGCTGACCGGCAACTTGCGGTAGGCCATGATGCCGAACAGCAGAATCGCCACCATGACCAGGGTGGTCATGACCGGGCGGCGGATGAAAATGGCGGCGATGTTCATTTCTTGAGCTCAGCACTCAGAACGCGGCACTACAGAGCGTTTTTCACTTCCACGTGACTGTTCGGCGTCAATCGTATCTGTCCGTCGGTGACCACCGTTTCTCCCGGTTTGACGCCGCTGGAAATGATGCTCTGCTGGTCGACCGATTCTGCGACCCTCACGGGACGCATCTCGACCGACCGGTCCTGCTTCACAACGTACACATATTCTCCACGCTGTCCGGTCTGTACGGCCTGTGACGGAACGACGACAGCGTTTGGTCGCTCCTGCAGAGTCACGGCCACGGTGACGAACTGCCCCGGCCAGAGTGCGCGATTCTGATTCGCGAACACCGCCTTCAGAGTGATCGTGCCGGTGGCCGTGTTCACGGCGTTGTCGATGAAGGTGAGCCGGCCCGAGGCGATCGGCGCCCCTCCCCCCTGTGGCGCGGCGCTGACCGGCACGGCCGCTCCGCCCCGCGCGCGGATCTGCCCGAGCTGCGACTCCGGAACGGCAAACTGCACGTAAACGGGCGCGACCTGATTGATGATCAGCAGCGGATTGGCATCGGTCGGATGGACGATGTTGCCGGCGTGCACCATCAGGCTTCCCGTGCGGCCGTCGAGCGGCGAGCGGATGTCGCAATACGCGAGCTGCAGCCGCGCATTTTCGGCCGCGGCGCGATCCGCTGCGACCACCGCCCTGGCAGCCTCGGCCGCCGCGACTCTGTTGTCGTACTCTTCCTTTGTGACGTAATCCTTCTTCACCAGATCGGCGTAGCGCGCCGCTTCCAGTTGCGCGTTGTGAAGCTGCGCCTCGTCGCGTGCCAGGTTGGCCTCCGCCTGCGAAAGGCTGGCCTGATACGGGCGCGCATCGATGGTGAACAGTGCCTGCCCTTTCCGCACCTCGTCTCCCTCGCGGAACAGAACCGCGTTCAGTTCGCCCGACACCAATGGCCGCACGGCCACGGTCGACATGGGCTGCACGTTGCCGATGGTGCGAATCTGCAGCGGCACGCTCTTCTGCGCGGCGACGGCCACCGTCACCGGCACGTTTTCGTCGGCCGCCTTCTGCCTTCCGCCGGAGCAAGCGGCAAAAAGCACAACGGCAAGTACCGCCCGGCTGCGCCGTGCCGCGCACGCGTTCATCACTTCGCCATCTCCAAACTCCCGGTGTCGTGCGCCAGTTGCGCCACGGCGACGAACCAGTCGGCCCGCGCCTGGACTTCCTCTGCCCTCGCGTTCTCCAGAGACGCTTCCGCCGTCAGAACGTCGAGGATGTTGCCCACTCCGCTGCGATATCGATTCGTGGCCACATCCGCCGCCTGCAGCGCGCTGCTGAGGAGGTCACGACTGGTACGAACGCGCTGCGTGGCTGTTGAAAGACCGTAGTAACTCGTCCAGACCTGCAGATCGACCTGCTGCTGGAAACTGCGCGCCTCTTCGCGCGCCAGATCCGCTTCGATCTTCGCAGCACGCAGGTCGTACTGCGTCCGCCATCCCGTAAAGATCGGAAATCGCATGGCCAGTCCAAACGAATACGGTAAAGCGGTCGCGCTTGTCACCCCGCCGAAGGTGGTGCGGCTGAAGTTGCCGGTCAATCCGACTGCCGGCAGCCCCTGCGAGCGCACTCCGCGCACGCGCGCCTCGGCCTGCGCGACCAGCGCGCGCGACGCGGCAAAGTCGGGGCGCTGCGCCTCGGCCTGCGCGATCAGCGCATCGACCGCGGTCGTCACTTCCTGCGTCGGGACGTCGGCCGGCAGCGTGCCGATGTCGAATTTCGTGGTCACCGGCAGGCCCATCGCCGTCGCCAGCGCGCCTTCGAACACCCGCAGATTCTGCTCGAGCGACTCATACGTCAGTTGCGTCTGCGACAATGCCGTGCGCGCCTGCAGCACGTCGGAAATCGTCGCCACACCCGCGCGATGCCGCTCCTCCGCGGCATCGAGACTGGCCTTCCGCTCGCGAAGGGTCGCGCTCTGCGCATCGACCAGCGCCTTGGCGTTCAGGAATCCGTAATATGCCTGCTCGGTCTGCAGGATCACGTTCTGGATCAGCTGATTGTGCGTGAAGTCGGCGGCGATCAGCGCCTGGCGCGCCTCATCAACCTGCGCGGCGCGACCGCCGAAATCGAACAACAGCCAGGTGAGCGCCAGCGACGGCCCGTACGTCGTGCTGTCGAAGATCGTCCGCCCGCCTTGCGTCGCCTGGCGCGAGCGGGTGTAGGTCGCGTTCAGATCGATCTCCGGGTAGTACGCCGACCGGCGGCTGCCGATGACGGCCTGCGCGGCGCGCGCCAGCAGCCATGCTGCGCGCGTGGCGGGATTGCTCTGCAGTGCCAGATCGATCGCCCGCGGCATGCTGAGCGCACCGAGGTCGGTGGCTTGCGGCTTCGGGATAGGAGGAGGAACGGCCGATGCCGGCGCGGTCCAGACCGCGGCAGGAGCGCCGCTCGTGCCGGGATCGCGCGCCGTCGCGCAGGCAGCGAGCGGAACGGCCAGCAGAATCACGAAGCGTTTCACTTTTTCCTCTTCTCCAGTCCCTGAAGAAACACGCCGGCGATCAGCTCCGCATCGTCTTCCACGGGTGCCGGCTTTTCGCTCAGCAGGCGCTGACTCATCAGCGCGAACGCCGAGTCGACGAACATTGCTGCCACATTGTGCGGCTCGATGTCGCGGAACGTACCGCTGCGGACTCCTTCAGCGATCACGCGCGAGGTCTCCTGCACCAGCCGGCGATAGCGATCGCTCTGATAGCGGCTCCCCTGCACGTGCACCACCTCGCGCTCGAACAGAAGGATGCGGAAGAGATCGCGATGCTCGTCGAAATACGACAGATAGCGCAGCGCGCACGCGCGAAGCTTTCGTTCGGGCGTTCCCTCGCCGCGGAAGATCTCCTCGATCCGTGTCATCACCGGAGCGAGCGCCGACTCCTTCACCGCCTCGAGCAGCTCCTGCTTGTCGGCGTAGTGGAGGTAGACCGTTCCCTTGGCAATGCCGACCTCCTGCGCGACGCGCTCCATGGTCACGCTCTTCAGCCCTTCGCGGCACATCAAACGGATGACCGCCTCCTGAATGCTCTGGCGCTTGTACGACTGCCACAGGGTGCGGGGGACCTGGCGTGCGTTCATGACCGGGCAGTCATTCTATATACCCAATCGGTCAGGAGGGTCACGAAAGTGTGGCAAGCTGCCTTCGGAATCATCGCCGGACTCATTCCCCAACAATGATCGCGCAGCAGGTCACGCCTCCTTCAGCTTTCTCCAGTTCCGACACATCGACCGTCTCGACGCGGTAGCCGCGCCCCTCGAGCAGGCGCCGCGTGCGGGGATACGACGCGCCAACCAGAAGCGCCCCGCCGATCCGCAGGATGTTCGCGGCGAACGGCTCGCCCGGATCGATGCGCATCGCCTGGAAGTCGTGGAATTGCCGCGCATCGATCCAGTCCGGATTCAGCAGCAAAACGTGTTCGCCGGCCTGCGTCACGGCGGATTTCAGATGAAGGCACCCGCGAAACGCGATCGGAGCGATGGCGTAGCCGTACTCCGCGGCGAGCGCGCCGAGTTGCTCGATGCCGTCGTCGTTCGTGCGGAGCGAGTGGCCGACGTAAATCGCCCGGCCGATGCGCAGCACGTCCCCTCCATCGAGCGTCGCCGGCGGCTCGATCCGGCGGATGGTCCGGTATCGCTGCAGCGCAGCGGCCACGCTTTCCGTCTCCGGCCTGCGAGATGCGGCACCCGGGCGGGTGACGATCGCCACCTCATCGAGCACGACCGCGGCGTCCTCGACGAACACCGCGTCGGGCAACTCCGGCGCCGGATCCACGTGCACGATCGTGCAGCCGAGCGACTGCAGCGAGCGCTCGTAGGCATCATGCTGCATCGCTGCGCGCGTGGCGTCGATCGGCTGCCGGGCGACAAAGCTCAGCTCGCACTGCGAGATCGTCGGGCTGACGGCGCGCGTGATTGCGATCGGCATGCGCGCTATCATTCAATCATGCCCTGCGCCCACACCGATCCGCCGGTGATCATGGTCAAAGCCGAGGAGTGGCTGCGCCAGCGCGGCGTCGCCGAGTCGGAGTGGAACGGGTTGCGCATCCGCCACGCGGAGAACACGCCCGACGCGCCGTGGAAATCGGTGGTCATCGACATCGAACGCCGCGACGGCGAGTGGATCGTCACACAGATCGACCGCCGGCAGGCCACGGTCGACGAGGTCGGCCTCAGCACCGTGTAACTCGGATTCCGTGTGTGGGAGCCGCCGCCCTCGGCCGCTCACCGGCGGGCGAGGGCCCCCGCCGCCACACTCGCAACTGCCGCCAGCAGTCGCTCGATTTCCTGTTCCGTGGTGTACACGGCGCAGCCGATGCGCACCACCCCTTCGACACCGAGCTCGCGAATCAAGGTTGCCGCGTAGAAATCGCCGTGGCTGGCGAACAGGGCGCGTTCGGCAAGCGCGCGCGCGATCGCCTCGGAGGTCATGCCATCGAGAGTAAACGACACCGTCGGCGTGCGCCGCTGCGAGGGCGGCGGCCCGTAGACGTGAACCCCTCGGATCGATTTCAGCCCGTCCCATAGCATCCGCGTGAAGCCTTCGGAGTGCGCCGGCTTGCCGGCGCCTTCCATGAACTCCACCGCCGCCGTGACGCCCGCGATCCCTTCCTGGTTCTGCGTCCCCGTCTCGGCCCGTTCGGGCGCCGTGTCGGGTGCCGGATCGAGCTTGGGAAACGGCAGCGACTCGAGCAGCGCCTTGCGCGCAAAGAGGATTCCCATGTGCGGCCCATAGAACTTGTACGCCGACACCGCAAGAAAATCGCAGCCGATCGCCCGCACGTCGATCGGCTCGTGAGGCGCAAGATGCACGGCGTCGACGAAGAAGAGCGCGCCGGCGGAGCGGGCGATCGCCCGAGCGCGCGAGAGATCGTTGATCGTCCCGACGGCGTTCGATGCACCGCCGATGGCGATGAGCCGCGTCTTTGAACCGGCGAGACTCGCGAGGTGATCCATATCCACCTGACACGTTTCGCGGATGATCCGCGCGGAGCGCACGACGATTCCGCGATCGACTTCCAGCGCGCGCCATGGCGCGACGTTGGCGTGATGGTCGAGATCGGTGACGATCACCTCGTCGCCGGCACTCCAGGTGCGCCCCAGGGCGCGAGAGAGATGGAGCGTGAGCGACGTCATGTTCGCGCCGAAGACGATTTCGCCGGCGGTGGCGCCCAGAAATCTCGCGGCGGCCGAACGCGCGCCGGCGATGATCGCGTCAGTCTCCTCGCTCGTCGGATACGCCCAATGCGTGTTCGCGTTGTGGTGAAAGAGATACTCGGTCATCGCCTCGGCCACCGCGCGCGGCACCTGCGTCCCGCCGGGAGCATCGAAGTACGCGACCGGCAGGCCGTTGTGCACGCGACCGAGCGAGGGGAACTGGCGGCGGATGGCGTCGACGTCCATGCGCGCACGATGGTAGGTCAAATGAGTGTAGCGGCGGGCGTCCCCGCCCGCCGGGCGGCCGAGGACGGCCGCCCCTACACGGTCTTTCCCGCCCGGATGAAGGCGCTGGCCACGACGCCCAGGTCGCGGGTCGTCTCGATGTCGATCGACTCGAAACCAGCGGCGGCGAGCAGCGAGCGATACTCGGTCTCCTCCAGCGCGCCAGCCACGCAGGCGGTCCACGACTCCCGATCGTCGGGGACGACTCCGCGGCGGATGACGTCGGAGACCGCGAAGCGGCCGCCGGGCTTGAGGACGCGGAACGTTTCGCGCAGCACCTGCGCCTTGTCGGCCGAGAGATTGATCACGCAGTTGGAAATGATCACGTCGACCGCGTTCTCGGGCAGCGGGATCTGCTCGATTTCACCTTTGAGAAACTCGACGTTGGTCACGCCGGCGCGGCGCTGATTCTCGCGGGCCAGCTCGAGCATCTCGTCGGTCATGTCGATGCCGTAGGCCTTGCCCGACGGACCGACGCGGCGGGCAGAGAGGAGCACGTCGATGCCGCCACCGGATCCGAGGTCGAGGACCGTCTCGCCCGGGCGGAGTTGGGCCAGCAGCGTCGGATTCCCACAGCCGAGGGAGGCCCGCACCGCCTCCTCGGGAAGGTCGCCGAGCTGCTCATGGGAATAGAGATTGGTGGTGATCGGATCGTCGCAGCAGCTCCGCGATTCCTTCGCCGCTCTTGCATATCGTTCGCGCACTGCTTCTTTGATGTCGTTCATATTCGTCTAAACAAATATATAGCCACGCGGGCCGATTTGCAATAGATTTCTCCCTGATGCGGACCGTGATCACCGCCACCGGCAGCTTCATTCCGGAAGTGGTCGTGCCGAACGACCACTTTCTGGATCACGACTTTCGCGGATCCGACGGGAAGCGGATCGCCAAGGGCAACGCCGAGATCCTGCAGCAGTTCGAAGCGATTACCGGCATCCGCGAGCGTCGGTACGCGCCCGAGAGCATGGTCACCTCCGACATGGCGTTCGAGGCCGCGCGTAACGCGCTCGACTCCTCGGGGATCGACCGCGAGAAGCTCGACTACATCATCGTCGCCCACAACTTCGGCGACGTGAAGGCGGGCGACCAGAGATCCGATCTCGTCCCCGCCCTCGCCGCCCGAGTGAAGGCCCAGCTGGAGATCGAGAACCCGCGCACGGTCGCCGTCGACGTCATCTTCGGCTGCCCGGGCTGGTTGCAGGGAGTGATCTGGGCCGACGCGATGATCCGCGCCGGCGACATCCGGCGGGCCATGATCATCGGCGCCGACACGCTTTCGCGCATCTCCGATCCGCACGATCGCGACAGCCTCATCTACGCCGACGGCGCGGGAGCGACGATCCTCGAGGCACGCGACACCACCGCCGGAATCCTCGCGCACAGCGTCCGCTCCGATACGCTCGAACATTCGCACATGCTGCGCATGGGTGGTTCGTACAAGAGCGAGGAGTTCCTCGAGGCCCTCTTCCTCAAGATGGAAGGGCGCAAGCTCTACAAGTACGCGCTGCAGACCGTGGCCGGCTCGATGAAGGAGTGCCTGGAGCGCGCCGGAGTCGGCATTGGCGATGTCAGGAAGATTTTCCTCCATCAGGCCAACGGAAAAATGGACGAGGCGATCCGCGACGCGCTCTACCAGCTCTACGACATGAAGCCGCCGGACAACATCATGCCGATGACCATCTCCTGGCTCGGCAACAGCTCCGTAGCCACCATCCCCACGATGCTCGACCTGATCTGCAAGGGGAAGATGAAGGGGCACACCGTCGCGCCGGGAGACAACATCGTCTTCGCCTCCGTCGGCGCGGGGATGAACATCAACGCGGTGGTGTACCGAGTGCCGTAAGGCGGCGGCAAGCCGCCGCACTCCAAGGGCCTACTTCTCCACGGGCACCTTGACCCAGTAGCCGTCCTTTTCCTTCCAGTTGTATCGCGGCTGCCCGTCGATCTTGTGGATCGAGGCGTCGGTCATGACCAGCTTCTCGCCGTCGTCCTTCATGAAGAAATCGACGTCGACAGTGTGCTTGTCATCCGATTTAAAATCTGTGCAGGCGAAGTAGGTCTTCGCATCGAGACGCGCCAGCCGCTCTTTATGGACGTGGTCGAGCTTCAGGCTCCAGGTCTTGTTCGCCTCTTTGTCTTCCATCTTGTACGCGCCGCCGTCTTTGGTCGTCTTGGCGTTGATGTCGGCGACGATGGCTTTTTCCAACTCGTCCATCGAGTAGACGTGGTCGGTCTTCTTTGCCTGTTTGTTCGTGGGGTGCTCGGGATGTTCCTGCGCGAATGCGGCGAACGCACACAGCAGGCCGATGGCAAGGATGGCTCTTTTCACGGATTTCTCCTTTCGTGACGCGCGCCGATTCTAACGCGACTTTGGCGAATCGAGCTTGCTTAGCTCTGCGTCAAGATGCTGCAGCGCGGCTTCCAGGGAGGTACGGCGAAGCGCTGATTTCGTGGCTTTCAATTCCGAGACGATCCGCCGTCGTGACAACTCCAGGCTGTAGTGCTGATGTTCGCGCTCCATCTCTTCGGCTGATTTCTTTCTCGGTCTTTTCACGCTTGCATTCCTCTGATCCTCGATTTGCGACTGGACAGACTTACTTTCCCATCCTCGGGCCATAATTTTATCTTACCGCTTGAGGCGCACCATCTCCATGGCCTTTTCCTCGTCCACCGGTTGGGAGAAGAGGAAACCCTGGCCAAGCGAGCACTGCAGCGCGCGCAGGTTGTCCGCCTGTGCGCTGGTCTCGATCCCCTCGGCGACGACCTCCAGCCCGAGGCTGCGGCCGAGGTCGACGATCGAACGGATGATTTCGGCGCTCTTGCGTTCGCCGCTCTGCACGAACGACCCATCGATCTTCAACTGATCGATGGCGAAGCGGTGGAGGTAGCTGAGCGACGAGTAGCCGGTGCCGAAATCGTCGATCGCGAAGTTGCATCCGAGGGCGCGGATCTGCTCGATCATGGCGAATGCCGCTTCCGGGTTCTGCATGATCGCGCTCTCGGTGATTTCCAGGTGCAGCGCGCCAGGATCGAGTCCGGCGTCAGCGAGCGCGTCGCGGATCGTGCCGATGAGATCTCCCTGCGTCAACTGCTTGCTGGAGATGTTCACGCTGACGCGCAGGCGTTCGCCGCCCGGCTCCGAGCGCCAGCGCGCCGCCTGACGGCAGGCCGCCATCAGCACGAAGTCGCCAACCGGCACGATCAATCCGGTCTCTTCGGCCAGGGGGATGAATTGCGCGGGCGACATGAGCCCGCTCTGCGGATGCTGCCAGCGCACCAGCGCTTCGAACCCGACCACGGCGCCGGACTGCAGCTCGACGATCGGCTGATAGACGAGCCGCAGCTCGTTGCGCTCCAGCCCGCGACGCAAATCGGTCTCCAGCTGCAACCGGGCCACCGCCTCGGCGCGCATGTTCGTATCGAAGATTTCCGTGCACCCGCGCCCCTGCGCCTTCGCCCGATACATCGCCGTGTCGGCATCGCGGATGATCTGCTCCGGTTTCTCATACTGCGAGCCGGAGATGGCCACACCGATGCTCGCGGAGGTAAAGATCTCCTGTCCATCGATCATGAACGGAGCGGCGATCTCGTCGTGAATGCGCGTCGTGGCGCGCGTGATATGTCCCATGCCGCCCATGCTTTCGATCAGGATCGTGAACTCGTCGCCGCCGAATCGCGCCACCGTGTCGGCCGCCCGCACGCAGCGGCTGAGTCGCTCGCCCATCGCGACCAGGAGCTGATCGCCGGCGGCGTGGCCGAGGCTGTCGTTGACGTTCTTGAAATAATCGATGTCCAGCAGCAGAACGGCAAACGGTTTCCGTCCCGCGCGGCGCGTCCAGTGCAGCGCGTGTTCCACGCGATCGAGAAACAGTGCGCGATTCGGCAGACCGGTCACCTCGTCGTGAAAGGCGTTATGCAGGAGCTGGCTCTCGGCCGCGCGCTGCTCGGTG
>JBGPFD010000046.1:0-18792 GCA_041483175.1 Thermoanaerobaculia bacterium | reverse complement strand
CGACGCCCTCCTGGATGCGGGCGCCGCCGGAGTCATCGAGGCCAACGATCGGCGCGCCGTTTTTCATCGCCAGATCCATGATCTTGACGATCTTCGCGGCGTGTGTTTCGGAGAGCGATCCGCCGAAGACGGTGAAGTCCTGGGCGAAGGCGTACACCAGTCTCCCCTGCACCATCCCGTATCCAGTGACCACGCCGTCGCCAGAGATGCGCTGCTTCTCCATCCCGAAATCGGTGCTGCGATGGACCACCAGCTGATCGAGCTCCTGGAACGATCCGGGATCGAACAACAGCACTACGCGCTCGCGCGCGGTGAGCTTTCCCTCGCCATGCTGGCGCTTAATGCGCGCCTCGCCGCCACCGAGTTCGCTTTCGCGTTTGCGACGTTCGAGTTCTTCGAGATTACGGTCGACTGTCACGCCTGTATCGTATCTTGAGATCCCCTCATCCGGCCTTCGGCCACCTTCTCCCCGCCAGCGGGGCGAAGGAGTTTGGGCGATCTCCCTCGCCCCGCGAAGCGGGGAGAGGGTGCCGCGAAGCGGCGGGTGAGGGGCATGTCACAACACAAAATTCCGTTCTACCGCGACGTGGCCCATTGCTTCGTTCAGCTCGGCTTCGGAGGGTTCGCGCTCGCCGATCGTCTTGGCCAGGCGCGCGCGCGCCTCCTGCTCGATGGCGTCGTAGGTCTGGAAATTATCCTCAAGGGTGTGGGCCACGATCTGAATTCCGACTTCCGCGTCGCCGAACTCGACCAGCCCGCGATCTTCGAGCCGGTTCACGATCGCGCGCGCCAGGAACTCGATCTGCCGGATGTTGGTCATCGGCACGGGATTCTAACGCCTTCGGAGCGCCGTGCCTTGGCACTGCCTTCAAGACGGCGGCAAGCCGCCGCACTCCGAAGGCTAAAGCATGATCTCCGCGCCGAACGCGCCGGCGCCATACGGGTACCAGGTCCGCGCCGGTCGCGCACCGAGAACGCGCGCAATCTCGATGGTCGCCGGATAGGCCGCATCGCCTTCGACGCAAAGCACGCGGATGCTGCGCTTCTGCACCGGTGCGAGCAGCGCTATGGCCACCGGGAGGTCGCCGTCAATCTCCCCGATCGACGCGGCGCGCAGATGAAACCACGCCCGGCGCGGGGGGAGACGATACGTCGGGCGGAACCAGTTCGGAGGCGTGGCCTTGCTGACCGGTTGTTCCTCGATCGCCTGGCCGTTGCCGTCGTGCGGCGCGGCCGATTGCATCATGGCGATGTCGAGAGATGACAGCAGCGCCGCGCCGACGTGATCCGCCAGCCGGACGCGGCGCGGCGCACGCCGCTCGCCGCCCGCACGCCGCAATGCCTCGACGATCGGACGGACGGGATCGACGCAAAATTCGGCGAGATCGATCAGCGCGCGAAGCGGCGGCCGGGCGATCGAAAGGTGGATCCTGCGCGTCTTTTCACGCCACCGAATGTTCCCGGTAACCGGCAACACTTCGTGCTCGACGATCCCGTCACTGACAATCATTCGTTCGATGACCAGCGGCGCACGGACCACCGACTCGATCGCACGGGCCATCGCCTCGACCGCTTCGACGTCCGGTGGGGGCAGATCGGCCTGGTCCTGGAGAGAGCGCGCGCGAAAGGCGCCGCGCTCCTCGATGGCCTCTCCCGCTTCATCGATCGAAATCCGGTACGCTCCTTCGCGGCGCACGGAACGCCCCCATTTGCGATAGCGCGGCATCACCCGAACTCCGCGGTGATCATCACCGGCGCGTGCGAAGCGACGAACAGCTCCTGCCCCTCGCGTGAACAGATCACGCCCGGATAGCGGATCGTTTCGCCGATCGCGCCCTCGAGCGCATCGGCGATCGCACTGCGGGACGCGTGAAGCGCGAATCGCGGGATCCGGCGAACGTCTTCGCCGTTCACGAGATCAGCCACGGCGACGTCGATGGTGATCGTCTCATTCAACGGCTCGTACGCGCCGGCGGCGATGAGATGCACTTCGATTCTCTCGGCCGGGAGTTTGAACGGCGCCCGGCGGTGACTGGCGACGAGAGTCGTCATGCGTTTGAGAGGTACGTGCCGGAACGACTCGCGCCGAAACGCAACCGGCGGCTCGCCGGCGAGCAGATCGGCGCTGCGGCCGTTGCCGGCAACGTCGCGGACGCGCAGCCACGACGGCCAGCTGACGGATCGATGTCCGTGCTCCGCGGCGTGCCCGATTGCCTCGTGCAGCAGCACCGCCGCAGAGCCGTTGCGCCAGACGATCGGGAGCGGGCCGGTGGGGGGCCGGGCGGCTGTACGGGGGGCGAGGAGTTGCCGGAGTGCTGCGCAGTCAGGGCCGACAGTCGCCGGCGTACTGACGATCGAGACGCCGTCGACCGTGACGGTGACGGTCGACTCGATTCCGTCAGTCGATGCGGTCACCATCCCGCGAATGCGCGCGCCGCGCAATGGTGTGATCGCGGCGTGCAGCCGCTCGATTTCGGCGTCGCACGCCTCGCGCAGTGCGGCAAGGCGGCTTGCATCGACGATCCCATTCCTGGCGGCGATTGCCTCGCCGCGCACGATGGCCTCTCCCTCGCCGCGCCGCTCTTCGCGCAGTGTCCCGCGCACCCACAGTTCGTCGCGGCGACCCATGGCGTAGTACTCGCCGGCGGTCAATTCAACTGGTAGTCGAATTTCTTGCTCTGCGAATCGAATGTGACGGTCAGCCGGTGCGCGCTCCCGGGCGCCAGATTCTGACGGAAGGTGTGATGCTCCTGGATGCCCATCGACTGCACCACCACCCACACTTCCAACTCGGCGTTCTTCGGGACGACGTCCTTGCCGACGTTGATTGCGCGCGGCACCTTGCGGCGCGTGATGAAGCGCCCGGTTTCCTGCCAGAGCTGCTCGTAGGCGACCACTTCGCCGCCGAACTTGACCATGATGTAGCCATCGCTGATTGCCGGGCTGTCGAACAGCGTCGTGAAATGCGCTGGTGCGTCGGCCTTCACGGCGGCACCCTTCGTCTGCCGGCCGCGCGTCGCGATGGCCGGCTGCGTGCTCGTCTGCGCGTTGCGGAACACCGGTTTGGCGGCCTGCGCACTCGCCCCCTGCTCGCGCTCCTGTTCCTGCTGTGCGAGCTTCAGGTAGTTCGCCGTGTCATCCGAGTTCGGATTGAGGTGAAACGATTCCTCGAGCGCCTTGATCGCTTCCGGATATTGCTTGTTGTTGTAGAAGGCCAGGCCTTCGTCGAAGCGCTGCTGTGCCAGGGCGATCTGCTGCCGGCCGGCCGCTTCCTGCTGCCGCACCGCGCTCAACTTGGTCAGCAGCCCCGCCACAAAGGATGAGCCCGGCGCCAATTTGGCCAGTTGCTCGAGTTTCGCGTAGGCGTCTTCGACTTTGCCCTGAACCAGCAGCCGCTCGGCCTGCGTTCGCAATAGTTTCTGCCGTGCAACTTTCGCCTCGGATGCTGTATCAACCGTTGGTATAGTTGAATTTCTGCTGCGGATCGAGGCTACGACGATCACCAGTGCGAGCAGAAAGATCCCGATGACAATGAAAAAAATTACCGGCGAAATCACGCTGCGCCACAGCGGCATGGCGCGCACACCGTCCAGCGTCTTGCGCATCAGCTCGGAGGGCCGCGGACGCGGTCCGGGGGCGGGCCTGGCGATGGGAATGACGGGCGGAGCGGCCGGCGCGGCCGCGATCGTGCCGCGCGGATTCCCCTTGAGAATCGCTCCGGCCGCGCTGGCCTGCGGGAAAGGGATCTCCACCGTCGGGATTCTTCCGTCATCGCGGGTGATCATGGTGGCCTCTTCGAGCATCGGCTCATGCGGCTGCACCGGCCGCTCGCCGCGCACCACCGCCCGCAACGCCGTGGCCATGTCGCGTCCCCGCTGATAACGCTTCGCCGGATCCTTGGCCAGGCAGAGCGCGACCACGTCTTCAAATCCGTCCGGAATCTGCGGGTTGATCTCGTGCAGCGGCGGAAACGGCTCGTGCACGATCTTGTAGGAAATGGCGGTCAGCGAATCGCCACCGAACGGCTTCCGTCGCGTCAGGCATTCGTAGAGGCAGATGCCCAGCGAGAAGATGTCCGTCCGCCCGTCGACCGGAGCGCCTTTGATCTGCTCCGGAGCCATGTAGTTCGGCGTGCCGAGGAACTGGCCGGTGGAGGTGAGGTTCCCGCCGGTGGCGATCTTGGCGATGCCGAAGTCCATGATCTTGGCCCGATTGCCCTCGACCAGAATGACGTTTGCCGGCTTCACGTCGCGGTGAACGATCCCCTTGGAATGCGCGAAGTCGAGCGCGTCGGCCACCTGGGCGATGATCTCGCCGATCTCCTCAAAGGTCAGCGGCCGTCCCTGCGCCAGGATCTCTTTCAAATTTTGTCCTTCGACGTACTCCATGGCGATGAACGACACACCGGTGGTGTCGTCCTGCCCGATGTCGTGCACCGTGACGATGGCCGGATGATTCAGAATGCCGGCGGCTTGCGCCTCGCGCACGAAGCGCTGCTGGAATTCTTTCGTCTCGTCGTCATCGCCGCGCGTTGCGCGAATGGTCTTCAGCGCGACAAGCCGTCCGATCAGTGGATCCTTCGCCAAATAGACGACGCCCATCGCGCCCTTGCCGAGCTCGCGGACGATCTCGTAACGGCCGAGCTTCACCGCCCGCTCTCCGCGCGGTTGCGAGGACTCCGTGGAAATAGGAGTGCCATGAACCGTCAATGATAACTCCTGCAATTTGGGAAGAATGCCGCGACCCTCTGCGGCCCTCTGCTCTCTGCGCCATTTTAAATTATCATCTACGTCCCATTTCGACACCCCAAATGCGAGGTCATCACCTATGAAGGTCTATTCGGGTTCGGAGATTCGTAACATCGCTCTAGTCGGCCATAACGACACCGGCAAGACCGCTCTGGTTTCCCAACTCCTGTTCAACACCGGGGCGACCACACGCCTGGGCAGAATCGAAGACGGGACCACCACCACCGACTTCGATCAGGACGAGATCGAGCGCAAACACTCCATCTCCGCGGCCACGGCCTTCGTGGAGTGGAAAGACACCAAGATTAACCTCCTCGACAGCCCCGGTTTCGGCATCTTTCTGATGGAGGCAAAGGCGGCGATGCGGGTGGCCGACGCGGCGGCACTCGTCGTCAGCGGCGTCACCGGCGTCGAGGTGAGCACCGAGAAGATGTGGAAGTTCGCCGAGGAGTTCGAGCTGCCGCGCGTGGTGATCATCAACAAGATGGATCGCGAACGCGCGTCGTTCACGCGGACCCTCGAGGCGCTGCAGAAGAAATTCGGGAAAAACATCGTGCCGGTGCAGCTCCCGATCGGCGAGGAAAAGGACTTCACCGGCGTCATCGATCTGATCTCCCTGAAGGCCTACAAATACGCCGCCGACGGCTCGGGGAAATTCGACCTGACCGACGTCCCCGCGGAGTCGAAGAGCATGGCCGAAGAGTGGCGCGAGATGCTGATCGAGAAGGTCGCCGAGGGAGATGACACTCTGATGGAACGCTTCTTCGAGCAGGGCGGACTGGCGCAGGAGGAGCTGATCGAAGGCCTCAAGCGGGAGATCTCCCACCATCAGATTTTCCCCGTGCTGCTCGACTCGGCCTCGCACAACATCGGCGGCCATCCACTCCTCGACGCCATCGTCGCTCTCCTCCCATCAGCCGCCGAAGCGAAGACGATCGAGGGAAAGAACAGCAAGGGCGAAACGATCACCTTCGAGCGACGCGCGGAAGCGTTCCCCACGGCGCTGGTGTTCAAGACCTTCTCCGATCCGTTCTCCGGACGCGTGTCCGTATTCCGCGTTTACTCGGGCACGTTGAAATCGGATACCACGTACTGGAACACGACGAAAGACCACGAGGAGCGCGTCGGCAAACTGCAGCTCCTTCAGGGGAAGCAGCAGGTGCCGGTGGCGGAGCTGCGCGCGGGCGACATCGGCGCGGTCGCGAAATTGAAGGACGTACATACCGGCGACACGCTGGCGGCAAAGGATCACCCGATCGTCATCCAGCACATCGTCTACCCCGAGGCGGCGATCTCTTTCGCCATCGAGCCGAAGTCGCGCGGGGACGAGGACAAAATCGGCACCGCGCTGGCGCGCATCATCGAGGAAGACCCGACCATCCGTTTCGGCCGCGACGAGCAGACGAAAGAGTTCTTGATCGGCGGGCAGGGGCAGCTCCACGTGGAGATCGTGGTCTCGAAACTGAAGAAGAAATACGGCGTCGACGTGATCCTCCATCCGCCGAAGGTTCCGTATCGCGAGACGATTACCCGCCCCGCGGATGCGCACGGCCGACACAAGAAACAGTCTGGCGGACACGGCCAGTTCGCCGACTGCAAAATCAAGATGGAGCCGCTGGCGCGCGGCGCCGACTTCGAGTTCGTCGACGAGATCTTCGGCGGCTCGATTCCGAGGCAATACATTCCCGCGGTGGAGAAAGGCATCCAGGACGCGCGACGGCGCGGTTTCCTGGCGGGATATCCGGTGGTCGACTTTCGCGTCCGGCTGCTCGACGGTCAGTACCACGACGTCGACTCGTCCGAGATGGCCTTCAAGATCGCCGGCTCGTTGGCATTCCAGCAGGGGATGGAGCAGGCCAAGCCGACGCTGCTCGAGCCGATCATGCACGTCGACATAAACGCGCCGACCGAGTACGTGGGCGATCTGATGGGCGATCTCAATTCACGCCGCGGAAGGATGGAAGGGGTCGACGCCGATCAGGACATTCAAACGCTGCACGCCCGCGTGCCACTGGCGGAGATGCTGACGTACGGCTCGACGCTGCGCTCGATTACCCAGGGCCGCGGCAGTTTCCACATGGAGTTCTCGTACTACGAGGAAGTGCCGCGCAGCCTGCAGGAGAAGATCATCGCCGAGTCGAAGAAGGCGCAACAAGAGCAACATGCGGCGCATTGAGGCCCCTCACCCGACGCTTCGCGCCACCCTCTCCCCGCTTGCGGGGCGAGGGATCTCGCGTCGAGTTCCTTCTCCCCACTTGCGGGGAGAAGGTGCCCGAAGGGCGGATGAGGGGTCTACTGCCGTTGCAGCTTCACGTCAATCCGCGCGATTTCCTGCGGCGCGTTGTCATCCGCGGTGATCACGAACTGCTGCTCGCGATAGCCGGGAGCGATGATGCGCACGGTGTAGTTGCCCGGCGAAGGAAAGTCGTAGACCTCATCGAGTGTGTTGAACTGCCTCGCTTCGCCGATCGCCAGGCCGTTGACGTAGATCATCGCGTCATCCGGCAGCACGTTGGTGATCAGGCCGCGGCGCGCTCTCACGTGGACGGCGTTCGCGCTCGCGGTTTCCGTGCCGGCAGGCGCGTGATCCGGAAACAGCAGCGACGATCCCGGTTCCGGCTCGCCGGGAGGACCGCCGCCGGTCATCGCGCCGGGAGGACGGCGCGTCTTGATGATGCCCCCGGCGAGCGTGGGTTGGCGGTAGCGCAGCCCGGTGTAGACCGCAAGCGCGGCCATGACCACGAGCACGATTCCGATGACCGTCGGCACCCAGCCGGGCATCAGCGGCCGTTCGGGAACCTGCCGGTTCGGGCTTTCAGACGGCTGTTCACTCATTCCGGTTCGGGCGGTGCGTTTTCGTCGATGTCGGCCGGCCCCTCGTCCGTCACCAGAGTGTCGTCGTCATCATCGAGCTTGTCATACTCCTTCTCGCGCTGGCGCAGCAAAAGGAGCGCCTGATCCTCATCGTCCGCGGCAACGTAGATGCGAATCTGGCTCATGTCGCCGAAGTTCACCGGCTCCATGCGGAACTTCACATTCTCGACCACCGCCGGGATTCCCTCATTTTCCAGAAAACCCTGCAGCAGCATCGCTTCATCTTCGGTCCCGGCGCTGGCGATTTCCACCCAGGTGGTGTTTTCTCCCGGCACTGCCTGGAAGGGCAACTCGCCAACCAGCGTGGCCTGGTCATCGGGACACTGCGTCAGGTCGCCCTTGAATTCCTTCTTGCAGGTCGGGCAGTACGGCATGGTCGTCTCCTAGGGAACGAGGGTAATGGTCCCGTTTCGATCGTTGGTCGTTCCAATCCTCGCAACCAACACGCCGCTTCCCCGGAAACGCTTCTCGATCGATTCCACCTTCTTCGGCGCCACGGACAGCAGCAATCCACCGCTGGTCTGCGCGTCACACATCAACATGTACTCGGAATCATCGACGCGCACGTCGACGCGTTTGTGAAACCCATCGGCATTGCGTAGCGTCCCTTGCGGACGGTACCCGCGAGCCAGGTACTCGCGCGCACCAGCGAGCACGGGCACGGCGCCGGTGTGGATCTCCGCGCCGACCCCTGACCCGACACACATCTCCAGCAAATGGCCGATCAGGCCATAGCCGGAGATGTCGGTGGCGGCGTTGACGCCAACCTCGGTCATCACGCGCGCGGCATCGCGATTGAGCATGGTCATCCAGCGGATCGCCTCGTCCATGTCGGGCGGTTTGCTGCGGCGGATCGCCTTCTTGCTCAGCGCCCGATACGCGCAGACCAGGATTCCGTTGCCGATCGGCTTGGTCAACAGCAGCGCATCGCCCGGCTTTGCGGTCGAGTTGCGCACGATCCGATCGATGGAAACGATGCCGGTGACCGCCAGGCCGTATTTCGGCACGTCGTCGATGATGGTGTGCCCGCCGGCGATTGGAAATCCCGCTTCGCGCGCCTTCTCCACCCCTCCGCGCAGGATCTGCTCCAGCACTTCGAGCGGGAGGACGCCGATCGGAAAGGCAGCGATGGCCAGCCCGAGGATGGGCGTGGCACCCATGGCGTAAATGTCGGAGATGGAATTCGCCGCGGCGATCGATCCGAATAGATACGGATCGTCGACGATCGGCGTGAAGAAATCGACTGTCTGGGCGATGGCTCGATCGCCATCGATTTTCAGCACCGCTGCGTCGTCGCTGGTCTCGTGACCGACGAGAAGATCCCCCTGCCCTTCACCGGAAGGGAGTTTCGCCAGAACGGAGTGCAGGTCATCCTGACCCAGCTTGCAGGCTCAACCGCCGGTCGTGGCGAAGGAGGAGAGCGGGGGGTAAGACTTGATCTTCCGCTTCACGGCGCGATCTTACGCTCTCCAACGATGAACGATGAAAGATGAACGATGAACGCAGCCGGTCCTTGTTCATCGTTCATCGTTCATCGTTCATCGTTCGAGAGGACGGCCGTCCTGGCCGCCTCCACCGCCTCGAGAATTTCCTGATACAGCTCGAAGGCCACTTCGGGCCGAAGCGGGTCGGCGACGCTGCGGTTGACGATCTCCGTGATCTGGGAGGCGTAATGCGATGGCAGCGGCAGCCGCTCGCCCGCGGAATGAATCTGACGGAATCCGGCGATCAGCTCTTCCCGCAACGTCTCCCGAAAAAGACCGCTTGCCAGATCGCGCTCAAGATACTCGTAGTCAACGTTCATGGCAGGTAGACCACTTCGACCGCGTCGCCATCCGACGACACGCGCGGCTCGATGCCGCGGCGGCGAAGGAACGAAACGTACGCCTCGCGGAATGAGGCGGCCGACTGCGGATTTTCCCAGCGCGTCTCCACGGTGACGATTCCGTCGCAGCCGACGGTCACGCGATCGTCGACCCAGCCCGCGGCATTGCCGACGAGAAAGCGCCAATGAAATTCGCCGAGGCGTTCGATAGTCAGCAATTCCCCGGAGGCAGGAGGATCGAACGGCGGCGCCCCGCGTTCGCCGCGATTCAGGCGCGCGAAGTACTCGTCGGGGTGCAGCACCTCGCGCGTGGTGCGCGGCGGATTCACATCCATGCGGTCGATCTCTTTCCATCCGCCGCGCTTGTAGCCTTCGAGCACCAGCCTCAGCCCTTCGATGTAGGGAAACTTCAGGGACTCGACGAAATAGCGCGGCACATCCTTGTCGATCATCCCCTCCGCGGCCGAGCCGGCGCTCATCGCACCAAGGAGCAGTTCGCTTTTGACAGCTTCGTCGAACGACTGGCCGCTTTTCTCGATCAGAGAGTCGAGCATGACCAGCGACGCCTCCCCTTCCAGCAGCGCGTGGTACGCCAGCTCGCCATCGGTATCGTGCAGGAGCAGGCGATCGCGATCGGCGGCGCCGAAGCGCTGGTCCTGTAGGGCGTGCACGAGCTCGTGAATGACCACCGAGTCGCGCAGCGCCTCCGCTCCGGAAATCCCGGCGACACTCGCCGGAAGCTCGCGAATCGCGAAATAGGTGTGCGTCAGCGGATCGTAGAAGGCCAGCACCTGCGAGTCGTACAGCTCCAGCATGCGATCGATGACGCCGCTGCTGGAATCGACCAACTGCAGCGAGGCCAGGATGTCGGCGTATTCCTGCAGTGAATACGGAACCGAGCTTGCCAGCTGCTTCCCGAGGAGCGAGCGCAGTTCGCCGCGCCCAATGGTCCGCTGCGCGACGTCGTGTACGAACGTAAGCCCGCGCAGGCGCTCCACCTCCCGCATCGGCTGCGCCAGCGACGAGGCCAGAAGGGAGCCGGCCGAAAGGATGAGCAGGCCCGCCACCAGGCCCGAACGCCGCGACATGGCCATGCGAACGAGCCCTCGGTGCGCCCCATTCCGCGCCCCTTTCTCCTTGCGACGGCGAAGGTTGCTCCCTTAGAATGCCGCCGGTTCAACGGATGGAAAGGGACGGCGAACGAATCGAAATCACCATCAGCAGCCGATTCGAAAACATCGAGCTCGTCCAGGTGATCGCCGAACACCTCTGTGAAAACGCGGGGTTGGATGAGGATGGCTCTCACTGGATCGGGATGGCGGTCCGCGAGGCCGTGGCCAACGCCATCAAGCATGGCAACAAACTCGACGCACGAAAGAAAGTGAACGCCACGTTTCAGCTTCACGACAGCGAATTGCGGATCCACATCTCCGACGAAGGAGAAGGCTTCGACCCTAAGACCATCGGCGATCCGCTTAATCCGCAGAACCTGATGAAGACCAGCGGCCGCGGCATCTTCTACATGAAGACGTTCATGGATCAGGTGCAGTACGAGTTTCAACCCGGCGGCGGAACATCCCTGATGATGACCAAAAATCTCGCGAAGGGATCGGGTCTCGCGAGCAGTAAGATCTAGAAGGAGACAAAGATGAAAGCCAGCTCAAAGACGATCGACGGCGTCGAAGTCATCAAGCTCGATGGGAAGATCACCATCGGATCGGGTGACCAGCAGCTTCGCGAGATCATTACCAGCGCGATCAATCAGGGAAAGAGCAAGATTTTACTGGAGATGAGCGGTGTCACGACCATCGACTCATCCGGTATCGGCGAACTGGTCGGCTCTTACACTACCGTGACCAATCGCGGTGGCAAGCTCAAACTCCTCCACCTTCCCGCCAAGCTCAACGAGCTCCTGCACGTCACGCAGCTCATCACCGTGTTTGAGGTGTACGAGAACGAGCAGGAAGCGGTGAAAAGCTTTTGAGCGTTTGCCGTAGCCGTACGCTTCGCCGTCAGCCGAGATCGACTAACGGCTAAGGAACCCGCACATGTGTAGGGGCCGGCGTCCTCGCCGGCCCGGCGGGCGGGGACGCCCGCCGCTACACGAACCATGTTCAGAGGTTTCCTAACGGCTAACGAGACTACGTTCCCCTTTTCCGGCGTCCCGGCATGGCGGCCGGCGTCGGCTCCTCCGACGTTCCGGTGACCCAGCGCATCGGAAGCGAGTTGGTGACGACGGTTTCGTTGCCCTCGACCCATTTTGGGAAGAGCTCCGCGGCCAGAGCGGGATCGTGCACCGCCCTTTCCGGGATGGCGATGAGTTTTTCGAACGGAGCGGGATTGCCGAGGAAGTTTACCTTCAGCCGTAAGGCGTTCGGCCGCTGCACCCAGGGAGAGGCGAGAGTGGCGATGATGACCACGTGCGCGGCGGTGGTGAAGCTCTTGCGCTCGCCGGAACGGATCGGGATCAGGCGCGGGAGGAACTCCTCTCCGGGGATCTCGGCGCCGATGGCGATGGTCACCGTGTGCGTGTCGGGGTCGTAGGTGCTCTCCGGCAGCAGGTCCGCGATCAGAATCGTCGTCTGCCGGTGATTGGTAATGTCGTACTTCACGGGCAACGTAACGTTCGGTCCCAGCCGGTCGCCATAGACTTCGGCGTCGATGCGCACGTCGGAATCGGTTCCGACGACGCGGCGCGGCTCCGCCATGTTGACTGACTTGGTGGTGCTGCAGGCGGCCAGAAGCATGCAAACGGCAAGAGCGGCGGTGCGTCTCATGCGGCGTTCCCCTTTTTGAAGGAGGAACGCAGCTTACAGCCCCCGAAATTGCTGCGCAAACCTCGGCCCGAGCGGCGATGATCAGTCGATCTTCAACACCGCGAGAAAAGCCTCCTGCGGAATCTCCACCTTCCCAACCCGTTTCATCCGCTTCTTCCCTTCTTTCTGCTTCTCCAGGAGTTTCCTCTTGCGCGTGATGTCGCCGCCGTAACACTTGGCCAGCACGTTCTTGCGCAAGGGCTTCACGGTTTCACGGGCGATCACGCGATTGCCGATGGCGGCTTGCAGGGCGACTTCGAACATCTGCCGGGGGATGAATTCCTTCATCTTCTCCACGAGCATCTTGCCGCGCGCGTAGGCTTTCTCCTTGTGAACGACGAGAGAGAGAGCATCGAGTGGCTCACCGTTGACCAGAACGTCCATTTTCACCAGATCGCTCTTGCGGTAGCCGACCACCTGGTAATCGAGTGAGGCGTATCCGCGAGAGATCGATTTCAGCTTGTCGAAAAAATCGAGGATCACCTCGTTTAATGGCATTTCGTACACGATCATCACTCTGTCACTGCTGACGTACTCCAGCTTCTTCTGCTGGCCACGCCGATCGATTGCCAGGGCGAGAATTGGACCAACGAATTCGTCGGTGCTGAGGATGGTCACTTCCAGAAACGGCTCTTCGATGAAACTGATGTACGCGGGATCGGGCATCTTCTGCGGGTTGTCGATCTCCAGCACTTCGCCGTCGGTTTTGGTCACGCGGTAACGGACGCCGGGGGCCGAGGTGAGCAGCTCGAGGTTGAACTCGCGTTCCAGGCGCTCCTGGATGATTTCCATGTGCAGCAGGCCAAGAAACCCGCAGCGAAAGCCGAATCCGAGGGCGGTGGAGCTCTCCGGCTCGAAACTGAACGAGGAGTCATTGAGCTTGAGCTTGGCCACTGCATCGCGCAACGCTTCGTAGTCGTCGTTGTTGATGGGAAAGATCCCGGCGAAGACCATGGGCTTCACTTCCTGGAAGCCGGGCAGCGGTTGCGGCTCATCCTTTTCTCCGGTGACCGTGTCGCCGATCTTCGCCTGCACGATGTCTTTGATGTTCGCCGAGAAAAAACCGACCTCGCCGACCCCGAGCCGGTCGACGGCCTTCGTCTTCGGCGTGAAGATGCCGAGCTCCGTTACCTCGTACGAGCGGCCGGTCGACAGGAAACGGACCTTCATGCCCGTGCGAATTTCGCCATCGACGACCCGCAGCAGGCACGTGACTCCGCGATAGGAGTCGTACCACGAGTCGAAGAGCAACGCCCGGAGCGGACCGGACGCGTTTCCTTTCGGCGGCGGGATCCGGGAGACGATTTTTTCGAGGATCTCGTCGATTCCGATGCCCGCCTTGGCGCTGGCCAGCACGGCGTCATGCGCGTCGAGGCCGATCAGGTTTTCGATCTGCTCACGAACCTTCTCCGGCTCCGCCGACGGGAGATCGACCTTGTTGATCACCGTCAGAATGGCCAGATCGTTCTCAATGGCCAGATAGCTGTTGGCCAGCGTCTGCGCCTCGACGCCCTGGCTGGCGTCGACGACCAGGATGGCCCCCTCGCAAGCCGCCAGACTGCGGGAAACCTCGTAGGAGAAGTCGACGTGGCCCGGCGTATCGATGAGATTGAAGGTGTACTCGTTTCCGTCCTTCGCCAGATAGCGCAGCGCCACCGCGCGCGCCTTGATGGTGATGCCGCGCTCGCGCTCGAGATCCATGTCGTCGAGCATCTGCTCGTGCATCTCGCGCACCTCGACCGCTCCCGTCTTCTGCAGCAGACGATCGGAAAGCGTCGTCTTGCCGTGATCGATGTGGGCGATGATGGAGAAGTTGCGGATGAATTGTGGCGCGGGCATCGGCGCCGCATCTAACACGAAACGCCGCGCTTGTCATCCCGCTACGACGCGGTTGGCCATTGGGGAAAGCCTTGCGGCGGCTCGACGGTCATCGGATAGGAATTCCTGGGATCGCCTTCTCTCCTGAGAACCAGGCTGCGCGCGTCGATTGTCAGACGCTGGATCCGCCCTTCCAGGATCTCAATTCAATCGCGCTTTTTCCGGCTCGAGCAGTTTCTCCACGATGACCACGTCGCGCCACACGCCGTCGAGTTGCGCGTGACGCTCGTACGTGCCGACTTCGCGGAATCCGATCGACCGCAGCAACCCGCGGCTGGCCTCGTTCTCCATGAAAACGCGGGAGACGAGTTTCCAGAAGCCGACGGCGCGCGCCGCATCAATCAAAGCCGCCATGGCCATGCGTCCCGCCCCCCGCCCGCGCGCCGACCGCGCGACATAGACGGAGAACTCCGCGATCCCGGCGTAGCACTCGCGCGGCCGATAGGTCGAGGTCGAGGCGAAGGCGATGATCGCCCCCTCGTCCTCCACGACCACGATCGGATGCCGGGCGTCGAACCACGCGGCCACATCGCGCGCGTCGCGAAGGCGCGTCTCGAACGTGGCGACCCGTTCTTCGATTCCTTCGTTGTAGATTCGGGCGATCGCCGCCGCGTCGGCCGACGTGGCCGGACGTACGTTCATGATGCCCCTCATCCGGCCTTCGGCCACCTTCTCCCCGCGATCGGGGAGAAGGCCCTCGCGCGTGAGATCCCTCGCCCCGCGAAACGGGGCGTCACTTCCGCATCAGTTCCCCGACCACATCGGTCGCGCCATAGACGTTCCGCAGCGCCTCAAGGATGGCTGCCGAGTCGACGGCGACCGCGCGACCCTGGCGGTCGTCGAACTGGTAATCCCACGGCAGCGATTGCAGGTTGCCGTCGAAGATAATGCCCACGAACTCGCCGGCGCGACTCACCACCGGGCTTCCGGAGTTGCCGCCGATGATGTCGCCGGTGCTGACGAAGTTGAAAGGCGTGCTCCCCTTGAGCGCTGCCTTCTTCGACAGCCATGAGTCCGGCAGGTTGAACGGCGGCTGATTGTGGTGCTCCGCGGCATGTTCGAACGTGCCGGCCATCGTGGTCGCCCACGGAATAGCCTTGCCGTTTTCCTCGAATCCTTTGGTCGTGCCGAACGCCAGCCGCAAGGTGAAGGTCGCATCAGGATACGTGTCGCCACTGCTGGCGCGGAACGTCGCGTTCGCGACTCTCGCGTACGCCTGGCGCCACGGCTCTTCGACCGTATCTTCGTAACTCTTGCGAACCGCGCGGGCGCGAGGATCGACGAGCCGGGCCAGCGCGATCATCGGATCGTTCGAAACATCAATGGCGGCCTTGCCGCCGGCACCGAGGCTCTTGCGGAACGCGACGTCCTTCAGCTTCGTCCCGCGGACGAGTTCCGAGGCGAGCTCGTTCGGAGACTTGTTGCCGAGGACCAGCCGCACCGCAGGATCGTTCGGGCCGGCGACTTCCAGCCAGTGCGACAGAGAGTCGCCCAGCGTCATGGTTTCCAGATCGTCGTAGATCGGCGCTTCGGAGTAGAGCTGCTGTTTGAGCGACTCGAGATTCGATTCGCGGTATTCGCGCAGACGTTCGGCATTCGGCTTCTGCGATTCATCTGCGAGGCGAACCGCCGTGCGCGCGATGCCGAACAGACGGCTGTTGAATGCCAGTCCGCGCTCGAGGAACGAAAGCGGAAGATACAGCGGCCGGTAGGCGGCCAGCGCGGCGTCGACCATCTGCCATGCATCACCGTACGCCGCGTTGAGCTGCGCATCTCCGCTCACCTTCTGTCGCAGCGTTGCCTCGGCGTCGGCCTTCTTCTTCAGGATCGACGGATCCTGCAGGCCGGCGATGCGTCCCACGTACAGCTTCCGCGAATTCTTGATGCCGAACAACGCGTCGTGCGCGCGGCGTTCGTTTTCCGCGCTTCGCTCACTGTACGTGTTCAGCAGCACCTCGCGCCGCCGCAGCAGATTGAGAATGAACGGATAGGTCACGTCGCGGTAGAACTCGAGATGATCGAGGGTATTGAGGCGGCTGGTGGAGCCGGGATGCCCGGAGACGAAGACCAGATCGCCGTCAGTTGGGCCGGTCGCACTGAAACGGAGGTAGTTGTCGACCTTGACCGGCTTGTCGTTTTCGTAGGCGCGAAAGAAACAGACGTCGAGGTCGTAGCGCGGATACTCGAAATTATCCGGATCGCCTCCGAAGAAGGCCACGGCCACTTCCGGCGCGAACACCAGGCGCACGTCGGTGTACTTCTTGTAGCGGTAGAGGTGGTACTGCGCGCCCTGATAGAGCGTGACCACGTCGCTGCGCAGCCCCGTCTTGTCGAGCGACTCCTTTTCGACGGTGTTCATCACCGCGCGGCGCGCGCGCTGCGCGTCGGCCGGCGCCATGCCCGCTGTGACCGCGGCACTGACGCGATCGGTGACGTCTTCGATGTTCATCAGGACGTTGAGCTCGAGGTCCACGCACTTCACTTCTTCGGCATGCGTTTTCGCGTGATAGCCGGTGGTCACGTAGTCATGCGTCGCGGTGCTGATCTTCTGCAGGCAGTCGAGACCGACGTGGTGATTCGTCAGCAGCAGCCCGTCGGCGGAAACAAACGATCCCGATCCGCCGCTGTTGAAGCGGACCGATGACTTCTGCAGGTGATCGAGCCAGGTCTGCGTCGGGTTGAAGTGGTAACGCTGCTCCAGGATCTGGCGCGGCGGGTGGTTGAAGAGCCACATCCCTTCGTCAGCCCAAAGCGGCAGCGCGAACAGGAAGGCAATCGGAAAAATCAGCTTCTTTCTCATCGCGGCGCGAATTGTATCCGGTCAATGGAGCGAACGTATCCAGGCGATCACGGCCTTCACCTGATCGGCCGAAAGGTTCTTGCTCTTGTGCGCCGACGAGGAGATCGGCCCTTTCCCCTGCGTCATGATCTTCGCCAGCTCGGCGTCCAACTGGCTCTGCACCGCCGAGGAGTGAAAGTCGGGGATGTTGTTCTTCTTCCCGATCGCGGTGTTGCCGTCGGCGTTCGCGCCATGGCACACCGGGCAGCCCTTCGCCTTAAACACGCCGGCCCCGTCGGCCGAGAGACTCGATGGCCCAGGCGCCGGCGGCGCTTCGGTTTTCGTGGCTGGGGCAGGCGCCGGGGCGGGTTGTGCAGCGGGTGCCGGCTCAGGAGCGACCGTCGCCGGCGATGCGGTCGTTGCCGGCTTTTCCTCCGCCGGTTTCGCTGCGGGTTTCCTCGCCTTCGGCGTCGTCGCGGAGGCCGGTGCGACGGGCGTTGTGGCGGTGGTTGCGGTTGCCACCGCCGTTGTCGATGTGGTGATGGTCGTCTCGGTCGGGGCAGCGGTTGCAACCGTCGCCGACGACTCGGTGACCGTGGTGGTCGTCGTGGTCGTGTTTGTCGATTCGGTTGGCTTGCAGGCGGCGAGAAGAATGGCAGCGAGTACGACAAGCTTCTTCATGTCTGCGACTCCCATGTTGTGCCGTTCCACCGGGCGACGACCTTCGCCACCTCGATGTAGTCGGCGTCCTGGCCGAGCTCGATCAGCGCGGCCGTAAAAAGCTGCTGCGTCAGCGCAAGCATCGGGGTCGACGCGTGCTGCTGATGCGCAATGGACGAGGCGATGCGGATGTCCTTGTCGTGATGCACGAGCTTGAAGATCAGCGGCCACTTGCCCTCGAGTAAACGCATCGGAAGGAGATTCTCCGACGCATTTGAGCGGCCGCTTCCCGCGTTGGTGATGGCCAGCGCCGTCTTCATGTCGATCCCGTACTGTTTGGCCAGCAGCAGGCATTCCGAAGTGATCCAGACCGTCGCCCCCATGATCGAGTTCGTCAGCGCCTTGATGGCGTGCCCGGCGCCGACCGGCCCGGCATGAATGATTGTTTTGCCGCAGATGCGAAGGATCGGCTCGGCGCGCGCGAAGTCTTCGCTGCTGCCGCCGACCATGATCGTCAGCGTGGCGTTCTCGGCGCCAACAGTCGCCCCTGTGACGGGAGCATCGACGAATGCCACGCCTTTTTCGGCCAGCCGGCGCGCCGTTTCGCGACTGACGTTTGGATCGCCGCTTGTGGCGTCGATCCACAACGTGCCGCGCCGGAGCTGTGGCAGCAGTTTGCCGACGATCTCGTCGACCTCGCGGCTGGTCGGCAGCATGGTGATGACGACCTCCGCCGCGGCGCAGTCGGCGACATCGCGCGCCAGATGCGTGCCGTGTTCGCGCGCGTGGCGCTCAGCCTTTTCGCGCGTGCGATTCCAGACCGTGACGTCGTGCTGTTTTGCGAGATGGCGGGCCATGGGGAAACCCATGGCGCCGAGGCCAATGAATGCGAGCTTCATAGGCTGCGCATTCTATCGATGAAGGAGAAATGAATTAAGAATTTCGAATTTCGGAATTTCGAATGAAGAATTGAGAATCACGCCACCCACTTCTTCATTCTTCATTCGAAATTCTTGGTTCGGCGGACCCCACGAGACCCTCCGGCTCGCGTTGCAGAGAGAGAGGTAGCTTCAGCAATTGGTCCACGGGGGCACGCCCATTCGCCCGCTCCCCGTGGCTGGGTCCGAGGTGGGCGCGTAGCTGAAGGGTCTCGAGCGACCCGCCGAATCGAATGCGACAAAGAACAAAAAAGGGGCGCTACGCCCCTTTGCT
>JBGPFD010000045.1:0-18904 GCA_041483175.1 Thermoanaerobaculia bacterium | reverse complement strand
TGGTGAGTCAGAGATACGCAGCATTTCGTTGCGGGCGCCGACGGGCGGGATGCGAGGCGCCGCGACGTTGGCGATGCGAGACATCGTCGAGGAGCCTCAACGAAGCAGACGGCCCGTCGCCGCCCGCAACCCTCCGGGCTGGGTATCTCTGACTCACCACACTAGAATATCGCCCCATGCTTCGCAAAATCGGGTTCGTCGCACTCCTCACTGCCGCCTCCGCGCTCGCTGCCGCGCCGCCGAAACGCGTGGCTCCGGAGATCGTCCCACATCCGACGGCGATGTTTCTCGCTTCGCTCTGCGGCGACGGCCGCCAGCAGGTGACGTTCAAGGCAGCGGCCATGGGAACGCACTTTTTCTTCGAGGAAGCGTCCGGGGTGACGGTCTACTCCTTTGACGGCCGCGGCTATCGTAAGCAGGCGTTCATGAAGGGATACACGCTGGCGAAGGCGATCAAGAAGTTCGCGCGGTAGCTGTGTCGAGGCGCGCACCCCCGCGGGCGAGCGCGCCCGCCGCCACACTTGAGCGCCTACGGCGTCAGCCCCCGGTCGCTCCGGCAAAGCGACTCCACCCGCCCGTCCTCCCGCACTACGAGCGTGTCTTCGATGCGCACGCCGATCTCACGATCCGGAAAATAGAGGCCCGGCTCGATGGTTACCACGTCGCCGATTTCGACCGCGTCGTGGTTCGTCGGTGTCAATCCGAAAAACGGCTTCTCATGCACATCGAGACCCACGCCGTGCCCGAGCGAGTGAACGTAGCCCTCGAGCGTTTCGGGACTTGATCGCGTTGTGGTGTAGCCGCGCGCTTCGAAGAAATCGCAGACCAGCGCCTGATACGTCTGCGCTGGCATTCCGGCGCGCATCTCCGTGGCAGCAAGCTGAAACGCGGCGTGAACGTCAGCGTGAACGCGTTGCAGCGCATCGGGAATCGGACCGACGCAGAAGGTCCGTGTGAGGTCGAAAAAATAGCCGCTGGCGCGATCGGAGGGAAAGATATCGAGCACGATCGGCACCGACTGCCGCACCATCGCCGCCGCGTCGCCGCGGGAGTGCGGGATGGCGGCATCGCGCCCCTGCGAGAGGATGGTCTCGTGATCTTCCACCATCCCCAGACGGGCGATTTCGGAGGAAACGACTTGTTTGAGATGGCCGAGGGTCAGCACTTCGCCTTGATACAAGAGGTGATCGCCTTCCAAAACCGACTGACGCAGGATGCGGCGCACGCGATCGACCACGGCTTCAGTCCGCGCGCCGACCGAGGCGATCATCTCGATCTCCCACGGTTCTTTCCGTTTTCGAGCGAGCTGGATCAGATCGTCGCCGCCGCTCCGGTAGATCGTCCATCCGCGCTGTTCCATCGCCTCGGCGATCCCGTGATAGAGGTGAAAGGGGACATTGCCGGCAAAATCGATGACCTTCCCCGCGCCGAGCTCGCGCAGCACGCGGTCGAAAAACGTGGCGTACGCCTCGACCGCGTTCGGCGCCGCCTTGAAGATCGCGTCATATCCGAAATCGTGAATCAGGCGCGTCTCGAGTCCGGTCGCCCACGCCTCCTCGCGCTCCATGGGATAGCTGAGCAGCAGCGGCGCGCGATCGAGCAGTTTGATGGCGTAGCCGCGCGTGACCCTGGCCCCGCGGCTGAGCCATCGAAACGCGGAGTGTGTCGACTCGTGCATCGGCGCCACGACGGCCCCGATGCCGCGTGCGCGCATCAGAGAATCAAGATCCGAGAGCATAAAAAAGCCGGCCCGAGGGCCGGCTGGTCATTGTCGCAGAAAAGGACCACTCACAGATTGCGATCGATGAACTTCTGCAGCTCGCGCTTCGGCATCGCGCCGACGATGCGGTCGACCAGCTTGCCGTCCTTGAACATCATCAACGTCGGAATTGACGTGATGCCGTACTTCTGGGCCACTTCGGGGTTGTCGTCGACGTTCATCTTGGCGATGATCGCCTTCCCTTCATACGTCGGCGCCAGTTCCTCCACGATCGGTCCGATGATGCGGCAGGGGCCGCACCAGGGAGCCCAGAAATCGACCAGAGCGGGTTTGCCGCCGCGCAGCACGACGTTGTCGAAATCCTGATCGGTCACCTGTTTGATCCCGTTTGCTTCAGACATTGCGATCTCCTAACCCGCCTATCAAATCGCCCGTGCGCAGGCGTTATTCCACGCGGAATATCGACCGGCGGCCTCGGCTTACGTTGTAAGATCTGATGCAGCAAATGTTTCCGCGGCTGACTCTTTTCATCGTTCTGGTGGCGGCACTGCTCGCGGCCGAGCCGCTTCTGCACAGCCATCCCCTGCAGTCCAGCGCCAGCGGAGCAACCAGCAGCACCGCCTGCGCCATCTGCGCAACGGGGACCGGCCGGCTGCCGATCGTCACTGCCTCGGTTGGTGCCCCGCAAGCGATTGTCCACACCTACGCCAGCGTCGTCGTACCGATTGTCGCGGTTGACGATCCGCTGCCGCTCCCTTCACGCGCCCCTCCCGCGGCGTAACCGCCGTTTCCTTTCCGTCCACAAGCCCCGGAAGTTTCCCTTGCCCACAATGTGGCGGAGCGCCCCGTGCTCGAGAATTTGCGATTGTTCGTTTTTTCTGTCCTCACCTGTTGCGCCGCCGGCGCGACCGCACAGGTCACGCCGCTTCCGAGAGCGACCGAACCGCTTCGGCTGTCGCGCCAGCAGGCCATCGATGCGGCTCTGGCAAGGAATCCCGCGCTCGCCGCAGCGCGCGCGCAGGTCGAAGAGGCGCGCGCGCAGGTCGTGGTCGCCGCTGCATTCTCGGACGCGACGTTCACCGCCGATGTTGCCGGCCAGACGAACGTGTTGAACCCCGGCTCGGCAAACGCCAGCGATCAGGGGTTCGGCGTTACGCTCCCGTTTCCCGGAAAACGCGGCCTGCGGCGCGACGTCGCAACGGCGCAGCTGCGCGCGGCGGAATACAACGTCACGCAATTGCAGCAGCAGATCGCCTCTCAGGCCGCGCAAGGTTACGACGCGATCCTGGTCGCCGTTCGGCATCGCGAAGATCTCCAGCAGAGCGAGCAACTCGCGTCGGAATTCGTGCAGAAGACGCGGGCGCGATTTCTCGCGGGAACGGTCGCCAGAGTCGATGTGGTGAAGGCGCAGACCGATCTTGCGCAGGCGGAGAACGATCTGATCTCCAACGATCGGGCGAGCGCCACCGCGCGCGCTTCGCTGAATCGCATCCTCGGCCGGATGGGCGGTGCACCGCTCGAGACTACCGACACGCTCGATGTCGCTGGGGCAGTCCCCTCGATCGAGACGCTCGAACAAATCGCCGAAACGTCGCGCCCGGAGATCAAGAGCGTGGTGGCGCAGTTGGAAGGGGCTCGCGCCGCGACCCGCCTGGCGCGGGAGTTCTGGGCTCCCGACATCAACGTTACCGCGACGCGCAACGCGGTCGGTGGGACTCCGACGACGTACACCAGCGCGATCGGCATCGGCGTACCGATCTTCTTCTGGCAGCACCAGCGCGGCGAAGTGGCCGCGGCGCGGCATCGCGAAGAGGAACTGATCGCGAACATCGCCGATATCCGCGCACAGGTCAGCCTCGATGTGCAGACGGCATTCGCCACGGCGTCGACGTCGCTGCGCCAGGCGCTTTTCATTCGCGACCAGCTCCTTCCCGAGGCCCGTGAGGTTTACCGCGTCGCGTCGGTCAGTTACGGACTCGGCGGCTCGTCTGCGCTCGATCTTCTCGATGCCAAACGCACGCTGTTGTCGGCCCAGACGCAGTACGTCGATGCGCTCGGTGCGGCGAACGATGCGTTGGCTGCACTCGAGCTAGCAATCGGAGCGCCCCTGCCTGCCGCCAAACCGGGAGAACGTCCATGAAGAGATCCGCAAGCATCATTGGAGCCGCCGTTCTGCTTGCGTCCGTTTCGTGCGGGCGCGAAAGCAACGATGCGGCCGCGAACGCCGCCGCCAAAGCGCAAGGCAAGTGGCAGGCCTTGCGAAGCATTCGCACCGAGCCCGTCACCCTCTCGTCATTTCAACGAACCATCGATACGACCGGCACGGTGGCCTTCAATCAGAATCGCTCCACACAGGTGTTGTCGCCGATCTCGGGCCCGGTCGCGCGGATTCTGGTCGGTGTCGGCAGCCGGGTCAGCCGAGGCGAGCCGCTGGCGATCGTCGCCTCCCCCGATTTTGCAGCCGCGATCAGCGCGCTGCGCAAGGCCGAGGCCACCGCGCGCAACGCGCGGCGCATCGCCGATCTCGATCAACAGCTCTTCAAGAACGACGCGATCGCCCGGCGCGATCTCGAGCAGGCGCAGACCGATGCCATCAATGCCGAATCCGATCGCGACGCCGCGATCCAGCAATTGCGTTCGCTCGGCGTCGACGAAAAGACGATCAGCGACATTCGCGAAAACCGGCCGGCCGCGAATCTCGGCGGCATCATCCGCGCGCCGATCAGCGGCACGGTGGTCGAAAGGCTCGTTTCACCCGGCCAACTGCTGCAGGCCTCGACGACGCCCTGCTTCACGGTCGCCGACCTGTCGAGCGTCTGGGTGATGGCCAACGTGTTCGAGGCCGATCTCCCATCGGTCCACGTCGGCGATCCGGCAATGGTCATCACCGGATCGGGGCAGTCATTGCGCGGCCGGGTCGATTACATCGCCGCGCTCGTCGATCCGAACACCCGTGCCGTCTCCGTGCGTCTCGACGTTCCCAATCCCGGCGAAATCCTCAAGCGCGATCTGTACGTCCGGGTCTCCATGCACACGCGAACGCCGGCACACGGCGTGCTCGTCCCCGTCTCGGCCGTTCTCCGCGATGACCAGAACGTCCCGTTCGTCTTCATCGCTAAACCGGACGGCACGTTCACGCGACAGCAGGTGCAGATCGGATCGCGCGTCGGCGATCGTCAGGAAATCACCGCCGGACTCACACCGGGACAAGCGATCGTGGTCGAAGGAGGAGTGTTTCTGCAGACGGAGGAGCACTCGTGACGACGCCCCCGGTCGAGCCGCTCAACGGCTTGAGCGAACCGGACGAGCGCAGCTCGTTCATCAACCGCGTCGTCGCCGGATCGCTCCGTCAGCGGTTTCTGGTCATCTTTTTCTCGATTCTGCTGATCGGCGGCGGCACGTACTCCTTCCGCCGCCTGCCGGTCGATGCCTATCCAGACCTTTCGCCGCCGCGGGTCGAGATCATCACGCAATGGGAGGGGCATGCGTCCGAGGAAGTCGAGCGGCTGATTACCGTGCCGATGGAAGTGGAGATGAACGGCATTCCGAACATGACCGTCATCCGTTCCATCTCGCTGTATGGTCTATCCGACGTCCGGCTGGCCTTCACCAATAACACCGACAACTACTTCGCGCGCGAGCAGGCTTTCGAGCGACTCGGCGAGGTCTCGTTACCGGCCGGTGTCACACCATCGATTGCGCCCCTCTTTTCACCGTCAGGCCTGATCTATCGCTACGTCATCGATAGCCCTGACCGCTCGCCGACGGAACTCAAGACGCTCGAAGATTGGGTGATCGAGCGCCAGTACAAATCGGTTCCTGGGGTGGCCGATGACTCCGGCCTCGGCGGGCCGACGATGCAGTACCAGGTTCTGCTCGATCCGGCGAAAGTCGCCGCGGTCGGCCTCTCGGTTCCGCTCATCGTCAACTCGCTGAGCGAGAACAACAGCAACGCCGGCGGCGGCTTCTATGCGCAGGGGGGCCAGTTTTATTACGTGCGCGGCCTCGGCCGGCTTACCACGCCGGAGGACATCGGCAACGTCGTCGTGGCCGTTCACAACGGAACCCCCGTGCTCGTCAAAGACATCGGACAGGTGGTCATCGGCGAGGCGCCACGGCTGGGGCAGTTCGGATTCAACGATCGCGACGAAGCCGTCGAAGGCGTGATCCTGATGCGCAAAGGCGAACAGGCGCAGGTCGTCCTCAACGCGATCGAAAAGAAGACGCGCGAGCTGAATCAATCGATTCTGCCCGCGGATGTGAAGATTCATCCGTTCTACGACCGGCGCGAGCTGATCGCCCTGACGACGAGGACCGTGGAGGACAACCTTCTGCGCGGCATGCTCCTGGTGATCATCGTCCTGATTTTCTTTCTCTATGACCTGCGCATGGGCCTGATCGTTGCCGCGACCATCCCGTTGTCGCTGCTGGTCGCCTTCATATTTCTCGACTTGAAACACGTGCCGGCGAATCTGTTGTCCATCGGGGCGATCGATTTCGGCATTCTCGTCGACGGCGTGGTGGTCATGGCGGAGAACATTTTCCGGCGGGTGGCCTTGAACACCGAGAGCGAGCATCGCCAGAGCGTCACCAGGGTCATCGTCGATGCGGCCGCCGAGGTCGATCGCCCGATCTTCTACGCCGTGGCGGTGATTGTTGCCGGTTTTCTGCCAATCTATGCCTTGAGCGGGCCGTCCGGACAACTGTTCAAGCCGATGGCCGACACGACGATCTTCGCCTTGATCGGCGCGCTCGTGCTCACACTGACGCTGGTACCAGTGCTCTGCTCCTGGGCGCTGCGCCGTGGCGTCCGCGAACGCCGCAACTTCATCTTCGAGAAGATTCGCGACGCATACACGCGAGGCCTGGACTTCTGCCTGGCGCGACCGTGGACCACAACGATCGTTTCCGTGATCCTGTTCGCGCTTTCGCTGCTGCTGATTCCAGGAATCGGCGCCGAGTTCATGCCGCACCTCGACGAGGGCTCGCTCTGGATTCGGGCCACGATGCCGTCGACCATTTCCTTCGAGGAAGCGTCGAAAATCTCGCCTCAGGTACGTGCGATTCTCCGTTCCTTTCCCGAGGTGACGGTAGTGGCAAACGAACTGGGACGGCCGGACGACGGAACCGATCCGACGGGCTTCTTCAACGACGAATTCTTTGTCGGCCTCAAGCCGTACGACCAGTGGAACGGAAGGTACCGGCGCAAGGAGGGGCTGATCGAGGCGATCAATGAAAAGCTGAAAGCCTTTCCCGGAATCGTCTTCAACTTCACGCAGCCGGCCGAGGATGCCGTCGACGAGGCCGAGACGGGACTGAAAAGCGCGCTTGCGGTGAAAATTTTCGGGCCCGATCTCGCCGTCCTGGAGAACCGTGCGGATGCGATCAAGCGCGTCATGCAGCACGTCCGCGGTATTAAGGAGATCTCGGTGGCCAAACAGCTAGGCCAGCCAAGCCTGGCCGTGGATATCGATCGCGAGAAGATCGCGCGCTACGGCCTCAACGTCGCTGACATCAATGGCCTGATCGAAGCGGCGGTCGGCGGCACCGCGGCAACGCAGGTAGTGCAGGGCGAGCGTCTGTTCGACCTGGTGGTACGCCTCCAGCCGCAATATCGTCAGACCGCGGAAGCGATCGGCAACATTTTCGTGGCCACCCCCGGCGGGCAGCAGATTCCGCTGAAGGAGCTGGCGAAGATCGAGGTGGTCAACGGCGCGTCGTTCATCTATCGCGAGGACAATTCGCGTTACATCGGCGTGCAATATTCGATTGTCGGTCGCGATCTCGCCAGCGCCGTGCAGGATGCGCAGCAGCAGGTGTCAAAAGCGATGAGCATTCCGGCCGGCTATCGCGTGGTGTGGGGCGGCGAGTACGAGGAGTACACGGCATCGCGCAAGCAACTGCAGATCATCATCCCGATCACGTTGCTGCTGATCTTCATGCTGCTGTTCATGCTCTATTCGAATTTCAAATTCCCGATGATCACGGTGCTCGCGGTGGTGCTTTCGTCGCCCATCGGCGGCCTTCTCGCTCTGCGGCTCACCGGCACGCCCTTCTCCGTTTCTTCCGCAATCGGATTCATCGCCCTCTTCGGCGTGTCCGTGCAGACGGCGGTCATCTATATCTCGTACGCGAACGAGCTCCGTCGCGATGGCCGCGGCATCACCGTGGCGACACGCGAGGCGGCGATCCTCCGGCTGCGCCCGATCATGATGACCGCGCTCGTCGCGGCGCTGGGACTCCTCCCCGCAGCCTTGTCGACCGGCATCGGCTCCGACACGCAGAAGCCGTTCGCGCTTGTCATTGTCGGCGGCCTCTTCTCGCGTCTGCTCCTCAGCGTGTTCCTTATGCCCGCGCTGTACGCCATCGTCGCGCGCCCCCACGACAAGCTCGAGGTGTGATGACGCCCGTGCTTGGCACGCCGCTCGCTATTCTTCCGTTCGGTATGCCCGAACAACGGATCTTCCCGCCACCCGCAAGGGCTGATCGCCGCTCTTTTCCCCGCCCGCCTCTATGGCTGAACCTGCTTCTGCTGCTCATTGCTGCCACGACGTTCGTGTTCGCTGCACAGCAGCGTAGCCGGATCCGCGAGAAGTCGGCCGTTCTGTTTCAGAACATCGAGAACTCCCCTGCCGAGCTCAACCGGGTCCGCGACGAGCTGGCGCAGATGGACCTGAACAGAGATCAGCTCGCCAGCGAGCTCGATGGCCGGCTGAAATATCTCGAAAGCGTGCAGGGCGAACAGTTCTACATTTCCATCGACACGGCGAAGAAGAGAATGCAATTTCGCATCGGAAAAGACGTGGTTCGCGAAGCGCCTGTCGAGATCGGTCCGGCGCGAACAATCGCTTCGCGCGACGGACGAACGTGGACCTTCCTTCCGCTCAAAGGCGCTTTTAACGTCATCGGAACGGATTCCGATTACACCTCGGCAGTCCCGAGCTGGGTCTACGCCATGCGTAACGAGCCGATTCGCGGGCAGGAGATGCGCAACTGGCTCGGCCGTTACGTGATCTTTCTGCCGAACCACTACGTGATCCACTCGCCACCGCCGCCCGACAGCCCGTTGCAGGGCCCGAAGCCGGGCTCGCTCATGGTGCCGGAGGCCGATCTCGCGGCGATCTGGCCGCGGATCAGCAAAGACACTCGCGTCTATATTTTCTGAGGAGACTTGATGCCCCGATGGACCGGATTTCTCGGATCATGGGCGCTGCTGGTTCTAGCGCTCGGACTCACCTCGTTCGCCGTCGCCGGCGAGTGGATCAACATCCGCGATTTGCGCCGCCTCGACCGCGTGGTGGTCATCGATCATCTGATCGCCCAGCGGACGGGCGGTAAAGGGGGCGCGCTGCGCCAGAGTGCCACGCAACGCGCCGTTGAGGTTAACGCGCTGCAGAACAGAGTGGGATCGATCCACAGTCAAATGGATGATGTTCCCGATACCGGCCAGAGCATCATCGTTTCCACCGCGGAGCACAAGCTGTACGTCCGTCGCAACGGGCAGACGGTCTTTAAGGCCGTCTGCGCCACCGGAAAAGGGACGACGCTCGCCGTGGATGGGAGAACCTACGTCTTCGACACGCCGATCGGAAAGCTTCACGTCGTCTCCAGGCAAGAGAATCCGCAGTGGGTCCCTCCCGACTGGCACTACGTCGAGGAGGCGCGCAAGAACGGGATGCGCGTCGTGCATTTGAATCCCGGGACGCAAATCAACGCGCGCACCGGCAATCTCGTCAGCACCGCCGGTGAAGGCGTCTGGTCGTGGTTCTCCGGCAACAGCGACCCGATCCTCAAGGTCAAGGGCAATACTGTTGTCGAGTACAACGGCGACTCCGCGCGCGAGCTTCCGCCCGGTAAGGAAATCATCGCCGGCAACGCGATCATCATTCCGCCGATCGATACCAAGCAACGGCACTACGATCACGTCCTCGGCAAATACCGGCTGGAGCTCGGCGACGGCTACGGCATCCACGGCACCGACGAGCCGGACAAGCTCGGCCAATCGGCCTCGCACGGCTGCGTGCGCCTCGGCGACGACAACATCGCCAAGCTCTACGCGATGGCGAATGTAGGCGACACGGTGATCATTTATTGACTCGTGTGGCGGCGGGCGCCCTCGCCCGCCGAGGGTGGCCGCTCCCACACCTGGGACTACAATCCGATCTCATGCATCCGTGGCGGGAACGGCTCAGCCGTTGGTTTTCGCCGATTGCGCGCGTGGTGCCGCTCTCGCCGAATGCGATCACGCTCACCGCGCTCGCGCTCAATCTGATCGGTGCGGCCCTCCTGGCTGCGGCCGGGCCGCGACCTGCGCTGTTTCTGATCGCCATTGTTCCGATCATCGCCGCCGGCTTCGCCGACGCGTTCGACGGGATCGTGGCCCGGGCGCAGCAAAAGGAGAGCCGTTTCGGAGATTTTCTCGATCATCTTTGCGATCGGATCTCCGACAGTGCCCTCGCCGCCTGCTGGCTGATCGGTAGCGGCGTGCGCGAGTCGCTGGTGGTCGTGGCGACCATCGTGGTCATGCTGAACGGCTACACCGGCACGCAGATCGAAGCCACCTTCCACACGCGCAACTACGAATCCATCGGCCGCGGTGAGTTTGTCCTGGCGCTGGTCACCCTCCCGATCGTTTCGTTCATCCTTTTCAGCAACGGCTGGGCGGCGCAGAGCTACGGTGGCGCCACGGCGCTGGAGTGGATGTCCCTTCTGCTGCTGCTCGCCGGCCTTCTCGGCATGTTGCAGCGCATCGGCGTCGCACGGCGGTTGGAACGGCCGTGATTCGCCAGAATCGCATCACCGGCGATCCGGTCATCATCGCGCCGGAGCGCGCCGGCCGCCCGAACGCCTTTGGCGAAGGAATCGACCGCTGCCCCTTCTGTCCCGGCCATGAGGCAGACACGCCTCCGGAGATCTGGCGCGCCGGCGATCCGTGGAGCATCCGCGTCGTTCCGAACAAGTATCCGGCGACGGCGCAGCACGAGGTGATCGTCGAGAGCCCGGAACACGGTGCCACCTTCGACCGGCTCCCGCCCGCGCACGCCTCGGGCGTCGTCGCCTGCTATATCGATCGTTACCATACCTTGGCGCCTCGTGCCGTGTGCGTCTGCATCTTCAAAAATCACGGGCTTCTCGCCGGCGCCTCGATCCCGCACATGCATTCGCAGATCCTGGCCACGCCGTTTCTGCCGCCGCGGATCGCGCGCGAATCACAGGCCTTCGCCGCGTCGTTGCGATGTCCACTTTGCGCGATCGATGACGAGCCGCTCATCGAATCAACGGAGCACTACCGCTGGATCGCACCGCGCGGCGCATCGATGGCGCACGAGCAGTGGATCGTCCCCACACGCCACGCCCCCGAGTTTCGCGAAGACAATGGCCTCGCGGCGCTGCTGCAGCAAGCTACTCGTGGCATGCTGGCGATCGCTGACTCGTTCAACTGGATTCTTCTGAACTTCCAGCGCCAGCCGGCGGCGCACTGGTACGTTCAGTTGTTTCCGCGCCTCTCGATGCACGCCGGGTTCGAGCTCGGGAGCGGCAGCGCCATCAACGTGGCCGATCCGGAGGATACCGCGCGGCGCTACCGCCAGAGCTCGTTGTAAGCCGCGCGCGGGCGCCGGCGACGCAGGCCGCCCATGAGCACCACCAGAAGCATGCCGGCCACGAAACCGCCGATATGCGCGAAGTAGGCCACGCCGCCGGCGTTTTGCGTCTGCGGGCCGTTCGAAGCGATCCCCACGAACAGCTGCAGCACGAACCACAATCCGAGAACGATGATCGCGGGAATCTCGCGAATCATCACGAACACGAAAATCGGAATCAGCGTCGTCACCCGCGCGCGCGGAAAGAGGATCAGATACGCACCGAGGACGCCGGCAATCGCGCCCGATGCTCCGATCGCCGGAACGGTCGAGCCGGCATTCATCACCGCATGGGTCATGGTGGCGATGAACCCGCACAGAAGATAGAAGAGGCCGTAGCGCACGTGCCCGAGGCGGTCCTCGATGTTGTCGCCGAAGATCCAGAGGTAGAGCATGTTTCCGCCGAGGTGCAGCCATCCGCCGTGCAGAAACATCGACAGCAGGATGCGGATGACATTCGGCGGATAGAGCGGCGCGTACCAGAATCGCGCCGGAACGAAGGAGACGAGATCGAGCGCGTGTTTTATATTCGGACCGAGTGACAGCTCCCAGGAAAATACGCAGATGTTCACCGCGATCAGCAGAACGTTGACCACCGGCGTGATCGTGCGCGGATTGTGGTCGGATAGCGGGAGCATGAAGGCGGGATTTTATGGGAACGTAGGGCCGGCTCTCAGGTAGAGCCGACTCTCAGTCGGCTCATGCGCCGGCCAAGAGCCGTCGCCACGTTGTTCGCGGCGCCGGCCGCACACGTTACCGCCGGAAATAGCGATCGAGATGATCGAGCGCCTGACGCACCGCGTCGCTCGGCGCCTTCACCTCGGAAAACGCGTCACGGTACACGTTGGCGATGCGCGGGATGTTGCGCTCGCGCAGCGCGTACAGCACCTCGCGCAGCGCCTCCGCTTCCGCGGGAGCGAGATCGGTGCGGTTGACCTCGCGCTCCAGCAGCCCCTGCGCCGCGCGAAGGTGTTCGGCGGCGTCATCGCGCGGAGGCGGCGCGGCAATCGATTGCGGCGGCCGGACGCTCTCGGCCAGCGGTGTCGGCGCGGTCATGTCCACCGACCCGGGGAGCTCTTTGAGCTGCGCGGTGAACTTCCCCATCATCAGGAACAGCTCTTTTTCGTTCGCGAAATTGCCCACCAGCCGGCTGGTCTTCGACAGCTCGAGCGTCTCCGACTCCTGCAGCATGATGAAGGCCCTGGCCTTGTCCTCCAGCGTGATCCGGCGCGCGCGCACTTTCCACGCGGTCACTGTCCCCTGGATGAAGCAGGCCTGCGCGGCGCGGATGCTCACCGCCTCGACGGTGACGTTCTCCTCGATGCGGATCGAGCCGTTGGTCGACTCCAACTCGGAGTAGAGACCGGAGTTCTGGATCACCAGGTTCCCGGGAGTCTTGATCGAGAGCTGTCCATGCTGATTCACGCGGATTTCCGTTCCGCGCGGAATGATCATGGTTGGGAAATTTGATTGATCGGCGGCTGCACTCATCACACCCTCCTTCTCCCCTTCGCTTTCACCTTCCCCTTCCCGAGAAATGCAGACGGTAGCGGGTCGAAGTTGCCGTAGTCCTTGCTGCTGCGAGCCCGCGCCAGCAGGTTCGCCTCGTTGCTCCACTGATAATTGAGAATGTAGATGCGCGGATCGATCGGCACGTACGTTCCAACTTGCTCCAGGTCACTGCGCACCTCGTAGTGCAGGTGCGAGTTCGTGCTCCAGCCGGTCGATCCGACGGTGGCGATCGCCTGCCCCTGCCGCACTCCCTCGCCTCGGTGCACCTTGATCGTCTCGCAATGGCCATAGATGGTCACGAACCGATCGGAGTGCCTGATGACCACCACGTTGCCGAAGCGCCACCACTGGACGCTTTCGCGCAGCGGGTAACGTCCGGCAAAGCTGACCACTCCGTCGGCCGCGGCATAAACCGGGGTGCCGGTCGGCGCGGAGAGGTCGAGCCCTTTATGAAAATCGGCCGCGCGAGTGAACGGAGAGATGCGCATGCCAAAGGGCGACGTCAGCACGAACTGGTCGGATGGCACGGGTAGGATCGAGGGCGTGTGCCGGACCATCTCCGCGTTCGCCGACTCATAACCCGCCAGCAGGTCGAGCTGCTGCTGCAGCCGGGCCATCGCGTGGCGCAGCGCCGTCTCCCGATGGGCGGCATCCTCGAGCTGCACTTCGGCGGGATTGCCGTCCACGTGCAACGGAAACGAAAACCCCCCCTGCCCGAGGTTATGCTCGAGGCCGTAGACGGTAATCAGCTTTTCCACGCGGACGCGATGATCCTCGAGGCTGCGCTCGAGCGAGTTCATCTGCACGATGTTCTCGCGCAGCCGCTCGCGCTGGATGTCGCGTTCGACGCGCATCGACTTGGCGTAGTTGTCTTTATAGACGCGCCGGATGACCGTCGGAGCGGCAGCCATCGAGCCGATGATGGCCGCAAGGACCACCGTCAGCACGCAGATGGCGACGACCACACGCTTGCGGTCGAAGAAAACGTACCGCACGTTGCGACGGATGTCGCTCGGGACGATCTGGATCTCGATCATGCCGGAACTTTGAGTGTAGCACACGGTTTTCGCTGCACAAGGGTCTGTGCAACCGGTCATTGTGGGGTCAGGTCTCCACTCTCCTGTGACAGGAAAGTGGAGACCTGACCCCGAAAGCTCCTGAGCGATCAGCCGTTCACGCCATTGCGGGCGAACCGACGCTTCAGCAGCGCGGTCAAAAGGACCAACGAGATCACCAAAGCGGCGACGATTGCCAGCCGCTTCACGGCATCGCCCTCACTCATGGTGCCGTTGAAAAGAGCGTCGGCGCAATAGGCAAAAACAATATGTGCGGGGAGCGTCCCGATCAAGGTTCCGAGGAAATACTCGCCGAAGTTCATCCGGGCGATTCCGGCCGCGTAGTTCCACACCGCGAACGGCGGACCGGGAATGAGCCGGGCGATCAGGATGGAGACGAATCCGTTGCGGCTGACCTGCCGGGAAACCATCGCCCCCGCGCGTCCGAAGCGCTCCAGCAATCCCTCGCCGAGAAAGAGTCCTGCGAAGTACGCGGCGCTCGACCCGAGCAACGCGCCACACATGGCGTAGAGCACGCCGAGCTTCCATCCCCAGATCACGCCGGCAGCGAGGATGAAGATGCTCGCCGGAATGGCGAAGACACACCCGATCCCGTACGCCGCGATCAGCACGATCGGGCCGTACCAAAGGCCGCGCAGGTGGTTGACCGTGGCGTAGATGTTCGCTCGTGTGAAATAGCTGCGCAGCGGCGTGAAATAAAGCGCCACGACGCCGGCGACGAGGAGCAGCAGCGTCGCGATCTTCAGCCCCCTGCGAGAGATCATGAGCGCGCCAGTCTACCTCAACGAATCTTCTCGGCCGCCGCGAGCGAGTCGGAGTACACCACGGCCTTCAGACCGAATGTCGCCAGAACGGTATCGAAAGCTGTGCGGCACGGTACGTCGCGAAAGTAGAAAGTGGCCTTCCCCTGCACCTGCGGATCGATCATCAAATTCTTGATTCCGCACTGCCGCTGCATCAACCTCAAGACGTCGCGCGCCTCTTCGTCCTTGACGTCGAGGGTCACGCTCTGCTGCTGAACCTGGCGCGGCTGCGGATCGATTGTCCTCTCCGTGACGCCGAACGCCGGAACGGCGATCAGCAGAGCGAGGAATGCGCCGCTGATCTTCACGCCGCCCGCTCCACGATCATGGCGATGCCCTGCCCGCCGCCAATGCACGCGGAGGCCAGACCGTATCGCTTCTGGCGGCGGCGCAGCTCGTAAAGCAGCGTGAGGATCAGACGCGTTCCCGTCGCCGCCAGCGGATGTCCCAGAGCGATCGCGCCGCCGTTGACGTTGAGCTTCTCGGGATCGATCCCCAGCTCCTTGCTCACCGCCAGGATCTGGCCGGCGAAGGCTTCGTTGATCTCGATCAGATCGATCTCGTCGAGCTTGAGCCCGGCCTTCTTCAAAGCCATCTTCGTGGCCGGAACGGGTCCGATGCCCATGATGTCGGGATCGCATCCGCTGATGCCCCAGGAGACGATCCGGCCGAGCGGCTTCTTCCCCTTCGCGTTATCTGCTGTAGTGACCGTTACCATTGCCGCTCCGTCGACGATGCCGCTGGCATTTCCGGCGGTGACCAATCCGTCTTTGGCGAACGCCGGCTTGAGCTTCGCCAGCCCCTCCATCGTCGTTTCGGGGCGGAGGTGGTCGTCCTCGGCGACCTCCTTCTTCCCCGCAGTGACCGCAACGATTTCCTCGCGCAGCCGGCAGGCGCTCTTCGCCGCACCGGCTTTCTGCTGGCTGCGCAGAGCGAATGCGTCCTGCTCCTCGCGGGAGATGTCGTACTTGCGCGAGAGGTTGTCGGATGTCTGGGCCATGTAGAGCCCGGAGTACGAGTCGAGCAGGGCCACCATGAGCGAATCCTCGAGCGCCCCCTGCCCGAGGCGCAGGCCCTTGCGCGCACCGCGGATGACGTGCGGAGCCTGGCTCATGTTCTCCATGCCGCCGGCGAGCACAGTCGTCGCTTCGCCGAGAAGGATCTGCTGGGCCCCGCTGATGATCGACTGGATGCCCGAGCCGCAGAGGCGGTTGACGGTCAGCGCCGGGACGTCCTTCGGCACTCCAGCCTTCAGCCCGACGTGTCGCGCGCCGTAGATCGCATCTCCTGACGTCTGCAGCGCGTTTCCGACGATCACGTGATCGATCTCCTCGGGCGCGATCGCGCTCCGCTTCAGCGCCTCTTTCGCCGCGACCACCGCGAGATCGATGGCGCTGATATCGCTGAAACTGCCGTTGTACTCGGCCATCGGAGTGCGGGCGCCGTTGACGATGACGATATCTTTCACGATTGGCTCCTGATTGCCAGAATTTCGAATTTCGAATGAAGAATTCAGAATTAAGAACGATTCTTCATTCTGAATTCTTCATTCGAAATTCTTAATTCGTTTATCAGCCAGCAGATTCCCCCCGCCTCCACGATCCCCATCCACACGCTCCCCTCGATTCCGAACGCGCCTCCGGTCAGCCATGCCGGGCCGGCGGCGACGGTCCGCACAAGAGTTGACTGGGCGTTGTAGCCGCTCACGCCATACCCGAGAATCGGTCCGGAGAGGACGTTCCAGACGAAATGGATCCCGATCGGGAACCATAACCGACGGTACCGCTCGTACGCCAGCGCGAGCAACACACCCGCGAGGATCAGATTCAGCACCGCAGGCGCCGAGACGCCGGTATTTCCGAGATGCAGGAGCGCAAACACGAGCGCGGTCACCAGAATGGCCACGACGCGGTTCCACTGCCGGATCTTCTGAAACACGTACCCACGAAAGGCGATCTCCTCGTGAAGCGCGGCGGGAGTAAAAACCATGGCCAGCTCGAACCAGGGGAATCCGCTGCCGCGAAGGTGCCGCACGCTCGAGGAAATGAGCAGCAGGGCATCGGCCAGCGTGATGAGAAGCGCGGCGAACATGCCGCCGCGGAACACGTCAGACGCGGCGACGCGCGGCCTGACGAAAAGTCCGAGATCCCATCGCCCGCCCTCTAAGGTTCGAATGGTCGCGGCGGTGGCGCAGAGAACGCTGAGCAGCGCAACCCATTGGTAGTGCACGAACCCGAGCGCTCTCGCGCCGTAGCCCGCGCCGAGGAATACGGCGAGATAGACGGAAACGAAGAGCGCAACCGCGGCGACAACTTCGGCACCCTGCCGTGCGGCCTGCTGTGGCTGTGCTTTGTCTACTGCGCCGCCTCGACGATGATCCCGATGTTCTTCGCTCCGTTCGATCGCGCCATGTCGAGGAACTTCATGGTCGTCTCGTAATCATTGTCCGGCGCGCCCTGGAAGAAGATCATCTTGCTGGTGTTGCCATGCAGAATCTCGCGGATACGCTGCGGGAACTGATCGGGCGGAACTTCATCCTTGTTGATGAAGATGCGCCCGTCCGGTTGCAGACGGAGAACGATCTGGTCCTGGATCGCGGACGGAGGGAGGTTCGCGGGTGCCTTCGGCGGCACGCGGACCAGATATCCCATCTGCACCACGGGAGTGATGACCATGAAAATGATGAGCAACACGAGAACAACGTCGACCAGCGGCGTGACGTTGATGTTCGAGTTTAGAGTACCGCTGCCGGCTATTTGCATCGCTAGGTTCCTTGATTGGGGGTTCTCTTCGGCTGAGCGATCAAGCCGACGTTGTTGAACCCGACCTCACGGCAGGCTTTCAGCACGTCGATCACCGCGCCGTACTTGACCTTGCGATCGCCTTTCACGGCGATCTCGCGGTCGGGTGTCCGTTGATGAATGGTCTCCAGCTCCGACTGCACCTGTTCCTTGCGCACCACGGTTGACCCGAGGTAGACCGTGCCGTCCGATTTCACGGAGATCTGCAGTTGCTTCTCCGTGTCGGGCGTCCTTTCCGGTTCCTCGGTGACCGGCAGGTTGACCGGCACGCCTTTCTGCAGCATGGGGGTGACGACCATGAAGATGATCAGCAGCACCAGGCAGACGTCCACCAGCGGCGTGACGTTGATATCCGCGTTCAGCGCCGCCCTGGTTACCTTGCCGATGGAGCTATGCCACTGATGACTTTTCAGCATGTCCGGCTTCTTTCAGGAAGTAGATGGCCATCTCTGAACCGGAGTTCGACATTTCCACCGTGAAGCGATCGATACGATTCTGGAAGTAGTTGTATGCCCACACCGCCGGGATGGCCACGAAGAGGCCGAACGCGGTGGTGATCAGCGCTTCGGCGATACCCGCGGACACCGAGGCGATTCCGCCGCCCGAGGTGGCCATTTTTTCGAAGGCGTGGATGATTCCGAGCACCGTGCCGAAGAGGCCGACAAAGGGTGCTGTGGCGCCGATGGTGGCCAGAACGCCGAGGTTCTCCTTCAGCTCGGCCACGGTGATCATCGCCGTCCGGTCCATACCCTGACGCGCGGCTTCGAGCGGCACTTCCTGATCTGTGGTGCGCTTGTCGCGGCGGGCAGCCTCGAACTCCAGCAGGCCGGCCGAGATGACCTTCGCCAGGTGGCTCTCTTTGTATTTCTTGGTGATGTCGATGGCCTGCTGATAGTCGCCGCGCGTCAGAACGTTCGACAGCGCGCCGAGCAGCTTGAGCGACTGATTCTTTGCTCTTTGAAACGTGATGTAGCGCTCGACCATGACCCAGATCGAATAGATCGACATGATCAGCAAGACGATCACGACGGCCTTGGCCGACCAGTTCATCGAATTCCATAGACCCAGGAGACTCATATCCATGACTCAGTTCCCTCCATGTCCTTCGGCGGTTCGGCCGAAAAAACCTTTCTCTAGTTCAGCTTGAAGTTGACGGTCAGATTGAAAATAACGTCCACCGGGGCGCCGTTGAGCGTTCCCGGTCTGAATCTCCAGCGCCTCACGGCATCGACCGCAGCCTGATCGAGTCCGAAGGGCAGCGGCTTGAGAACCTGCACGTTGGTCACGTTCCCCTGCTTGTCGATGATGCATTCGACGATGACGATCCCCGAGATGCGCGCCTTGCGCGCCA
>JBGPFD010000044.1:0-18961 GCA_041483175.1 Thermoanaerobaculia bacterium | reverse complement strand
TCTGCGGCGACGCGGCGCACAACAGGGTCATCGTCCTGCAGAAACGTGCGGAGCAGCCGCTCGCGGTCGGGGAACTCGATCTGCGCCAGGCCGTGGATGGCTGCAAGGCGGGCGTCGTTCTGCGAGTCCTTGCGCGACCGTTCCTCCGCGGCGATCAGCGTGTCGAGCTTCTTCGGATCGGACGACTTCGCGTAGCGATCGATGGCATAACCGCGGACGATGACATCGGGATCGTCGAGCGCAGCGCGGATCAGCGGCAGGTTCGCTTCGATCCCATCGTCGGGGATCGTGCTCAGGGCGTTTTCGCGAACCAGCGCATCGGCGTCGTGCGCGTACGTGGAGCGGAGGTGATTGGAGACCGCTGATGCCGCTTCGAGCACGCGCACCTTTGCCCATCCGCTCAGCTCGGGCGGCAAGAGGCGCGCGTCATTGAATTGTTTGGCGATGGCTCCCGCGGCGAACTCACGTTCCCATCGCGAACCGGTGCTGGCGATTTCCAGCAGCCGCTGTTGCGCCGCGTCGTTGTGCGCCGCGTAACCGCCGAGGGCGTCGATGGACGAGGCGCGCGTCCCGGGATCGGGATCGTCGGTCATCGTGAGCACGCGTACGGCGTCCTCGGGCCGCGTGAGGGCCGCCGGATGCTTCGCGCCGATGCGGGCGATGGCCACGATGGCGTTGGTGCGCACCCACGGGTGCGGATCCGTCAACGCCGTGAGGAGTGCCGGAAGCGATTCCTGCGCGGCGATCGCTCCCAGTGCTCGCGCGGCATACGCTCCGGTGAGTTCGTTCCCGTCGCTGAGAAGCAATTCGAGCCGGGCGCGTGCCGGTTCATATGCGCGTCGCGCGAGCGCGTACGCCGCTTCCTGCCGGATGGCTGGCGATGCAGCGTCGAGCGCATCGGCAGCGATTGCCGACGCATCGTCCGAACGGAACCGGAAGAGATAACGAATGGCGCGCGCACGAACGCCTTCGCGCTGGTTCGCAGCGGTAAACGGCGTGTATGCCTGCAGCGGAAGCCGCGGCGCGAGCTTCGACATCGCTTCGACTGCCTCGGCGGCAACATCGGCATTTTCGCGATCGGCGGCGAGCGGCAGCAGCGTGTCCGTCGCCGCGATATCGCCGATCTGGCCCAGTGCGAACGCGGTAGTGACGCGAACGCGAGCGTCGGGATCGCTCGCCAGCGCTGCCAGCTCCTCGACGCCCGCCTGATGGTCGTTGGAATCGCGCTCGCCATTGCCGTTCGCATCGATGAAGGTGTGCGGCCCGATGCGGCCGAGCGCGAGGGCTATACGCGCGCGGTGAAGCGGATTCGGATGATGCAGCCACGAATCGACGAACGCCGGATCGTACTCGCGGCGATCCTCGAGCGCGAGCACATGCGCTTCTTCCTCGACCGTCAGCCCGTAAGGCGCGGAAGGTGTGCCCGGGTGGAGAACGGGCGGCGGTGTCGGCGCGACGGCACATCCGGTGATGGCGATCACTGCCAGCAGTCGGCGCATCGAGCGCTGATGATACCGTTATGCCGATGGAGCAGGAGTCACTGGCGATCGACGCCTCGCACCTCGCGCGCCGCTATGGGCGGCGCTGGGCCCTGGCCGACGTGTCGTTCCAGCTCCGCCGCGGCGCGGTGATGATGATCGCCGGGCGCAACGGCTCCGGTAAAACGACGCTGCTACGCATCCTGTCGACCGCGATTCGCCCCGATGTCGGGCGTGCGGCGGTCCTCGGGCACGACCTCATCCGCGAAAAGGAGGAGATCCGGCGTGAGACCGCGCTGCTCGCGCACTATTCGTACCTGTACGAATCGCTCAGCGCGTTCGAAAATCTCGACATCGTCTCTCGTTTCTGTGGGGGGCCGCCACCCGCGGCTGCCCTCGACCGCGTCGGCCTCGCCGACCGCGCAGACGATCCCGTCGCGACCTTTTCGGCCGGCATGCGAAAGCGCCTGTCGTTTGCACGCGTGCTCCTGCAGAAACCGACGGTCGCCTTTCTCGACGAGCCGTTCGGCCAGCTCGATCCGGAAGGATTCGCGCTGGTGCAGCAGGTCGTAGCCGAGCTGAAACATGGCGGCGCGACCGTGATCATCGCCACGCATCAGGTCGATCGCGTGGCCGGCTTTGCGGACGTGCATCTGATGCTGGAGCAGGGGCGGATGGTCTCCCCATGATCACTGCGCTGCGCAAGGAGTTTCTTCTCCAGTGGCGGACGCGGGCGCAGGCGGTGGCCGTGTTCGTCTTCGGCGCGACGGCGCTCCTGCTGTTCAGCTTCGCCATCGGCCCGAATTCTGCCGCGCTGCGGCAGCATGCGGCCGGGTTTCTCTGGCTCGGACTCCTCTTGTCATCGACGCTGACTCTCAGCGAGAGCTTTCTTGCGGAGATGGAGAATCGCGCATTCGAGGGACTGCTGCTGTTGCCGGTCAGCCCGCGCGCGCTGTACTACGGAAAGGCTGTCGCCAACGCGATTCAACTGATTGTCCTCGGCATCGCGCTCGTCCCGGTGATGGTCGTTCTCTACGACGCGGGGACGACGGAGATTCCGATGCTTCTTCTAGTCATCGCCCTCGGAGCAGCCGGCATCTCCGCGCCTGGAACTCTCTACTCGGCGATGACCTCGCAGGCGCGTGCGAAGCAGACCCTCCTGCCGCTACTGCTCTTTCCGCTGATCGTTCCCGTGCTCCTCGCATCGGTGAAAGCCACCTCGTTGGCGATCCTCGGCGACCCGATGGGGCAGGCGACATCGTGGATTCTGCTTTTGGTGGCATTTAACGGAATATATTGGTCGCTCTGCGGGCTACTGTTTGATCGAGTCGTCGAAGACTGAAGAATTTCGAATTAAGAATTTCGAATTAAGAATGGCCGGGCGGGAATTCTTCATTCTTAATTCGAAATTCGAAATTCAATGCTCGCAAACCATCGATTCCCTAAACTTCCCTACGCGCTCGTCGCCCTCGGCGCGCTCTGCCTCCTCGCCGGCTCGTATCTCGGCCTGTTCGTCGCTCCGCCCGAGCATTACATGGGCAATGTGCAGCGGATCATGTACGTGCACGTCCCGACGGCGTGGAACGACATGCTCGCACTCACGTTCGCGTTCTTCTGTGCCGTGATGTTTCTTTTCAAGAGCGATTTCAAATGGGACGCGCGGATGGAAGCGGCCATCGAGGTCGGCATCCTGCTCGCCTTTCTGCTCTGCTGCCAGGGAGCGATCTGGGCCAAACCGACCTGGGGAGTGTGGTGGGATTGGGATCCGCGGCTGACGACCACAGCCGTATTGCTCTTCGCATTCGCCGGAATCCTCGCGTTGCGGCGCTTTGTTGACGACCCCGTGAAGCGTGGTGTGTGGTCCGCCGTCGCGACGGTCATCGCCTACGTCGATGTGCCAATCGTCTATTACTCGGTGCGGTGGTGGAACTCGCTGCACCAGGTGCAGTCGAGCCCGTCGACGGTGTCGTCGCAGTTCTACCTTCCGCTGCGGCTCAACGCGTTCGGCGTGCTGTTCCTGATGACCGGTTTCATCATGCTGCGGGCGCGCATCGCCTCGCGGCGCCTGGCCAGTGAGCTGGCTCCTCCACCGCAGGAACTCGAGGGAGAGCTGGTGTGACTGGCGGCTACATCACCGGCGGCTGGACCTTTGTCTGGGTGGCCTATGGCTGGACGGCTCTGGTGCTGACTGCATACGCGGTCTCGTTGTTTGTCCGGCTGCGAAGGTCGCGATGAAACGTTCCCGACTCTTTCTCCTGATTGCCCTTGCGGTTGCGGCAATCGGGTTCGCGGTGATCGCCGGCAGCGGCATCAGCCGGAACCTTGTCTACTACTGGTCGCCGACCGATATCACGCATGCTGGTGACAAGGCATACGGAGCAACCATCCGGCTCGGTGGTCTCGTAGCACCAGGATCAATTCGCGCCGGAAACGGCTCGATGCTCGACTTCGATGTCACCGACCGCCACACCACTGTTCACGTCAAGTCGAACGGCATTCCTCCGCAGATGTTCCGCGAGGGGATTGGCGTGGTGGTCGAGGGGACGATGATCCGGGCCGGCTACTTCCAGAGCGATCGGCTCATGGTTTCTCACAATAACGAATATCGCGCGCCGAAAGCGGGCGAACTGGTGAACGCCAAAGAGCTGATCCGGACAACGAAGGGAATGGAATGACCAAAGAATTCACGCCGAGCGAAGCGAGGCGTCAATGCACGCACCGCGATGCAGTTTCCTGCAACGCGATCGTGGTGATGCGAGCGCTGATCCTTCGGCGCTCCGCGCCTCAGGATAGGCTGCAATGACCCCTGCCCTCGGCCGCTTCATCATCCTCGCTTCCGTCTTCGTCGCCACGACCGGATCGATCATCGCCTTCGCCGCCGGCAAGAAGCGATCGGTCGAAGGGCTGCGGTGGGCGCGCCGTTTCGCCTACGGTTTCGCCGCTCTGATGGCGCTGGCGACACTGGTGATGGAGGTCGCGCTGCTGACGCACGACTTCTCGGTCGGCTACGTCGCGCAGGTCGGATCGCGCGAAGCGCCGACCTGGGTGACCGTTGTCAGCCTCTGGTCGTCGCTGGAAGGATCGATTCTCTTCTGGGGGTTTGTCCTCGGGCTCTACATCGCGGGCGCGACGTGGCTGACGCGCAATCAGCACCCCGACTACATGCCGTTTGCCATCGGCACGTGGCTCGGTTGTGCGACGTTCTTCAGCTTCCTGATCGCCGGCCCCGCCAATCCGTTTCTGACGATTCCGAATCCGGCGCCGGACGGCCCCGGCCCGAATCCGCTCCTGCAGAACCACTTTCTGATGGTCGCTCATCCCCCGTTCCTCTACCTCGGCTACGTCGGGATGACCATCCCGTTTGGATTCGCCTGCGCGGCGCTGTTGCGCGGGCGGCTGGGGCACTCGTTTCTGCGCCCGCTGCGCGTGTCGTTGATGCTGCCGTGGATCTTCCTGACCATCGCCATCATGCTCGGCGCGTGGTGGGCCTATGAAGTTCTCGGATGGGGCGGCTACTGGGCATGGGATCCGGTCGAGAACGCGTCGCTGCTGCCATGGCTCACCGCGACCGCGGCGCTGCACTCGGCGATCGTCATGGAACGGCGCGGCGTGCTGAAGGGGTGGACCATCACTCTGGTGCAGGCCAGTTTCCTCCTGACGATTCTCGGCACGTTCATGACGCGATCGGGCGTTTTCAACTCCGTCCACTCGTTCACCCAGAGCTCGATCGGGCCGACGATTCTCGTTTTCCTCGCGGCCGCGCTTCTCTTTTCCGTCGTGCTGCTCGCGCTGCGGATCGACTCGCTCGAATCGGAGGGGAAGATTGACAGCGCTGTCAGCCGTGAGGGGATGTTCCTGGTCAACAATCTGATCTTCGTCCTGCTGACGTTCACGGTTCTGATCGGGACGGTCTTTCCGCTCGTCGTCGAGTTGCTGCGAGGGAAGCAGATGAGCGTCGGGCGGCCGTATTTCGATTCCATGGTTGTGCCGGTGGGCGTGGCGCTGTTGTTCCTGATCGGCATCGGTCCGGCGCTGCCATGGGGACGCGCGACGCGCGCCCAGATCTTTCGTTCGCTCATTCCGCCTCTGATCACCGGCGCGGTGCTCGCGGTGGCAGGGTATTTCGCCGGCGCGCGCAACGCGTGGACCATCGTCACCCTGCTGTTCGGCGGCTACGCGGCGCATGTAACGCTCGCGGAGATGTGGTCGCCGATGGCCCACGGCGGAACGCGCGCGATGCGCCGCGGCCGGCGTCGCTTCGGATCGTACCTGGTGCACGCGGGAGCGGTGATCGTGCTGGTGGCCATTGCCGTCAGCAGCACGATGCGAACCTCGAGAGAGGTGCGGCTGACGCGAGGCGAATCGGCGGCCATCGGCCCGTACATGGTCACCTTCCTGTCGGTAGCCGACAAGATGGAGCCGAACCGGCTATCGACCATTGCGAAATTCTCGGTCACTTCGAATGGGAAGGCGGTCACCACGCTCGAGCCGCGGATGAATCAATACGCCGCGATGCGCGAGCCGATCGGCACGCCTGACGTCCATTCGACGTTCACCAGCGATCTCTATTTGTCGATCATGAACATTGATCAGGGGAGCCAGAGCGTCTCCGTGCTGATGCTGATCACGCCGATGGTTTCCTGGATCTGGATCGCGGTGATCCTGATGGGCATCGGCGGAGTGATCGCGCTCATTCCGAGCGCAGCGAGGAATCCCCTGCTCGATGAGCCGAAGGTTGCCACGGTCGCGGCGGGTCCTGCGCTCCGCTCAGGACAAGAGGCATGAATCGTACGGTCCTTATCATCGGCGTGGCCATCACCCTCGCCCTGCTGGCCATCCTCTTCGTCGGACTGGGGAAGGATCCGTCGGCCATCGACTCGCCGCTCATCGGCCGTCCCGCGCCACCGTTCGTGCTGAAGGCCGTCGGCAGCGGAGATGATGTCGATCTCCAGCGGCTTCGCGGCAAGCCGGTGGTGGTGAACTTCTGGGCCACCTGGTGCGTGCCGTGTTATCAGGAGCATCCGGTGCTGGTGGAGAACGCCCGCAGCATCGGCCCGCAGGTGCAATTCCTCGGCGTGGTCTTCAACGACACGGAACAGAAGATCGAATCGTTCCTTCTTCAACACGGAACGTCGTATCCGACTTTGCTCGACGAGCAAGGGAAAACGGCGATCATCTACGGCGTCGGCGGCGTGCCGGAGACGTTCTTCATCAACCGCAAGGGGACGATCGTGGCGAAATTTGTCGGGCCCATGACCACCGACATCCTGCAGGCGAACGTCGCCAAGGCCATGCAATGATCGCTCTCTTCTTCGCTCTCGCGCTGCTGCAGGTCAGAATCCCGGATCCGGCGCAGTTCGTCGGGCCTCCGAAAGGACCAGCCCTTACCGGCCCGGCACTCGATCAACGGACGTACGAGGTGGCTTCGATGCTTCGCTGCCCGGTATGTCAGGGAATGTCGGTCGCCGATTCGCCGTCCACCGTGGCCCTGGATATGAAGGCGCAGGTGCGCGAGCTGCTGTCGCGTGGTTACACGCAGGAGCAGATCCTCAGCTACTTCGAGCAGTCGTACGGCCAGTTCGTCCTGCTGAAACCGAAATTCCGCGGTGTCAACGCGCTGGTCTGGATTCTGCCGATTCTCGTCCTCGTCGCCGGCGCTATCGTAGTCATTACTACAGCTAAGAAACTGGAGAAAGAACCGGCAACCGGCAACCATCCGCCGGCAACCCAACCTGAAGATCCGTACATCGCCCGCGTCCGCGAGCTCATGGAGAAAGAATGACCAACTGGCTCAGCGCATCGGCGATGCTTCTCGCCGGACTGGTGGTGGGGGCGATATTCCTGTACGGCATGCGCCGCAGGCACGATCGAGGCGACGGCGAGCGCGCCGATCTCGAGGCCAAGCGTGACGCGCTGCTGGCGCAGCTTCGTTCGGTCGACAACTCGGCCGAGGAGCGGACGCGCCTGGAGCAGGAGACGGCCACGGTGCTGCGCAAGCTGGATGGTGCAGGGGCGCGAGTCCCCGCGCGCCCGGCGGCCGAGACGCCCGCCGCTACACACGCCGCGCTCAAAGGCTTCGTTTGGGGCGCCGCGTCCGTCGCCGTCCTCGCGGGCATCGGCTGGTTCGTCGTGCAATCGGCGAAGCCAAAAACCGACGCGCAGCAGAACGCGATGGCTCCTGCGCCGGCGGCAACTGCCGATCCGGCGGTCGCCGATCTCGAACGCCGGGTGCAGCAGAACCCCGATAATCTGTCGCTGCGCGACGATCTCGCGCGTGCCTATCTCGACCGAGACAATCTCACCGGCGTCGGCGAGCAGTCGCAATACGTGCTGAAGCGCTCGCCGAACGACGCCCGCGCGCTGACGTATCAGGCGCTGGTGCACATTGCCGCGCGCCAGCCGGAAGCGGCCGCGGCGATGCTGCAGCGGGCGACGAAATCCGATCCGAAGCTCCTCGACGCGTGGGTCGGTCTGGCGTGGCTCCACGCGCAGAACGGCGATCTGCAGCAGGCCGAGTCGGCAATCAAAGAGGCCAAGAAACAGCATCCGGAGGAGTCGGCGCGGCTCGACGAGCTGATAGCCCACCTGCGCAACCCGAAGCAGCCGCCGGCGTCTGTTCCGGCCGCCGCACCGGCCGTTGCTGCCGCGGCACCCGCCGAAGCAGCTCCCGCCCAGGCTGCGCCGGCCGGCGAATCGGTGCACATCACGTTGAACGCGAGCAGCGTGCAATATCCGCCGAACGCGGTCATCTTCATCATCGTCCGTGAAGCGGGCGCGACCGGCGGTCCTCCTGCCGCGGTGAAGCGCGTTCCGCTCGCGCCGTTTCCGATCCGCGTCGATCTCACTTCCGCCGACTCGATGATGGGACAGGCGCTCCCGGCCAAGATGCGCATCGAGGCGCGCATCGACACTGACGGCGACCCCATGACGCACAATCCGAAGGATCCGTCAGGGATTGCGGATGGAGTGGCGGTGGGGAAGAGCGTGGGGCTGACGTTGAAGGGGAATTAAGAATTTCGAATGAAGAATTGCGAATGAAGAATTAAGAAACTTAGCCTGACGGCATTCTTCATTCTTCATTCGAAATTCTTGATTCTTGATTCTTCATTCCTTTCTCCCCTTGACGTTTCCTTCCGCGGCGCGGAGAATCGCAATCTGTACTTGGAGCCTGGGGGTGGCCATTACGGCCTGAGATCAGACCCTTGGAACCTGACCCGGTTCGGACCGGCGTAGGAAAGGCAAAGCTGAGCAAGTCTCTCGACCTGCACCATCCTCTCTAGGCCTCCTGAATTTCTCGAGGAGGTTGTTATGCGTGTGTTCACGGATTTGCTGCTGATTCTCTTCATCCCGCTCGCCGCGTCGGCGGACACATTGCGCGGTGTGGTCACCGGGCCCGACCGGCAGCCGATCGCCGGCGCAACGGTGTCGATCGATCGCCTTCACACGACGACGACCGACGCGTCGGGCCGTTTCGGCTTCGACCTGCCGCGTGGCGACTACACAATTCGCATCACACGCGAGGGCTTTCAGATGCGCGAGCTCGACGCGGCGACGGGCAGCGAACTATCGATCGCGCTGAGGCCGGCGCTCGAACAGACCATCGTCGTGTCGGGCATTCGCGCCGAGCCGGAGACGCCGGTCACCAAGAGCGACCTCACGCGCGCGGACATCGAACGCGGCTACTACGGCCAGGACATCCCGACGCTTCTGCGCGACACGCCTTCGATCAATTCCTACGCCGAGGGGGGCGTGGGCGGGGCGGGCTATTCGTACATCACCTTGCGCGGGATCAGTTCGACACGGCTGAACTTCACGCTCGATGGCGTTCCGCTTGCCGACTCCGAAGACATGGCCACGTACTTCGTCGATTTTCCCGATCTGGCGCGCTCGCTGGAGAGCATTCAAGTGCAGCGCGGCGCGGGGACGTCGACGGTCGGCGCGCCCGCGTTCGGCGGCTCGATCAATCTGGAGAGCACCGCGCTTTCGCCGGCGCCGGCTACGGACATTTGGCTCGGCGGCGGCTCGTTCGGCACGAAGCTCGGGTCGGTCGGCGTGCAATCAGGCGATCTGCCGTACGGCCTGCTGCTCTACGGCCGCCTCTCCGTGCAGCAAACGGATGGATTCCGCGAGCACTCCGGCGTCCGGCAGCACAATTTCTTTTTCAGCGGAGCGAAACAGAGCGACGATTCGCAGCTCAAGCTCACCGGCTTCGCGGCATATGAGGCGCAGCAGAATTCGTACTTTGCCGCCGATTCGGCGACGCTGAAGGGCGACCTGCGCGCGAATCCGATGGCTCCCGAGGAGCGCGACGCGTTTGGCTATAACCTGGCGCAACTGGAGTACCTTCGCGCGCTTTCGCCAACGTCGAATCTCACCGCGTCCGTCTTCTTCCAGCGCGGCTACGGCTGGTACCGGCTGTTTGACGACGAGGCGGACAAGATGGGCCTGCGGCAGTACGGCCTCGACGGTCTCCTCCTCGGCACGATGGTCACGGTCAGCAGCGTGCGCGGCGCGTGGGGTGCGAATTACGGCGTGCACGTCAACGAATTCCGCCGCGAGCACACACGCGGCCTCGTCGGCGGCCCGCGCGACTACGACAACTACGGCACCAAGAGCGAGATCAACGGCTTCGCCAAGTACACGTACGACACGGGGCGGTGGCACATCTACTCCGACAACCAGTTGCGAACGACGAACTTCCACTATCACGGCGACGTGGCCATCGATCCGATCCGCTGGACGTTTTTCAATCCGAAGTTCGGCGCGCGCTACTCGCTGTCTGCACAGAGCGGTCTTTATGCTTCGGCAGGAATCTCTCGTCGCGAGCCGGCGCGCAACGACCTCTTTCAGGGGGAGGACAACGCCACGATCGCGCACGATCTCCGCGCCGTCCGCCCCGAGCGGCTGCTGGATCTCGAGGCGGGTTGGGATCTGCAGACGAGCCGCGGCTCGCTGGCCGCCGACGTCTACGCAATGGAGTTTCACAACGAGATCGCCGCGACAGGGGAGCTGTCCGACATCGGCCTGCCGCTGCGGCGCAACGTCGAACGCAGCTACCGGCGCGGGATCGAGATCAGCGGCTCGTGGCAGCTCACCCCAACGCTGCGGCTCAATGGAAACGCGAACCTGAGCCGCGATCGAATTCACCGCTGGACGCAGTTCTACGACGTCTATGACGCCGCCGGAAACATCGTCGACAGCCGGCCGGTCGTCTACTCCGACGTCAATCCGCTGCTCACCCCGGCCATTCTTCTCAATCAGGCGATCGAATACACGCCGGCGGCGCGCGTGACTGTCGGCGCGGCCGGCCGTTACGCGAGCAAGTCGTATCTCGACAACACAAACAACGACGCGTTCAGCACGCCTTCGTTTTTCGTGATGGACGCCAACGCGTCGGTCCGCGTCCGGCGCTCCGCCCGGCTCACGCTCCAGGTCAACAACATCCTCGACAACAAGCGGTTCTTTCCGAGTGGCTACAGTTACGTCTTCTTCACACCGGCGGGAACCCTGGACGGCATCTCGTACTTCTATCCGCAAGCGACGAGAAACGCCGTGTTGACCTTGCACGTCGGCCTGTGAGTGTTCTGGAAGTCTTCGCCGCGCTGATCACGGCGTACAGCGTCTGGCTGACCGTGCGTGAAAACATCTGGTGCTGGCCGACGGGCGTGGTCAGCGTCGTGCTCTATGCCTGGATCTTCTGGCAGGCGAGGCTGTACGCGAACGCATGGCTGCAGGCGCTCTACCTGGTGCTCATCGCGTATGGCTGGTACGAGTGGCTGCACGGCGGCGAGCATGATGACCAGTTGCGGGTCTCACGCACGCCGCTGATCGGCTGGATCGTCACCGTGGTCCTCGGCGTGGCGGCGTCGGCGGGGTTGGGGTGGGCGATGCAGCGCTACACGAATGCTTCGATGCCATACTCGGATGCAGCCACCACGGCATTCTCTGTCGCCGCTGAGGCGATGACCACTCGGAAGTGGATCGAGAACTGGCTGGTCTGGATCATGGTTGACGGCGTCACCACATGGATGCTCTTCGTGCAGGGGCTGTACGCCAGTACTCTGCTGTACGCATCGTTTCTTGTACTGGCGGTGATCGGGTGGATCGAATGGAAAAAGTCGCTCGTCCGTTCCGCATCTGCCTGACCGGCGCCGAGTCGACCGGAAAATCGGAGCTCGCACGGGAGCTGGCGAGCCGCTTCTCCGTGCCGACGGTGCCGGAGTATTCGCGCGAATACTCCGCGAGAGTCGGCCGCGAGCTGAGTTTCCTCGACGTCGCGCCAATCGCGCGGGGGCAGATCGATGAGGAAGAGCGAATCGCGGCGACCGCTTCCGGACTGCTGATCCTCGATACCGACCTGCTGAGCACGGTGGTCTACAGCCGCCATCACTTCGGGTCATGCCCGGAGTGGATTGCGGAGGCGGCTCGAAAGCGGCGCGCCGATCTCTATCTGCTCCTGGAGATCGACGTTCCGTGGGTCGCCGATCCGGTCCGCGACTGCGGCGGCACGCGCGCCGAGCTGCACCAGGCGTTTCGGCAGGCGCTCGAGGAGTTCGAAGCGAAGTTCGAGACGATTTCCGGCCCGTGGGACGAGCGATTCCGCCGCGCCGTGGCAGTGATCGAGGTCGCAGGGCGAGCCGGCTGGAGAGCCGTCTCTACGTAGCGCCGGCTCCTACGTAGCGCCGGCTCTCAGCCGGCGCACTCCCAAGGTCATACACTCTTCGTTATGAATTGGCTGATAAAGAACTTCCTGCGAGGCCTGGTCATCGTCGTTCCCATCGCCCTCACGATTTATCTGCTCTACGAGGGCTTCATCCGCATCGACCGGCTGCTCAACGTGCCGATCCCCGGAGTGGGGTTCGTGGTCATGGTCGTGCTGCTGATTCTGATCGGCGCATTGGCTTCGAACTTCTTCGTGCGCAAGTTTCTGCAGCTCACCGAGCTGCTGTTCACGCGTGCGCCCCTGGTGCGGCTGATCTACGCATCCATCCGCGACCTGCTGGAGGCCTTCGTCGGCGACAAGAAGCGCTTCAACCGGCCGGTTGCCGTCTCGCTGGTCGACGGCGTGCGGACCCTCGGCTTTGTCACGCAGGACGATCTTTCCTTCCTCGGGCTGTCTGGCCAGGTCGCTGTCTACCTGCCGTTTTCGTACAGCATGGCGGGATCGCTGGTCATCGTTCCGACCGCCCGGGTGGAACCACTGACGATCGACAGCGCCTCAATCATGGCCCTGGTCGTCTCTGGCGGCGTCTCTCGCGTCCCGGCGCCCTGAGCGAACATCGAGGGGTGTTCACGCTCACTGAATGGGGGTGTATTGCATCACTGCGCAATTTCTGTATCATCGCCCAGTCCGTGCATGGGTGCCCGGTGGTAACCGCAGTGGCAGTCTCTCTGGCCTTCACTTCGCAAGCCGCCCAGGGACGGTAGCCAGCCTGTAATGGCGCAGATTTTCCATCGCAGCACGAACACTCTTTCCCGAGTGACCATTTTTGGGGCGGTGTTCATCGTTGGCTTCGTTCTCTGGGTGATCGGAGGCATCGTCCGTTCTCCCTACGCCACCGATCAGGGAATCCGGCGCGAGCAGCCCGTGCCATTCAGTCACCAGCACCACGTCGCCGGCCTCGGGATTGACTGCCGCTACTGCCACACCTCGGTGGAAACCTCGAGTTTCGCCGGGATCCCGCCGATGGCTACCTGCATGAACTGCCACTCCCAGATCTGGACCAACGCAGACATGCTCGAGCCGGTACGCGCCAGCTACGCCAGCGGCAAGCCGCTGATCTGGTCACGGGTGCATCGATTACCAGATTTCGTCCATTTCAATCACAGCATCCATGTGAGTAAAGGGATCGGATGCGCGACCTGCCACGGCCGGGTCGATGAGATGGCGCTGACCTTTCAGGCCGCGCCGCTGACGATGCAGTGGTGCCTGACATGCCACCGCAATCCGGAGCAATTCGTCCGGCCGCGCGATCAGGTGTTCAACATGGGATACGTGCCGGTGAATCAGGCCGAACTCGGCCCGAAGCTCGTGCGGGAATACAAGATTCTCGGACCGGGGGTGCTGACCAGTTGTTCGACGTGCCATTACTAGCTGAGAGCTAAGAAGCTAAATGCCGAAACAAATCGACTTCACCGAATTCCGCAAACGCGTCGGCGACCTGCGCGGGCGCGAATACTGGCGCAGCCTCGAGGAGCTGTCGCGCAGCGAGGAGTTTGACGACTTCGTGAATCAGGAGTTTCCGCAGCACGCTGTGGCGCTCGATCACGGAGTCGATCGCCGCGATTTCGTGAAGCTGATGGGCGCGTCCGTTGCGCTGGCGGGCCTCACCGCGTGTAACCGTCCGGCGGAGAAGATCATCCCCTACATCAGGCAGCCGGAGGATCTGATCCCCGGCCGCCCGCTCTTCTTCGCCACCGCCATGCCGCTGCAGGGAATCGGCAGCGGCGTGCTTGCCGAGAGTCACATGGGGCGGCCGACGAAGATCGAGGGGAACCCCGATCATCCTTCCAGCCTCGGCGCCACCGATGCCTTCATGCAGGCATCGATCCTCGGTCTTTACGATCCCGATCGCTCCCAGGTCGTGCGCCACCTCGGCGAGATCTCGACCTGGAGCGAATTCATCGGCGCGCTGCAGTCTCCGCTCCAGGCCGCGACGACGAATGGCGGAACGCTTCGCCTGCTGACGCAGACCGTCACCTCTCCGACGCTCGGCGCCCAGATCGAGCAACTACGGGCGCAATACCCCAGCATGCAGTGGCATCAGTGGGAGCCGGTCAGCCGCGACAACGTCCGTGAAGGGCTGCGGCTGGCGTTTGGCAGTTACGTGAACGCCGTCTATCACTTCGACAAGGCCAACGTCGTGGTCAGCCTGGACTCCGATTTCACCGAACGCGGCCCGGGACACCTTCGGTACGCCCGCGATTTCGCGGACCGCCGCCGCGTGCGGCACGGCGTCACCGCGTCGATCAACCGCCTTTACGCGATCGAATCCGCACCGTCAGGCAGCGGTGCGCTCGCCGATCACCGGCTGCCCGTGCGCCGATCGGATGTCGAGGCCTACGCGCGCGCGATCGCCGCGGGTCTCGGTGTCGGGCCGGCGCCCTCGCCGGCCGTCCCCGAGGGGCAATGGATCGCCGCGCTCGTGCGCGATCTGCAGAAGAACCGCGGCGCGGGCATTGTCATTGCCGGCGAGGAGCAGCCGGCCGCCGTGCATGCCATCGCCATGGCTATCAACCAGGCTCTCGGCAACATCGGCGCGGCGGTGACCGTCACCGATCCGGTGGAAGTCACGCCGGTGAATCAGCTCGAGTCGCTTCGCCAGCTCGTCCAGGACATGAACAGCGGCGCGGTGAAGGCGCTGGTCATCCTCGGCGGCAATCCGGTGTTCGATGCGCCGGCGGATTTCCATTTCGCCAATGCCTTCCAGAAAGTCCCGTTCCGCGCGCACCTCAGCCTCTACTATGACGAGACATCGATCCTCTCGCACTGGCATATTCCGGAGACCCATTACCTCGAGTCGTGGAGCGATGTGCGCGCGCACGACGGAACGATCTCCATCGTTCAGCCGCTGATCGCGCCGCTCTACAACGGCCGCTCGCCGCACGAGGTCCTCGGCGCGCTGATCGGCGGTCTCGATGTCTCGCCGTACGACCAGGTGCGAAGCCATTGGATGCGTGTAGCGGCGGGCGTCCCCGCCCGCCGGTCCGGCGGCGCTTCGGCGGGCGAGACGCCCGCCGCTACACCGGATTTTGAAATCACCTGGCGCAAGTGGCTCAATGACGGCGTCATCGCCGGCTCCGCGCTTCCGCCTCGCACTGCGGCTGCATCCACGGCGATTCCGGCGGCCGGCAACCGGCACCCGGCAACCGCTTTGGAGCTCCAACTCGCGTCCGATCCAACCGTCTTCGACGGCCGCTTCGCCAACAATGCCTGGCTGCAGGAGCTGCCGAAGCCGCAGACGAAAGTGACGTGGGAGAACGTCCTTTTGGTCAGTCCGAAGACGGCGGACGAGATCGGATACAACGAAGCGCGGCGCGCGCCGTACGCCAATGAGCGCAGCACGATCCTCGTCGATCTCAGGTATCGCGGGCAGTCGCTGCGCGTCCCGCTGTGGGTTGTACCGGGGCATCCCGACGGCTGCGCGACGCTGCACTTCGGCTACGGCCGTTCGCGAGGCGGGCACGTCGCCTCGCCGAAGGAAGAGACGGTCGGCGTCAACGTCTACCCGGTCCGTTTCTCGGACGCCATGAGCGGCGGCTCCGGCGCGCAGATCGTGCTGACCGGCGAGCCGGCGTACCCCATCGGCTGTACGCAGGAGCATCAGAGCATCAATCCGGCTGACGTCGGTGGCGACCGTGGCCTCGTTCGCGCAGCGAGTTTCGCGGAGTACCAGCGCAATCCCGACTTCGTCAACGAGTATGCGGGGGGAGAGGAGCGCACCGATACGGCGAGCTTCTATCCGCCGTATTCCTATCCCGGCCACGCATGGGCGATGGTCATCGATTCTTCGGTCTGCACCGGCTGCAACGGCTGCGTGATCGCCTGCCAGTCGGAAAACAACATCGCCACGGTCGGAAAAGATCAGGTGTGGCGCGAGCGCGAGATGCAGTGGCTGCGCATCGACCGCTACTACCGCGGTCCGGTGGAAAACCCGGAGGTTTATCACCAGCCGGTGCCGTGCATGCAGTGCGAGCAGGCGCCGTGCGAGCCGGTCTGTCCGGTCGGTGCGACGGTGCACAGCAGCGAGGGCCTGAACGACATGACCTATAACCGATGCGTCGGCACGCGCTACTGCTCGAACAATTGCCCCTACAAGGTGCGCCGCTTCAATTTCCTCTTCTATTCTGACTACGAGACGCCCGCGCTCAAACCGATGCGCAATCCCGATGTCACCGTTCGGACGCGCGGCGTCATGGAGAAGTGCACCTACTGCGTGCAGCGGATCAATGCGGCGAAGATCGACGCCGAACGGGAGAACCGCCCGCTGCGCGACGGCGAGGTCGTCACCGCCTGCCAGCAGGCCTGTCCGACGAACGCCATCGTCTTCGGCGACATGAACGACCCGAAGAGCCAGGTCGCGCAACTGAAGAAAGAACCGACGAACTACGCGCTGCTGGCGTCGCTCAATACGCGGCCGCGGACGACATACCTCGGGGTTATCAGAAATCCCAATCCGGAGATCAAAGGATGAATGCAGAACGCAGAACGCAGAACGTAGAAAGTAGAAATCCGTCGGCGGAGGTTTCTCAATTCTGCATTCTGCGTTCTGCGTTCGATTTTGAATCATGGCGCAACAACAGGAACCCGTCCACGAAGTCCGTCCGGCCACGCAGGAGATGAAGATCCCCGCGCGGTTTATCCCCCAGCCGGTTCTCGAGCCGGGGCATACGTACGCGTCAGTCACCGATCACATCAGCTCGATCGTCCTGCGCGGAAAGATGCCGGTGATCTGGACCATCGGGTTCACCATCTCGGTGTTCCTGGTTCTGGTGCTCACCGCGGCGATCGCCAAGCTGCTGTTCGTCGGGACGGGCATCTGGGGCATCAATCATCCGGTCGGCTGGGGATTCGCGATCATCAACTTCGTCTGGTGGATCGGCATCGGCCATGCCGGCACGCTGATTTCGGCGATCCTTCTGTTGTTGCGCCAGCAGTGGCGCACGTCGATCAACCGCTTCGCGGAAGCGATGACCCTGTTCGCTGTCGCCGCGGCGGGCATCTTCCCGCTGCTCCACGTCGGACGGCCGTGGTACGCGTATTGGTTTTTCCCGTACCCAAACACGATGACGCTGTGGCCGCAGTTCCGCAGTCCGCTGATGTGGGACGTCTTTGCAGTGTCGACCTACGCCACCGTCTCCTTCCTCTTCTGGTACACCGGATTGATTCCCGATCTGGCGACGCTGCGCGATCGCTCGAACAATTTTTTTGGAAAGAAAATCTACGGAATGCTGGCCATGGGATGGCGCGGATCGGCCAAGCACTGGTATCGCTACGAGACCGCGTACCTGCTTCTCGCCGGCCTGTCGACGCCGCTTGTGCTCTCGGTGCACTCCGTAGTCAGTTTCGACTTCGCGGTGGCGCTGGAACCCGGCTGGCATTCGACGTTTTTCCCGCCGTACTTCGTCGCCGGAGCGCTGTATGCCGGCTTCGCCATGGTGCTCACGCTGGCCATTCCGGCGCGCAAGATCTTCCGGCTCGAGGACTTCATCACCATGAAGCACCTCGAGAACATGGGAAAGATCATGTTGGCCAGCGGACTGGTCGTCTTCTATGCCTACGTCATGGAGTTCTTCTTCGGCACGTTCTACAGCGGGAACGTCTTCGAGCACTACATGGAGCACAATCGCATCTTCGGCCCGTACTCGAAAATGTTCTGGGCGTTGATCATCTGCAACGGCCTCGCTCCGCAGCTGATGTGGATCAGGCGTTGCCGCACCAGCACCGTCTGGCTGTTCATCGCCGCGATGTTCTCCAGCGTCGGCATGTGGCTGGAGCGCTTTGTCATCATTCCCACCAGTCTGTCCCGTGACTTCCTTCCTTCGTCCTGGGGCATGTATCACGGCACGGTGTGGGATTGGGCGCTGTACATCGGCACGATCGGGCTGTTCCTCTTCCTGCTGTTTCTCTTCCTTCGATTCCTGCCGATGATCTCGATCTTCGAAATGCGCACGCTCGTGCCGGCTTCGCCCGGACAGGCCGTTCCCGCGGAGCAGCTTGGAGGTTCACCGAAAGAGTAAGCCATGGCCATCGCAAAATTGATCGAAGGGCCCTACGGGATCATCGCGGAATTCGGCAGCGCCGACGAGCTGCTGGCGGCGGCACAGGCAACGCGCGAAGCGGGGTTCACGGAATTCGACGCCTTTTCACCGTTCCCCGTCCATGGGCTGCATCACGCGATGGGGCTGCACGCGAATCGAATCCCGCTGATCGTGCTCTGCGGCGGGATCATCGGGGGCCTCGGCGGATTCTTCATGTGCTGGTACGCCAACGTGATCAGCTATCCGCTGAACATCGGCGGGAAACCATTGAACAGCTGGCCGGCCTGGATTCCGATCACCTTCGAGTGCACCATCCTGCTCGCCGCCCTCGGCGCCGTGTTCGGGATGCTCGCGCTGAACGGGCTGCCGATGCCCTACCACCCCGTGTTCAACGTGCCGCGCTTCGATCAGGCTTCGCGCGACAAGTTCTTCCTGGTCATCCAGGCACGCGATCCCAAATTCGATTTCGACAAGACGTGGGATTTTCTGGAAACGCTCAAGCCGCGGGAGGTCGTCGATGTCCCGTGGTAAGGGCAGAGGGCAGAGGGCAGAAGGCAGAAGCGGGTTCTCGCAGAACCACGTGCGTCTTGTCTTCCTACTTCTGCTTTCTGCCTTCTGCCTTCTGCCTTCCTGTCGCCAGAAGATGTCCGTGGAGCCGAAATACGATCCGCTCGAGCCGAGCGATTTCTTTCCCGACGGGATGTCGGCGCGGCCGCGCATTG
>JBGPFD010000043.1:0-19064 GCA_041483175.1 Thermoanaerobaculia bacterium | reverse complement strand
GATTCGTAGTTATAGCCGGGGGAAATGAGCATCCCCTCGACCCCGATCCCGGTCAGCAATTCGCAGAGCTGCTCGATCTCGTCCACTTCCGTTTCCTTGAATACCGTGGTGTTGGTCATCATGTGATGGCCGAGTTCCACGCCGCGCCGGATCATCTCCAACGCCTTGTCGAAGACGCCGTCGCGCGCGCAAACCAGATCGTGGGTCTTGCGCAAGCCGTCGAGGTGGACGTTGATCATCAGCCGCTTGTTCGGCGAAAGGACGCCGTAGACCTCCTCGTCGAGCAGCAGCCCGTTCGTGCAGAGGTAGATGTGCTTCTTCCGTTCGATCAGACCGGCGACGAGCTCCGGAAGCTCGGGATAAATCGTCGGCTCGCCACCGCAGATCGACACCACCGGCGCCGCGGAGATGTCCGCCGCCTTCAAACAGGCCTCCAGCGAGAGGCGGTCGGAGAGCTTGCCGGTATGGCGTTCGAGCGCGCAGCCGACGCACGCCAGATTGCACGTGTACAGAGGCTCGAGCATCAGCACGAACGGATAGCGGCGATTCCCTTTGATCGCGTTCCGCATCTGCAGGCGGATCGTGTCGGTGGTCAGGTGAAGCGGAAATCTCATCTCGCCACCTGCTGTCGATATTCCGCGAACGCCCACAGCGGGAAGTAGAGCGCGTAGAGGTGGTATCGCAGATAGAAAACCTTGGGGAATCCGGTCCCCGTCCAGAAATCGTCGCGCCAGCCGCCATTCCGATGCTGCGTCGACAGCAGGTACTCCACGCCGCGGTGCGCGGAGTCGGAATCGCCATGGCCCGAAGCGAGCAGCGCCAGCAGCGCCCACGCGGTCTGCGATGGCGTGCTCGGTCCGACGCCCTTCAATGCCGCCTCGTCATACGACGCGGGAAGCTCGCCCCAGCCGCCATCGTCGTTCTGATGCTCGGTCATCCATCGCCCTGCGCGCCGGTATCGATTGTCCTCCAACGGTTCGTCGGCCGCGCGAAGGGCGCGAAGCGCGAGGAAGGTACCGTAGATGTGATTGCAGCCCCAGCGGCCGTACCACGTTCCGCCGAAGTCCTGAGTCTGGTGAAGAAAGCGAATCGCCGAGCTGACCGCGGTATCGTGCCGGTCGAATCCGAGCGCGATGAGCGCCTCCACCGTGCGGCCGGTGATGTCCTCGCAGCTCGGATCGATCATCGCGTTGTGGTCAGCGAAGGGGATGAACGTGAACACCTCGTTGTCGCACGCCTTGTCGAAGGCTCCCCACCCGCCGTCTTTGTTCTGCATGGTGAGCTGCCAGTCGACCGCGCGGGCGACCGCCTCTTTGCGCTCCAGTTCCTCATCCGGATCGGGAAAGCGCACGGAGTCGAGAGCGAGCAGTACCTCCGCGGTGTCGTCGGTGTCGGGATAGCACTCGTTCTCGTACTGGAAGAACCAACCTCCCGGCTTTCCCTCCGGATTGTTGCGCTTCCAGTCGCCGACAGAGCGAACCTCCTTGCGCAGGAGCCATCGCACGCCGGCCAGCAATCGCGGGTCATCCTCCGCGACTCCCGACTGCCGAAGCGTGTGGATGGCCAGGGCGGTGTCCCACACCGCGGAGAAGCACGGCTGCAGCCGGAGAGTGCCGTCCTCTTCGATCTCCAGACGCTCCAGCTCGCGGAGCTGGCCGGCAATGACCGGATGATCGAGCGGATAGCCGAGGGCGCGAAACGCAAATACCGTATTGATGATCGGCGGAAAAATCGCGCCGAGGCCTCCGCTGTTGTCGAGATGCTCGATGGTCCAGTCGACGGCGCGCTGGATCGCGCGCTTGCGGAACGGCTTCACCGAAAGCGCTTCCACGGTTTTCAGGACTCCATCGGCGACATTGAAAAACGCGCGCCAGAACGTCTCGCGGCGGGAACGACGAGGCTGCGCCTCGCGCACCGGCCTCTCCGCGTTCAACTCGCGAATCGACAGCTCCGGCGGCACGTCGATGACCGGCTTCTTCGCCCAGATAAGCGACAGCGGGACGACGATCGCCCGGGACCAGTAGGAGATCTTGTATATGTTGAACGGGAACCAGTGGGGCAGCAGGATGAGCTCCGGCACAACGGCCGGGCATTGCGACCACTCGTACTGGCCGAAGATCGACAGATAGATCTTGGTGAACGAATTCGACGCGTCGATGCCGCCCAGTTCCAGCACGGCCTCGCGTGCGCGAACCATGTGCGCGGCGTCGGGCGAGTCGCCCGCGATCTTCAGGACGAAATATGCTTTGATCGTGGCGCTGAGATCCGTCGGACCACCGGCGTAGAGCGCCCATCCGCCGCCGGGAAGTTGCTGGCGCCGGATGTATTCCGCGGCCTTCCCGAAGCGTTCCTCGCCCGAGCGGCCGAGAAAATACAGCAGAAGCAGGTACTCGGATTCGAGGATCGTGTCGCCCTGGAGCTCACCGCACCAGTGGCCGTCGGGATGCTGCAGCGCGAACAGCCGCGCCTGCGCCGCCTCGACCGCGCGATCGATGCGCGATGGCTCATGCGCCGGTCGGAGATTCCGCTCCGAGATGGGAAACTCGTGGACACTCATCCGATCATCACCCTCGCTGCCGGCTCCCGGGCTTGAGACGGACGAGCAAATTCAACAGTAGATTATAGCCGTGAGCAGATAGCGGATGGATGACGTCACTGTTTCGAAACGGGAAGCTCCCCACGAAGCACGGCCAGCCGAGCGCGCGCCGCCCTCAGATGCATGTCGCCGGTGGCAACTTCCTCGTCCGCCTCCGCCACGGTGGCCTCGGCGAGCGTGACGTCGTTGGCTTCTCCGCGACCTTCCTTGGCCATGGCCTGACTCACGCGCAGAGTCTCGGATGCGAGCTCATGCATACGGCCGGCCAGCTCACTCTCGGAGATCGCATCTTTTAGACCGGCTTCGGTTTCGCGCACGGAGATCTCGATGGCATCCTTTCTCTGCTGGAGCTGCGCGGAGGCGCGCTCAAGCTGCGCGGTGAGCTTGGAGACGGTCGCCGCCCGCTGCCCACCCGTCCAGAGCGGGAGGTCGATCGTGGCGCCGACGCTGAAATCGTCCGGTTTGAAATTCAGATAAAAACGGCCGTAGCGATCGAACAGCCGCGAATACTGCATTTGCGCCGCGATGGTCGGCCGGAACAGATTGCGCTGCAACGCCGTGGCGCGCTGCAACTGCTCGACGCGAAGGGTCAAACTGCGCAGCGCCGGATCGTTCTTCTGTGCGACAGCGAGGCTGTCGCCAGGAATCGACGGATTCGCCGGGATCGGTTCCGGTTGGATGTTCAGCGGCTGCCCCGCGGGCCAGTCGATCATCCGGCGCAGGCGAAGCTCGTCGAGCTGCAACGCTGTCTCCGCCTGCAACGTCGCGCGGTGGACCGTGGAGACCTGCAGCGCGGCGCGATCGACGTCGAGATCGCGAACGCGCCCCTCCTGCCGCATCGCATCCAGGCGCGCGAGGATCGTTTCGTATGCGGTCACCCGCCGGCGCGTCGCGTCCAGCAGCGCCTGACCGCTGGCGTAATGGGCGTAGAGCTCGGAGGCGGAGCGCGCAGTCTCGCGCGTGCGCGCATCGAGCTCCGCGCTGGCCGCTTCGACCTCCGCGTGCGCCGCAAGCACGTTGGCGGTTGTCGACGCGTCGTAGATTAACTGATGCGCCTCGACGGTCCCGATCGCGGGAACGCTTCCCAGTACCGCCACCGGCAGGCCGGTCGCGTAGCCTGGCGTCGTCGAAATCGATGCCGACGGGCGGAACGCCTGCTGTGCCAGAAGCGTATTCGCCGCGGCCTCCGCAACCGCCGCGCGCATGCCGCGCAACTCCGGAGAGGAAGCTACCGCGCGGTCGACGACCTCGCGCAGAGACAGCGTCTGCGCCGGCGCAGTCGTCGCGGCAAACAACACGACCAGCCACCACAACTTCGAGTTCCCTCTCCCGCGGCGCGGGAGAGGGTGGCGCAAAGCGCCGGCCACCTTCTCCCCCGCGACGCGGGGAAGAAGGTCCTCGGGAATTCGCCATCTATTCATGCCGCAGCGCTTCCGTCGGGTCGAGACTGGCCGCGCGATGCGCCGGAAAGACCCCGAAGATGACCGTCACCGCGGCAGAAAAGGCGAACGCCAGCACCGCCGAAAGCGGCGAGACGCGGATGGCGATCTGGCGCACGAAGGTTCGCGTGATCACCGGGATCGCCAGCCCGATCAGGACTCCAACCGACGAACCGACGCTTCCGAGAATCAGCGCTTCGACCAGAAACTGCGCGAGGATGTCTCTTTTTCGAGCGCCGAGCGAGCGGCGGATGCCGATCTCGCGCGTCCTGTGCTCCACCGACGCCAGCAGGATGTTCATGATCCCCACGCCGCCGACGATCACCGAAACGGCCGCGGCGAGGATGAACACCACAATCAGCCCCGCGGAGATCGTCTTGGCCACGCGGACGACCATGGTCATGCTCTCCGCTTTGAACACCGCGCCGGCGTGGTGACGCTCGCGCAGGATCTGCTCGATCGTCGCGCTGGCCTCCGGAACCATGTCGAAATCGCGCACTTCGGCAAACAGCGTGTCGACGCGATGCGTGCCGGTGAAAAACCAGGCCACGGCCACCGGAATGAAGATGAGATCGGACGAGCTCATCTCGCCCTGCCCCATCGTATCGACGGGATTTTCGAACTCGCCGATGACCAGGAAGGTCATTCCGAGCGTGGTCAGCGTCTTTCCGGCGCCGCCGCCGTCCGGAAAGAGTTTTTCGTAAAGACTCTTGCTCACCACGCAGACTTTCGAGCGCTGCTCGATGTCGTCGTCATCGAGAAATCGCCCGCGGATGATGCTCACATTCTTGCGAACGAGGGGATAGTTCGGCGTCGTGCCGAGGACGGCGACAGCAGCAGCGCGCGACTCGACGGAGACGCTTCCTTTCAGCTCCACCAGCGGTGTGACGCCGGAGAAGAGGTCGGTGCGCGCGGCGATCGCGCGGGTATCGGATTCATTGATGCTGTCGTCGACGGCGTGAAACACGCCCGAGGTGACGTTGCCCTGATAGGTGGCCCAGATCACGTGCGAGCCGACCGCTTCGATCTGGGCCATGACAAATGCGCGTCCGGTCAGGCCGAGCGCCACGATGATGATGATGGCCGCGGTTCCGACGATCAGTCCTGCGAGAGTCAGCCACGTCTGCAGCGGATGCGTACGGAAGCGCCCGAGAGCCGTCCTGAAAACTTCGATTCCGAGGGTCACGATGAAACCTGCACGCTCTGCCCGTCGCGCAGGGGCGCGGAGGCGGGGAGAATCACCTGATCGCCTTCCTTCAATCCGCTGACGACTTCGACCTCGTTCGGGCCGATCAGCCCAACGTCGATCGGCGTGCGGCGCGCCTTTCCGTCGACAACCTGAAAGACGAAGCGGCGATTGCCGTCGCGCAGCAGCGCGCCGCGCGGAATGACCAGCGCGGAGAGCTTCTCGCCGATGATGATCTGCACGTTCACGGACGCGTTCGGCGGCAGCGCTGCGGTGTTGTCAGACAGTTCTCCGATGACTTCGGCGACTTCGCGGCCGCCGAACTGCCGCACGCCGGGCGGAACCAGCTGCACCGTCCCCTGCCAAATGCGATTCGGCAGGCCGTCGAAGGTCACCGTGAGCCGCTGTCCGGGATGAATGCGCGGAAGATCGGGGGCGTCGACGCGTGCCCGGACGCGCAGATGGCGTGGATCGGCGACGATCCCCACCACCTGGCCCGGGACGACGGTCTCGCCCGCCATGCGCGGCAGGTTGTACGTCACCCCATCGATCGGCGCCCGGATGGCGAGCAGCGCCAGCCGACGCTCCAGCTCGCGCGCCGACTCGGCCAACACGATCTTCCTCGTTTTGAGCGAGGCGAGCTGCGACTCGAGCTGACGCACGCGATCGTCGGCCTGCCGCGCGTTCCACGCGTCGGCGCTCTGCTGCTGCGCGGTGATCGCGCCCGCCCGCAGCAAACGCTGGTCGGCGTCGGCGATGGCCTGAAGCCGATCGCGCTCCTGGCGCTGCTGCGCCAGTTCCTCCGCGCTCTTCCTCTCCTCCTCATCCAGTTGCAGCATCTCGTTCCGGCTGGCGAAGACGCGCTGCTCCAGCTCGGGATCGGAGAGCTGCAGCAGCGGTGTGTTGCGGATGACCGATTGCCCTTCACCGACCAGAATCCTGGCCACGATGCCCGACTCGCTGGCGCGAATCTCTCCGCCCGGCGGCGGCTCAAGCGAACCGTCGGCCAGGATCGGAACGACCAGCGACTTGCGCGTCACCTTCGCCGTGTCGACGTTGGTGACGTCACGGCAGCCTGCAACGATCAGGGACGCGGCGATGAGCGGCAGTAGAAACTTCAGCGAACAACCTCTTCAGGCAGTGTTTAATACCACACCGCAGTGATCACCATCCTGAACACAACTGAGGCGCTCGCCACGATCGAATCGGAGTGGCTCGACCTCTGGCGTCGCGATCCGCGTGCCACGCCGTTCCAGTCGCCGATGTGGCTGTTGCCGTGGTGGCGACACTTCGGGTCGAACGATCTGCGGGTGATCGCCCTTCGCCAGCAGGGGCGCCTCGAGGCCCTCGCGCCGCTCTACGTCGTTCGCGACGAAGACGAATCCCTCGGCCTCTTCCTCGGAACAGGGATCTCGGACTACCTCGATGTTCTGTGTGGCACCGGCGATCACGCCGGCGCTCTGATGGCCGCGCTCGCGGAGATCGATTGCCAACTCTGGGATCTGCAGCAAATGCGTGCCGGTTCGCCGCTGCTGACGGCAAGCCCGCCCGATGGATGGTCTGATCATCTGGAGGAACAGGATCCGTGTCTCGTACTGTCGATCGAAGCGGCGGGCCACGAGCTGGAGCATCTGCTCTCGACCCATTTCCGGAAGAAGCTCCGCTACTACCAGCGAACTCTTGCGAGATCTGCCCCGCTGCTGTTCGAGGCAGTTAACGGCGAGAACGTCGATGCATTCCTGGACGACCTCTTCATGCTGCACGCAGCCCGCTGGCAGCGACGCGGAATGCCCGGCATGCTCGCGGACGAGGTGATCCAGCAGTTCCATCGCGACGTTTCACGAGCGATGCTCGAGGCCGGGGCTCTGCGGATGGTCCGGCTCCGCGCGGCGGACCGCTCTGTCGCCGTGTTTTACGGCTTCGCGCATCGGCAGACGGTCTACTACTACCTCAGCGGTTACGATCCCGACCTGGAGAAGTTGAGTCCGGGAACGGTGATCGTCGCGCAGGCCATCGAGGAGGCGGTGCGTGCCGGTGCCACGACGTTCGATTTTCTCCGCGGCGCCGAGGATTACAAGTACTCGTGGGGCGCAAAGGAGCGGATGAATCAGCGGAGGCAGTTGGTGCGAGAGTAGTCGGCTGGCTGAGGCGAGTGGACGATGATCGAACCAGGCCTGGCTTCGCGCGAATCGCGGCAGCTGACAAAATGGTGGCCGAGGCTATGCCGACCAACGCAGCGGGCCGTGCCCACTGGCTGAGGCGAGTGGACGATGATCGAACCAGGAATGGCTTCGCGCGAATCGCGGCACCTGAGAAAATGGTGGCCGAGGCTATGCCGACCAACGCAGCGGGCCGTGCCCGCTGGCTGGGAGTGCTGGACGAGTATCGAACCGCCGTGCTCACTGCCCGAGTGCGTTCAGCGCCAACTGACGATGCGGAGTCCCCGAAATTGCCGAAAGTCCGCGTCATTGAAGGTCACCAGAGTCAACTCATTGACGTGAGCGATCGCAGCGATCTGGCCGTCCGCGAAAGGCGGACTTTCACCGCGAGCCGCGAGGCGGGCCCGCTCTGTGGCGTGCCACTCCGCCGCGGCGCGGTCGTAGTCGAGAATCGGCATGGTCGCGAGAACGACCTCGTCGAGGTACAGGACGATGGCGTCGCGCCGGCGGGACGGCTTAAGGCGTTCAGCTCCGAACCGCAGCTCGTGCCATACCACTGACGAGATGGCGATTTCGTTTTCATGTCGGCGGAGCTTTCCGACCACGCCATGTTGAGGTTTCGGCCGAAGCGGCTCGGAAACGACGTTGGTATCGAGCAGAAACTTCAAGTTCACAGCCCGACATCTCTTCCGGCCCGACTGTCCCGCACGTCATTGAAGATTTCGTCAGGGTCGATGGCCAATTCAGAAAGTTCGACTTCCTCGGTGAACTCGTTCCAGGCCTCAGAGAAGCGTCGAGCGTGAGTCGCCAGGCGCGCGTACTGCTTTCGACCGATCAACACGGCCACACTTTCGCCGCGACGCGTCAGCTCGATCGGCTCACCCGATTCTGCCTCTCGAACGAGCTTCGGGAGATTGCTCCGCGCTTCGGCGATGGAGCGTTGTTTGCGCATCGGGCCTCCTCATGTACATAACGATGTACATTCTAGCATTCGCCAAAACCCGATGAGCCGATAGCGATCGATGAACCGGTTGCGAATCGTCGCGAAGAGGTACGAACGTTCCCACGACGCGCCCGAGCCGAGAAGCGACAAGCAGGCATCCTGCAGGAAATCCTCGGCCTCGCTGCTGTCGTGTGCCAGCGAGAAGGCGTCGCCGGTCGAGAGATGGAAGTCCTGGTGAACTCGTTTGGAGTTCCCACGGTTCTTCTGGCGAGGCATCCATGCGCGTACGGTTTGCTGACTTCACGCTGTGCTGAACTGCAAGGCCCTGGCCCCCAATCTCCACTCACGATGCGCGGGCGTTTCAAGATCGCGCTGGGAGTCGGCGCGGTGACGCTGCGGACGCTCATGCTCACGCGCTGAGGATCAGACTCTCGAATCAGTGCTCCAGCCTCAAGAACCCGAACTCGACGTTGCCGACGACGTACGTTCCGGAGAGCGTCCCCTTTCTGTTGGCGCCGTAGATCTCGGTGCTCAGCGCGCCCGGATAGTCGACCCGCTCGAACTCCCCGGCGCTGTCGCGGATGAACCCATGACGGCCGGAGGGGTCCACGTAGATGCCGACGATGTCGCCGTACTTGCTGATCGCGCGCGCCAGGGTGAGGGTCGCCCCAGGGACGTCGAAGATCGTGTAGACGCCCTTGTCGAGCGTGAAACTGTGGACGAGCCCGGGTGTCACGCCATCGCGAATGTCACCGACTGCCAAGCCGTCGTCGGTGTAGACCTGGACGTCGGTGCTCGCGGCCCCGGGCACGTCGATCGTTGTAAAGACGCCGTCGCTCAACACGAAGCCGTGCTGGAACTTCGCGGCGTCCAGGTACTTGCCCGCGATGTCTCCGTGCTCGTTGATGAACTCCGGCTGGATGTTGGTCGACCCGGGGAAGTCGAAGACCGAATAGGCCCCGTCCACGAGAAGGAAGCCACGCGTGCGGTTGGTGCCGGCCTCGATAAACCTGCCCGTGATGTCGCCGCGGTCGTTGATGCCGTGCGGAAACGTGGCCATCGCATTCGGCGCGTCGATGGTGACGAACACCCCGTCCTCGCCGCGGAAGAAGCCGTGGGTGACCCCGGCCATGCTGTAGAACCCGACGAGCTCACCGGGTTCGTTCAGGTCGAGGACCCGGGTCTGGGTCGATCCAGGAACGTCGATGGTGATGAAGGTCGGATCACCCTTGGCAGGGGCGTCTGCTGAGAGCATCACGACCAGAGAGAGCTTCACCGGTTTCAATGCATGGACGGCGATAAAGTGGCCCACCTGTTTCCCCTGTCGAAGTCCGTCGCGGCATGCCGTTCGAAAGTGGATCCCCGCATACACGCGCGAGTCGGCGACTTCTTCGGCCAGAGCGCTGAACGACGTGAACAAACGAGTCACCCCGGGAAGGCTCCCGCTGGTGGCTGTGATCGCGACGTCGTCCGTTCCTAGAAAGCGGGCCAGCACCGCCGCCGCCGCGCCGCTCGCCACGCTGTGTGTCGAGGGATAGTCCGGGTGCGCCGGCGTGGCCAGGAGCGGAGTCCATGTCGGTTCGGCGGCCGTGTCCGGGTTCCCATCACTCTCCGCTGCGCGAATCGCGGTCACCGGCCGCCAGAAGTTGTACGTGTATTTCGAGTCGAAGCCGGAGATGAACGCATCGGCGATGGCCGCATTCACCAGCGCGAACATTCGGGCACTGGTCCAGAGGTCGAGTGATGCGTCGTTCGCCAGGTTTCTGCTGACCCGATTCCATTCGACAGCGGACGATTCGAAATGGAAGCGGGCGATCTCGGTTTGCTCGGCCGTCCGCTCGACGCTGCCGGCGTTTCCAATTCGCTTCACCTCATCAAAGTCTGCGGTGTACTGTTCGCTCATCAGATCGGTTGGTCCGTCCTCCAGCCGAAACTGCGAGCCCGACCTCAGCACGAACGGGGTGACAGCGCCCCAACCGGGCGAAGCCGCCGGAGCGAACGCCGGCGGTGTGGGCTGCCAGAGGCCCGCTCCGGAACCGGGAAGATACGGGACGACCACAGCCGATCCGTCGGCGCTTCGCCGTGCCAGAATCGCGGTCGCGGCGGCCTGTCCGATGTCGATGCCGCTGCTCTTCGACGGTCCGTCGGCAATCGCTGAAAGCGAGAGAATGTATTGCGCTTCGATTGCTACCTGCTGCGACGGGATCTCCTGCACGAGGACGCCGCGTGCGGCGGCGGCCACGGAAGCTTCGGGTGAGGCACTGGCAACGGCGGGTACGTCCAGCGCATAGGTCTCGTACCTGCGCTCCACGGAGTTCAGCGCATCGAACATCGCCAGATGCGCCATCGCATAAATGCGCGACTGCGCCAGCGGCGTCTTCCCCGCGGCCAGCAACGCGTTCGTGGTGACGACGTTCCATTGCGTAATTTCGTCCGCCGAAGCCGTAACAGCCCAAACGGCGAGAGCCAGAATCAGAATTTGCGTGTGTGTTCGCATGTGTCCTCCTTTGGACTAGATGGAGAAGTCGATGAAGATCGTTGGCGCGCCGCCGGCCAGCGTGACTGTCTTCGTTTCTGACCTTGTTCCGCGCGACGCGCGAATCTGAAGCGCTCCCGGACGCAGACCTTTGAGCGAGTACATGCCCATCTCGTCGCTCATCGCGGTCAATCCAGCCTCGGGGCCATCGAGCACTTCCACCCTGGCGTCCACGTACGCGGAACGTCCTTCGCCTCCCTTGACCCACACGGTTCCGAAGACCTCGTAGGTCGCACGGTTGACGCCCTGGCGGCTGAGTTCGAAGTCGCGTCGAGCCTCATGGACGTCACCGCCGAGTTTCATAGTGTTTTGAAGCGTGACGAAACCCTCCAGCGCGATGTCGATCGTGTAAACGCCGGGCGAGAGACCTGCCACTCGATATCTGCCGTTCTCATCCGAGAAAGCGAATCCTCCGACACCCGCAGCATCCAAAACATGAATTAGCGCATATGCGAGCGGCTCAAAACCGCCGGCCGCAAAGACCGATATCGTTCCGTAGAGCGCATACGTACCGGAGCTTGGCGGAATCAATGGGCCCGGATCTGTCGGCGACCTCGATTCGCGGCAGCCGGGCAGGACGAGAAGTGTCAGGACAGAGATCCAAACGGTGAGAGTGAGCCGTTTCATGATGTCTCCTTGCGGTCCGTTTCCTTGCGATGGGAGTGGTTCAAACCGATAATGAGAAGATCGCCTCCTTACAGATCGAAGTCTTTGTGAAGTCTTCGGGAACTGGCGGGTTTCATCTAGGAAATCGCCGATGCATGTCGCGTTCAATGACTTCACTCTCGACTCGGCGACTCGCGAGCTTCGCCGGGGCGGGGAACCGTTACGGATCTCTCCCAAGGGCTTCGAGCTGCTGGTCCGGCTGACCGAAGCGAGTCCGCGCGCGCTTTCCAAACGAGAGATCCTCGAGCTGGTCTGGCCGGGAACCTTCATTTCCGAAGCGACCCTGGCCGCGCTCATCGCCGAGCTCCGCGCGCTCCTCGACGACGATGCTCGGAAGCCGCGCTTCATCCGCACCGTCTACGGATTCGGCTACGCGTTCTCCGCCGAGGTGATCGCGGCCGGGCAGACCAAGAGCGCGCTCGTCGCCCGGCTGATCTGGGGCGGGCGCGAAATCTCACTCTCGCCCGGCCCCAACATCATCGGACGCGGTAACGACTCAGTGGCCTGGGTCGACGACGTGTCGGTGTCGCGTCACCACGCCCGAATTTCGATCTCCGACACGGTGAGCACCATCGAGGACCTCGGGAGCAAGAACGGCACATTCCTCGGAGGCAAGCGGATCCGGGAAGAGCAGTCGCTCGCCGACGGTGATCGGGTGATCTTCGGCCGCGTACCGATGATCTTCCGACTGTTCCGCGACGGGACGTCGACAGAATCGATGTACTCGCGATGACGACCACGGGCGAATCTCCGGGGGTGGTCAGCGCCGGTGCGACGATCGCCCACTATCGCCTGGTGGCTCTTCTTGGCACGGGGGGCATGGGCAAGGTCTACAAAGCCTTCGACTCGAAACTCGGACGGACCGTCGCGCTGAAGATTCTTCGATCCGAGCTTCTGCGCGATCGCGACAAAGTGCGGCGCTTCGCGCACGAGGCCCGCACGGCGTCATCGTTGAATCACCCCTCCATCGTCACGATCTATGACGTCGGCGAATGGCATCACGAAGGTCAGTCGATTCAGTACATCGCCATGGAGTTCGTGGAAGGGGAGTCGCTCGGCCTCAAACTGCGAGGGACCCTCAGCACGCCCAGGTTCCTCGAGCTGCTTGCCGACGTCGCCGACGGTCTGGCAACGGCGCATGCCGCCGGCGTCGTGCATCGCGATCTCAAGCCGGACAACATCATGGTAACGCGGGAAGGGTTGCCCAAGATCGTCGACTTCGGCCTGGCCAAACTCACGCAGCCCGATCTTCTGCTCAGCCCTGAGGGGGACGATGGCAAGACCGTGAGCTTGTACCAAAGCCGCGACGGAATGGTCATCGGCACAATCGGCTACATGTCGCCGGAGCAGGTGGAAGGGCGCTCAGTCGATCACCGTTCCGACATCTTTTCCCTCGGCTGCATCCTGTATGAGGGGATCACCGGGAAGAAGGCGTTTCAGGCTGCGTCGCTGATCGATACGCTTCACAACATCACATCAAACGAACCTGCGGCGATCCGCACACTCCAACCCGCGGCGCCGCAAGCCCTGGAGCGCGTGGTCGGCCGGTGCCTGAAGAAGGATCCAGAAGAGCGGTACCAGTCGATCAAAGATCTGGCGATCGAACTTCGTGAGATCCTGCGCGGTTCCGACAGCGGTACGGCGACAGAGAAACCTGTGCGCCGGCTGCGTATCTTCCAAACCGTTGCCGTTGCCGGCGCAGTGATGGCCCTGGCACTGCTGGGCGCGGCCGTGTTGCTGCGCCCGCAGGGCGTTGATCTCGCGCAATACCGGTTTGAACCGCTCTCCACCGATGCTGCCTACGAGGGATTCCCGGCGTGGTCGCCTGACGGCAAGACGATCGCCTATGTTCGTGACGTCGACGGCATCCTGCAAGTGTTCGTCCGCGGCTTGGATTCGCCGCTGGCCACCCAGATAACGCACGCCAGTCGCGATTGTCGGGAGCCGTTCTGGCATCCGCGCGGCGTGCGCATCTATTACATCTCGTCGGCCCAGGATCAAGACAGTCTCTGGAGTATCGGCGTCGGGGGTGGTTCTGCAGAAGTCATACTCGAGAATGTGAACACCGCTGCCATTGCCCCCGACGGAAAGACGATCGCCTTTCTGCGCGAAAGAAACGAGCGCGGGAACTTTTCTCTCGTCCTGTGGACCATGTCTCCGATCGGAGCGGCCCCGAAAAGATACTCCCAACTTCCACTGGCCGACGCGCGATTCGCGAGCGGCGTCATCCGGTTCGCTCCGGACAACTCCAAGTTCGGTCTCTGGGTGTCGAGGCGCGAGGGCACCGATGTGGCCGATTCCCGCCAGTTCTGGATCGTGCCGCAGCCGGACGGACAAGCTCAAAAAGTACTTCCGGCGTTGGCTACGGTGGCTCGCCCATTTCCATTCGCATGGATGCCCGACAGCAGAACGATTGTCTTCGGTGGCGATTCTCTGACCAGCACTCCAGGAACGCATCTGTGGCGGGCCGATACTCAGAACGGCGAGCTGCGAGCGGTCACCGTCACCAACGGCAACGAGTATTACCCCTCGCTCTCGCCAGACGGCAAGAAGATCGTATTCGCATCGGAAGAGGGGGATTTCGATCTGGTCACGATCCCGCAGGATGGATCCGGTTTCCGCCCGTTGCTCTCCACCTCGAGAAGCGAGCGCGATCCGGTTTGGTCGCTGGCGCGGCGCGAGTATGCGTACGTCTCCAATCGAACCGGATCGGATGAGATCTGGCTGCGCAGCGATGACGGGCGATGGGAGCGGCCAATCGTGACACAGAAGGATTTCGGCGACCGTACGCTGCAGATCAGCGGCCTGAGCTTCTCTCCCGACGGGCAGCGCATTGCCTACCAGCGCCGAGGGGGAGCGAACTTCCGAGTCTGGATTTCGTCTGTGGCCGGCGGAGCGCCGGTACCCCTCAACCCGGAACGGCGCGTGGGCGTCTATGAAGACGCTCCGAGCTGGTCACCCGACGGCGACTGGATCGCGTACACCTACTCCGACCGTCGAGGCGTGTTCTCCCTGGCGAAGATCAAGGTCGGCGCGGGAACGGCGCCAGTGCTGCTGAAAGACAACATCGTCTATCCGTCCGATCCACAATGGTCGCCTCGCGGGGATTGGATCACTCTCGAGATGCCCGATGGGTTGACCCTCCTTTCACCCGACGGCGTCCGCACTCAGTTGCTCAGCGAGGAAACCTGGCTGGTTCATACCTGGTCTCGCGACGGATCGCGCCTTTACGGGATCAGGCTCGATGAGCACTTCCATCTCATGCTCTTCTCCATCGACTTGAAACGCAGAAGCGAAGCGCTTCTCTCCGACCTCGGATTGTCGCCGCCCACGATCACGCCGTTGCTCGGATTCAGCCTCGCGCCCGATGGGAAAAGCTTCGCCAGTTCCACGCCCCGAGTGAAGGGAGATCTCTGGATTCTCGACGGCTTCGAAAGCCGGCCGTCGTGGTCGGAACGGCTGCGGTCGTTTGCTTCTCGAAGCGACCATTAATTAACGGAGCCGCCCTTGACTCGGGTCACCGCAAGGACCAAGCTGAACCATGCGCCGTATCGCGATCATCATCATCTCGTTGCTGTTCGTCTGCCTTTCCGACACGACCGCATTCGCCTGCGGCGACAAGTTTCTGCTCGTAGGGCGAGGCGCGCGCTATCAGCGCGGATATACGGCCACTCATCCAGCCTCGATCCTGCTCTATGCCAGTACACCGGCCACGTCACAACGTTCGCTGCAATCGGCATTGAAATTGGCCGGCCATCGTGTCGTTGTCGCTGCCACGCGAGGGGAGCTCGACGCGGCGCTCCGCTCCGGCAGATTTGATCTCCTTCTCGTTGACTCCAACGAAACCGCAACGGTCGAAGAAGATCTGAACAGGATGCCCATAAAGCCGGTCGTAGTGGGATTGGCTGACCGGCATGCTGTGGCGACGGGACAAGAGAAGTTCTGCGTCATCACTGCGGAAAAGCGGCAGCGCCGCGCACTGGCCATACTCGACGAAGTCCTCGATTCAATAAACAAAGGACAGCTGCCTCGCTGCGAACCAGCGAAATAGGCGCGCCCGGCGACCGTGTCCCGTGACTGTATCGCTGAGGTTTGCTTTTCGCTGCTGATCGCAATGCTCGTGTGCTGTCCCGCGGCCGGACAGGCTTGGTTGCCGCCGGCTGGCGAAGGGGCGGTCACCATCAACGTTCAGAGCCTGTTCGTGAAGGATCACATCGGCTTCGATGGGATTCACCGGGACTCGGGCCATATCCGGGCGAATTCGATGCGGGTCGAGCTGACCTACGCGTTCACCGACAGGCTCACGGTCAGCGGCGACGTAATGCAAGTCTGGGCGAAGTACGAAGGCACGATCCCTCACGGTCCTCCGGATGATGGGTCTTACAACGGCGGGTTTCAGGATGCGCGCATCGATGTGCTGTATGCCGCGATCCACCGCCGCGTCGCGGTCACGCCGTTTGTGCGCGGCGTCATTCCCACCAGAGACTACGAGCCCCGCGGTCACTCGGCGATCGGACGCCACCTCCACGAGTTCGCGGTCGGAAGCTTCGCTGGCACGCAGTTCGATCCCTGGCTGCCTGACGCGTACGTGCAGATCGGATATCTCTACTCGTTCGTCGAGCACGTGGGGGGAATATCCACGAATCGAAGCAACGGAGAGCTGGAGCTCGGCTACTTTGTCACGCCGGCTCTGTCGGTGCGGGCGCTGGGACTGTGGCAGGAGACGCACGGAGGACTTGACCTTCCTCGAGAATTCCATGAAGGCGAGTTCGAGATCCACGATCGGGTGGCGAAGGCGCAATACATTCGCTACGGCCTGGGCGCGACGTACGCCATCAACCGTACCGTAGGAGTGTTCGCACTGGTTCTGAACACGTATTCGGGCAAAAGCACGTATGTGTCGCGTGGCGGGTCAGCGGGCGTGACCTGGAACTTCGGCCGTCACAGGCGCAGCGAGTAGCGGCTGGGGTCACATCTTAGGAAGTTTGACTTAACGGGAGTGGGTGGAGCGTCAAGTCAAACTTCCAGATGCGACCCCAATTCTTTGACTTTGGCGCTGCTCTCGGGCGTCCTCATCAAGTGCGCGCTCCTCGGGATCATCCGGTTCCAGACGGCCTCTTCCTCGGAACAGGGATCTACGCATATCCCGTCGAGTAACGGGCATGCTGTTGGGTCGCCGTGCGCCTGACAGGAGAGTCAAGAAATCTTCACGTCGCGGGGCCGATCTCGTTGCGCCTCAGGGCGCTGGAGTCCGCGGGTGCGGACCAGGCCCCTGCGCCGCGGCGCGGGACCGGGCCGACCTGTCGCACGAGTTCGATGAATCTCGGATCGGAGCGCAGGCCATCGAACAACGGGTGAACGTTCAGCAGCATCAGCGTGCCGTCCCGGTCGGCAAAGGCTTCCCTTAACGACGGCATTCTCAGGAAAGCAAACTCGTGAACTCCAGAGCAGAGGCGCAGTGACGTTCAGCGATTCTCTTGCCGCGCCCGCTGCAGGTTCTCTCGGTAGAGGCTCTCTTTCGGCGCAAGATGCACAGCGCGCTCGAGCGCGGTGATCGCTTCGGTGTTGTGTCCGGCGCGCATGAGGACCCATCCCAGATTGTTCAGCAATGCCGCATCGTCAGGCTTGATCTTGGCGGCCTGCCGCTCCCAGTCGATCCCCTCTTCCGGCCGGTTGAGCTTCTCGTAGACCAGCCCGAGGTTGCTGCGGGACTGGTAATCGGCCGGATCGAGGGCACAAGCTTTGAGGAGGTGCGGAATCGATTCCTGCAGCCGGCCCTCCTCGCCGAGGCAGATCCCGATGCGCGCGTTCGCCAGGGCATCGTTCGGATTCGCTTGCAGGACGCGTTCGAACGGCGGGATCGCTTCCTTGAACCGATTGGCGCGATACAGCGAGGTCGCTTCTTCGAACAGCGCTTTCGGATCGGTCGTCGTCTGTTGCTGTGGCCACTGTGTCGCGGCCGAAGAGCCGTCATCCGGATACGACACGAACCTGCCGTCGCTGTAGACGATGTCGCAATCGAAATCGGTCGTGGCGCGGGTCGAGTAGTCGCGGAGCGAACGCTTCTCCCATTCCCAATCGTGGCCGGCGCTGGCGATCGCGAAGTGATCGGGGCCGGGATAGTGAGGGTCAATCTGCCATGCTTCGTAACGAAATGCGTTGCGGTAGCCGTCGAGCCGCGGCATGTGCCGGATGTACGTCGGCTCGATGAAGCTTGCCAGTTCGTCGAGGTTTCGCGCAATCGGGTACTCGTCCACGTCGGTCGCGCGAGCCTCAAGCGCTGTTGCGATCGTGCGCAGATCAGACATGGTCCGCTTCATCGGACTTCGCGCGCTGATGCGAATCGCCAGGTGGTAGCAGAAACTGACGATCAGGAGCGATACGACCTCGGCGATGATCACCGCGGCGCTTCGATCGAAGAAAAAAGCGACCACCATCACCAGGAACCCCAACGTTGCGATCAGTCCGCTGACGATCTGCTCCTGGGTGCTGAGATGGGCGACGCTCATCCAATGCGCGCGGGTGAGCGTCACGCTGAACAGAAGGGCGCCGAGAACGCCGAGCAGGACCGCAAAGGAGCGACTCACGCCGGATCCCGCAATTGTAAGCGTTGTAGCATTCGCCGGGATGCGTGAGCGGTGCGATTGAAGGAGCAGTCATTCTCGTCGCGTAGGAGCCGTTTGGTCTCATCGCGCTGGTCGCATCGGACATCGTGGCAGGCCGCTACATACGGTAGAGGGAGGGTGGCGGGCTCAGGCGTGGCCCCGTCTCGCGTCGCTGAAAATTTACTGTCACTGCCTTGACGTCCGATGCCCCAACTCTGATTTGATCTTCCGCCTGGAGGATAAGCATGGACACAAAACAAGTCGGGGAAAAACTGGTCGGTCTCTGCAGCAAAGGGAAAAACTTGGAGGCTGTCGATTCGCTGTACAACAAGGACATCGTCAGCGTCGAGGCTCACGGGAGTCCGGAAATGCCGGCGGAGATGCACGGCATCGACAAGATTCGAGGAAAGAATCAGTGGTGGTACGAGAACCACGAAGTCCACTCCGCGAAAGTCGAGGGGCCGTTCCCCCACAATGACCGCTTCGCCGTCAAGTTCCACTGGGATGTGACGCCGAAGACCGGCCCGCAAAAAGGGAAGCGGATGCAGATGGATGAGGTGGGAATCTACACGGTCAAGAACGGCAAGATCGTGCGTGAGGAATTCTTCTACTCGATGTAGGGCACCGATCCGGAGAAGACGTGATCCATCCCAAACCCCGCGCGCATGCCGCGCAACTCGGGAGAGGAAGCTACCGCGCGGTCGACGACCTCGCGCAGAGAAGATGAACCACCTGAGCCGACGCGGTCGCAGCGACGGCAAGGAGCGCTATGCCAACCAACGCAGCGGGCCGTGCCCGCTGGCTAAGGAGAGTGGACGATGATCGAACCAGGAATGGCTTCGCCCGAATCGCGGCACCTGACAAGATCGTGGCCGAGGCTGTGCCAACCAACGCAGCGGGCCGTGCCCGCTGGCTGGGGAGGGTGGACGATGAT
>JBGPFD010000042.1:0-19678 GCA_041483175.1 Thermoanaerobaculia bacterium | reverse complement strand
TCAGCGGCTTGGCCACGATGACGCTGCCGCCTGCGACGCGGCCCGAACCGGTGAGCGCCTCCTTCTCGTGTCTGGAGATCTCGATGCGGAACTTCTGCGCAAACGCCTCGGCGATCATCCAGCCGACGTTGTGCCGGCTCCCGGCGTATTCGGCACCCGGATTCCCCAATCCGACGATCAGTTTCATGCGGACGTGAGAGTAGCAGACCGTGGCGCGGTGGCCTCTCAAGGCCGCCGCCGGGCTGGCAGCGCCGCTCCACAACCAGGCTGGTCAAGAAAATGCATTCGTGACCTCAGGAATGGCCACACCCGAACGCATCATCGTGATCGATGACGATGCCAACGACGTGCAGGTCATCCGTCGTTTCCTGGAGCGAAAAGGGTACGCCGTCGATGCCGCCACGTCGGGCGAGGAGGGACTGGCACTGGCCGCGCGGATCGCTCCCGACGCGTTCGTCGTCGACTACCGGATGCCGGGGATGGACGGATTCGAAGTCGCGCGGCACATCAAGTCCGATCCGCAACTGCAGACCATCCCCATCCTGCTGCTGACCGGCGCCGATGCCGCGAGCACGGTGGTCGACGGCCTCGAAGCCGGCGCGGACGACTTCGTCACCAAGAGCTCCGACACGCAGGTCCTTCTGGCGCGGCTGCGCGCGCTGCTGCGCGTCAAGCGCTCTCAGGATCAGCTCCGCAGTCTGAATCAGCAGATCACGCGCGACCTGCAGATCGCCCGCCGCGTGCAGGAAGCGCTCGTTCCGCGGGGACCCTTCCGCGCGCCGCGCATGGAAATCTGCTCGGCGTATATCCCCAGCGAGATGCTGTCGGGCGATTTTTATGACTATTTCTTACATGATAATATGATGTACCTTTTTGTGGCCGACGTTTCCGGTCACGGGCTCCCGGCCGCGATCCTGGTCTCCTTGCTCAAGAGCTACATCCACACCGAGGCGAAGGCCGGTACCCGGCTCTCCGACCTGATGGCGCGCCTCAACGATTTCCTCTTCAGCGTCAGCCTGCCGACACAATTTGCCACCGCGCAGCTTTTTCGCCTCGATGACCACGGAAACCTCTCCTACGCCAACGCGGCGCACCCACCGTTCCTGCTGTTCCAGCCTGCGTGCGGCCGCGCCGTTTTGCACGAAGATCCCAGTCCGCTCCTCGGCGCGATGCCGAATATGGACTACGACGAGCGCGCCTTGAAGGTCGCGCCGGGCGACACGATGTTCGTTTACACCGACGGCCTGACCGACCGCCGCACGGCATCGGGCGAGTTCTATTCCATCGACCGTGTGGCCGCATTGCTGGAGAAGAACGGCCACGCCGACCTGAACACGATCTATCAGGCCATCGACGCCGATGTGCGTGAATTCCCGGCCACCAGCGAGTTCAAAGACGACATTGCCTTCGTCGTGACGCGCTTCCGCTGACATCCGTATACTTCGCGCGACCATGCGCCTCCTTCCATTCGCGCTCCTGTCGTGCGCCGCTTCCCTCTTCGCGCAGTCGCACGATCCCTTCCCCATCGAATTCACTCCTTCGCCATGCGCGCCGGCAAAGAACTGCGAGAGTTTCCGACCCAGCAACATGCCCTCGGCCGCGTTCAAGTTCTATGGCCTGCCGCTCGACCCCGACTGGATTGATCAGCACGGCGATGCGGTGGTCGGCGCCATGAGTCTCGCCTGCCGCCGTCACGCCACATGCCTCGGGACGGCCGGCAACACCTTCGCCTTCTGCGATGACGTGCTGACCGCCGAGGTCCATCCCGTTTGCGACAAACTTTTTCCCAGCAACACGAACCGGCACGAATGGGATCAGTGCAGCGCGTTCCGCGACACCTTTCTGCTGGGCCTTGACCAGCGCGCGGAAGCGCTGTGGAAGCAGCAGCAGGATTGCGCGAAGAACGCTGCCGCCCCGCACCAGAAGCCACTCGATCTCTGGATGAGTCCCCCAACGCTTCCCGTCGAATTTTCGGGACAGGTGAAGTTTTTTGCGCTCGATCCCGATACCCACGTGCCGGTTCTTGCGCGAATCACGTTCGAGAATCAGCGGGTCTACGCCCCCGCGAATCCGGTCGGCAATCCGGCATCCTTCTATCCGATCGACTACACGCTGAAATATGCGCGCGTGCCCAATGCCGAAGGGCACACCGATGTCGTACCGCCGACGATTGTCGTGACCACGCCGGCGTATCCGGAGGTTGCCGGCGCGCCTCCGTATCCGGTGATGAAGTTTCGACTATCCGCGGAGGTGCCCAAGCTCGTCGTGGAGATGAAGCCTGCGCCGGAGAAACTCCGGGGCGGAAAAAACAGCGTGATCATCTCCGCGCGCGATGCCGCGACCGGAAAACCGGTGGAGATGCGGGTGGTGGTGGGAAACGATCAGATCGGCAACACGAACACGCCGATCACCGTTGAGGTGCGAAGGTCGGGCCACCATCCCGAAATCTGGCTGACATCGCTGTTCGACAAGTACAGCGATGTGGTCGTGGCAAGGGGTCGTTAGGCGATCTTTCGCAGCAGCCCGGCCGCCATAGGCCGATCCTACCGCTCCCGGGTCGCAATCGGAGAGCCAGCGACCTCGAGGAGGCGGAATTCGATCTGGCGGCGGTCCTCGTCGATCGATTTGACTTCCACGAGGACGTGATCGCCGAGGCGCATCTCGCGCCGGGAAGCCTGCCCCATCAGGCGGTGCTCCCGTTCCCGGTACTGCCAGTAATCGCCGCCGACCGTGGCGATGGGGACCATTCCCTGCACGAAAATCTCGTCCAGTTCCACGAACATCCCGAAGGGGGCGATGCCGGTGACGATTCCGGTGAACGACTGGCCGACCTTGTCGCGCATGAAGATCACCTTCTTCCACTCCAGCACTTCGCGTTCGGCTTCTTCGGCGCGTCGCTCGCGATCGCTCGACTGCATCGCGTACAGCGGGTGCGCCCGCTCGATGCCCTGCAGGCGATCACCGCGGAGCGGCCCGGCGGCGATCAGCTCGTGCAGCCGCCGATGGACGACCAGGTCGGGATAGCGCCGGATAGGCGACGTGAAATGGCAGTAATGCTCCATCGACAGGGCGAAGTGGCCGAGGTCCTCATCGGAGTAGAAGGCGCGTTTCATGGAGCGAAGGATGACGTTGGTCAGGAACCGCTCTTCCGGCGTGCCGACCACGGCCTTGAGAATGCGCTGCAGCTCGCCCGGACGGATGTCCTCCATGTCGCCGCGCAGGGCGAGCTTGAACTCCTTCAGGATTTCGCGCAGGTCTTCGAGCTTTCGCGGATCGGGCTGCTGGTGCACACGGAAAATCCCCGGCTGGTTGGCAAAGACGAGCTCCTGGGCCACGACCTCGTTCGCCGCGAGCATGAACTCCTCGATGATGCGATGCGCGACGTTCCGCTCGCTGGCCTGAATCGATTCGATCACTCCCGTCTCGCTCAGCATCACGTCCGCTTCGGGCAGATCGAAATCGATCGAGCCGCGCGCCTCGCGGCGCGTGCGCAGGATGACGTACAGCGCGTGCATCCGCTCGAAATCGGGAAGCAGCGCCGCGTAGCGCTTCTCGAGCTCCGGTGTCCTCGCCGACAGAATCGCGTTCACGTCGGTGTAGGTCATCCGCTCCTTCGTGCGGATGACCGACTTGTAGGCTTTGCGTTTCACGAAGCGTCCGCCCGAGTCGATCTCCATGTCGACGGAAAACGTCAGCCGCTCCACGCGCGGATTGAGCGAGCAGATGCCGTTGGAGAGGCGCTCGGGAAGCATCGGCACGGCACGTCCCGGAAAGTAGACCGACGTCCCGCGCTCGAACGCCTCCTGATCGAGCGCGCTCCCTTCGGTCACGTAATGCGCCACGTCGGCGATGTGCACGCCCAGAAGGTAATGGCCATTCGGCAGGAGGCGCACCTCGACGGCGTCGTCGAAATCCTTCGCCGTCTCGCCGTCGATGGTGACGATGCTCCGCTGGCGCAGGTCGACGCGCCGCGCGAATTGCTCGGCCGGAACCTCGAGGGCAATGGCGTCCGCCTCGGCCAGCACCTCGGGCGGGAACTGATGTGGAATGTGAAACTTACGGATGACGACCTCGATGTCGACGCCGGGATCGCCGATAAATCCGAGCCGATCGATGATTCGCCCGCGGGCGAGGTTGCTGGAGCGGTCGGGATAGCGGTCGATCTCCACATCGACCATCTCGCCGTCGGCGGCATCGAGCGTCGCCTGGCGATCGATGGCGATGTCGTGATCGAGGCGCACGTCGAAGGGAACAACCAACGGCTCGTCCGGACGCCAGTGAAAACGCCCCACCACAGTGCGGTGCGCGCGCCGCAGCACCTGCGTCACTTCGCCGTTGATCAGGTTGCGGTTGTGAATCTTGCGCAACGACGGATTCTTCTTGTCCACGCGAACGACGACCAGGTCGCCATTCATGGCGCCCTTCATGGCGCGGCGATCGATGTAGATGTCGGGCTGATCGACCGTGCCCGCGAGAGTGCCGTATCCATCGGGGTGCACGCGGATGCGGCCGGCATGGTAGGGCGTGAACTCGAGCAGCGAATAGCGTTTGCCGCGGATGGCGATGATGATGCCGTCGCTCTCCAGCTCGTCGACGGCGCGTTCGACGTCCTCACGCGATGCGTCGGGATCCTTAAGGCGCTGAAAGATGTCGCCGATGGAAAGCAGGCGATTGCCGCGCGTGCGGAGCAAGTCGACAATCGATTGCTGGAGATCGGTTTGTGCCGTCAGAGGCATGTCTTCGTGGAGCGACGGCCTCTCAAGCCATCGCCCGGCGGGCTAAGAGCCCGCTGCTCCACTCTACTCGTTGCGCCGAAGGCGCGCCTTCAGGTGCGACGACGGTGCAGTCACCCGTTTCGCGGAGAGCCGCCGTCGCGCGGGCCGGATCGACTCAGCGAACCCGTTCAGCATCGTCTGTGTGCGCAATTTGTTGTGGAGCGTGTTGCGATGTACACCGAGCGCTTTCGATGCCTGTGTAACGTTTCCACGGCTGGCGGACATCGCGGCGACGATGTACTTCCCTTCAAATGCTTCGACTGCTTGTTCGAGGGTGATGCCGTTGCCGATCAGCTCGCGAATGATTTGATTCAAGCGATCATCGATGCTGCTCACCATGAACGTCCTCAGATCCGAAATTGGGAGAGCGCGATTCTACACCTGCCGATGATGGCGACATCAAGCGAAATTTTTTTGCGCGACAAAAAAGCTTTCGTGCCACTTCCTCTTGACAAACTTCGATGAAAGGAGCATGCGCGCGATAGCGAGCATCGTCAGCGCGCTTCCGATGAAGAATGCGCGCGGACGATAGCGCCAGGTGATGGCGTGATGGCCGCCGCGCACGCGTACTGCGCAAAACATTCCGTCGGCCTCCGCGCGCGCCGGCGCTCCGTCGATCTCCACCTCCCACCCGTTCGCATTCTGCTGCGTGACGATCACCACGCCGTCTCGCGGCGCGTCGACGACGACGTGCATCGCGCTGGTGGTGAATGCCAGTGCCCCCGCGCGCAGCACGTGCCCCGCGCCGTCACGCCAGTACGCCAGCGGAAGCGCCGCTGCATTGCGATGCACGAGAACCTCTCCCGCACGGGCGACCACCGGCAGCGCGGCAATGCGACGGTTCGCCAGCACGTACTCGATCGACAAGGCATCGAGCCGATCCGGTCTCGCGAGCGCCGATCGATACGCGTCGGTGTAGCGCTGCGAAACGACCGGGGCCGCGGTCCAGGCGTCGAAACGCCGCCCGAACAGATTCAGATATCCCGAAATCCAGGCGCGGCGATCGAAACTCGGCTTCTGAAATCGATCGCCGAGCAGGCGGAGGATCTTGCCGTCACGCCCGAGGTCGTGCGCGTACGGCACCGGTTGCGCGTTGAACGGCGCGCTCGCCAGCAACGGCGGGACGCGCGGGACAAGATCAGTGATCACCAGCGCAACCGCCGCCACAAACAGCCAGCGGAACGGCAGCACGCGCTCCGCGCGATCCCATCCGATCACCGCGAGAACCACCAGGCCGAGCGCGGCGAGCGGCACGAGGCGCGCCGGATACCGGATCACCGTCAGTGGCAGCGCGCTCAGCAGGCGTCCGCTCCACGGGAGGTAGCTTCCCGCGGCGACCATGACGCACACGGCAACCAGCGCGATCGCCAGGTGCGCTGCGCGCCTTCGCAAGCAGGCGGCCACGCCGATCACCGCCAGCAGCGCCGCCACGAATCCGATGTACAGGCTGGGAATGAATTGCTGCTGCATGCCTCCGATCGGCAGCAGCAGTCGCGTCCAGTCGCCGAGCGGCATGGAGTTGCGAAGCACTTCCTCACGCGGCACGGATCCGGCGCGATCGCTGCCGATCACCATCGCCAGAAAAGGAAGGAGCTGGATTCCGGAAAGAAAAAACGCAGTGATCGCCGTGTCGAACAGGAGGTAGAGCCGGCTCTTAGCCGGCTCCCCCATAGCCGACTGAGAGTCGGCTCTACGTACCATCGCGAACATCACCGCGCCGGCCGCGGCGAAGAACGGCTCACCCGCGAGAAACGACATGGCGATCGCCGCGCCGCTCGCCGATGGCGAAGCCGTCGCCAGCGCGCACCAGAGAACGAGCGGGATCCAGGCGAAAGTGGCCAGATTGTTCGAAACGTCGACCATCGACAGCACCGGCCCGCAGAGAATGAGGATCACACTGCCGAGGAATGCCGCGCGCGGTGAGCCGATGCGCGAGAAGAGCAGAAAGGCTCCGCAGCCGAGCAGCGCGACATGCAACCAGAGGAAAAGAACGTAGGCGGTGGCAAACGGCAGAACGAGAAACAGCCAGGCCGGCGGGTAGAACACTCCCGTCTGCGGATTGGCCAGCCACGGCTCCCCCGACGCGTTGTACGGATTCCAGAGCGGCAGCCGCAGATGGCGCAGCTCCACTGCGGTGAAGTAGCGGAGCGGCTGGAAATAGTCGCTGTGATCGCGAAAGGTGAGGACCTCACCGCGAAGGAGAGGACGCGCGAACAGCGCGAAGGCCAGGAGTGCGAGGAAGCCGAACGCCAGCCGACGATTCATTCCTTCGCACAGAAGTCGTGCATGATCTGCCGCGTCAGCCGCACTCCCTCGGTGAAGAAGCGCGCGCGGATGCGCTCATCGTTGGCGTGCACGGTGTCGGCGTCGTAGTAGTTCACTTTGAACGGCGCAATGCCGTAGGCGACGATTCCCCGGGCGCGAAAATAGCGGCTGTCCGACGTGCCCGGACTGACGACCGGCGCGACCGCCGATCCCGGTTCCGCCTGCTTCATCGCCGAGGCCAGCACGCGAAAGAGCTCCGTGTCGCTCGGACTCTCCGGTACCGGCTCCCCCTGCAGGAGCACCTCCACTTCGGCTCCCTTCGGCATGAGCGCCTTGACGCTCGACAGCATGGCATCCGGCTTCTCGTCGTCGAGGACGCGGATGTCGACATCGGCGGTCGCCGTCGCCGGCATGCAGTTCGTGCACGTGCCGCCGTTGATACGCGTGATGGCGATCGTGTCATGCAGCAGGGAGCGATAACCCGCGGGGAGAACGCGTTCGATCCGCGCCGTGTCGAGCGGATCGTGCACTGAGCGCAGCACTTCTCCTTTCTCGTCGTGCTTGGTCGCGCCGAGGAGTTTGAAGTAGCGCTCGACGGCGGGCGTGAGCCGGTACGGCGCCGGAATCGTGTTCACCGCATCGAGCGTGTGGATCAGCTTCACCATCGTTCCGCCGTCGACGGGAGGGGATGCCGAGTGTCCCGGCTGCCCTTTCATGTGGATGCGCAGAAAGAGTGGCACCTTCTGCTGCACCTCGATGCCCCAGAAGGCCACCTTGTCGACGATGGTCTCGTTGTATCCCGCTTCGTTCAACACGTATCCGACATTGGCGAACAGCTCGGGACGCGTATCCAGCAACTCCTTGCAGCCGTGAATTCCACCCAGCTCCTCATCGGCGACGCCGAGGTAGATGATGTCGCGGTGGAGCGGGAGGTGACGCCGCTTCAGATCGAGCACCGCCATCAGCTCCGCGATTCCGAGGGACTTCATGTCCAACGCGCCGCGTCCCCAGAGGTACCCGCCCGAGCGCAGGCCGCCGAAGGGCGGTCTGGTCCATTCGTTGAGGGCCACCGGCACCACATCCATGTGATGCAGCAGCAGCAGCGCTTTCTCGTTCGTGCCGGAGCTGAGGCGCGCGTAGACCGACTGGCGCGCAGGATTCGATCCGACCAGCTTCGCGTCGATGCCATCCTTGATCAGGAGTTGTTGGAGGAACCGCGCGCCCGCGGTCTCGTTTCCCGGCGGGTTGCTGGTGTCGATCCGCAGGTAGGAGACCAGAGCGTCCTCGGCCTCCTGATCGAACGGATCGCGCTGCACACCGGTGGCGCGCCGGCAGTGGAGCGGAGCCACGATGCCAAGGATGAAAACGAGCGGGAGGAAAACGCGGCGTCGATGCGAAGCGATCACGTGTCTCGCAGTATAACGTCCGCTATCGACCGGACGATCCTCCTTCGGGATATGTGAGAAACGATCCGTTCGAATAGATGATGTCGCAGTCGAAACTCTGGAACATGCCCAACGTTTCGGTGGTGGCGAATTGCCCGTCGCGCCCCGGCGAAATAATGGCGTATGTCTCCGCCGATGCCGAGCCGCCCCACGCCTGATTGGTGAAGCATGCGAACGGATGCTCCCAACCGTCGTAGAGCGGCATCTGCTTGATGTACGTCGGCGAGAGGGCGGTCGTCAATGCAGAGAGATCCACCGGCTGGTCGACTCCGGGCACTGCGACGCCTGCGGCGTTATAACGGCCGGTCTCGACGTTCCGCGCTTCCCACGCCGTGGCGATGCTCCGCATGTCGGCCATGCTTCGCCGCTGCCGCGAGCGACTAATGGCGATCAGAAGATTCGGAATGGCGATCCCCGCGATGATCCCGATGATCGCCACCACGATCAGCAACTCGAGGAGCGTGAAGCCCTTCTTCCTCTTTCCCACTGTCTACCTCACCTCGGGACATCGTAACGGCAAGGGTGATACCACCAGCCTTCTCGTGCTAAGTATCTCAGAAAGCGCCACTTGCTGTAATGACGCTGACCTAGGTGCGCATTTTTCGTACTTCCGAGGTGACAACAAATGTCACACCGGTTGGGGGATCGTGAGCTGGACGGAAGGTGCTTCTTCTTCGACGGCGGCTTTGTAAATCTCGTAGCAGGAACGGCAGCGCGCCTCGTAGGCTGAATCGCCGACTTCGACCTGCGCGTCCCCGCCGGACAGTCGCTGCGAGTAGTGCGCCGCGCCGCGGCAGCGGACGCAGACGGCGTGCATTTTCGACACCTCCTCGGCCACAGCGAGCAGAGCGGGCATCGGTCCGAACGGGCGCCGCAGATAATCCTGATCGAGTCCCGCGGCGATGACGCGGATGCCGGCATCGGCGAGCTGCATGCAGACGTCGACCACGCCGTCATCGAAGAACTGCACCTCGTCGATGCCGACGACCTGGACGCCGATCTCGACGCGCGCGCGCAGTTCGGCGCTGTTCGGAACCGAAAACGCTTTCAGGCGGCGATCGTCGCGCGAAACGATGTCTTCGGTGCTATAGCGATCGTCGATCAGCGGCTTGAAGACCTGCACGCGCTGTCGGGCGATGACGGAGCGGCGCAGGCGCCGAATCAGCTCTTCCGATTTCCCCGAGAACATGCCTCCGGCGATGATCTCGATCCAACCGCCTTTGTAACCGTCCACGCGGACCTCCGGGAGTGTGGTGTCGTCACAGGATATCATCGTCGCACACGGTGCGATTCGCTCTCCTGGCCCTTTTGATCTCCACAAGCGCGCACGCGGAATCGGCCGAGACGCTGCGCATCGGAAAGATCATCATCGAGCCGCTGGACGTCTATTCGTCGAGCGAGGCGCAGCGCGGCTTCATCTATCGGGTGGCCGACCGGCTGCACATCGAGACGCGACGCCCGGTGATCGCGCAGTTCCTGCTGTTTCATGAAGGCGATGTCTATCAGCCGGAACGTTTGCAGGAGACGGAGCGGAATTTGCGCGCGCTGTCGTTTCTGAAATCGGCATCGGTGACCGCGTCTGCTGCGCACGACGGCGTCGTCGATGTGCGGGTGGTGACGCAGGACGCCTGGTCGATCGCACCCGAGACGCAGGCCGGCAGCCGCGGAGGGACAAAAACATACGGCGCGACTCTCAGCGACAGCAATCTCCTCGGACTGGGAAAAGACTTCGAGGTCGGTTGGAGCAAAGGCATCGATCGCCGCCGTATCATGTTCAACTTCAACGATCCGGCGTTCTTGGTCCCCTACCTTCGCGCGCACCTCGGCTACGCGCACAACTCCGACGGTTACGATCGCGAGTTCAGCGCCCGCCGCCCCTTCTTCGCCTTCGCCACGCCGTGGGCCTCGGATGCCTTCTTCTCGACGTTCCGCCAGGACGATCGGCTCTACGCGCTTGGCGAAGAAGTGGCGCGATTCCAACAGAGCCACCGCAGTTTCGGCGCCAGCTACGGGATGGCCATCGATCCGAACAACGATCGCGCCGACCGGCTCAACGCCGGCTTTCGATTCATCGATGACGATTTCGCGCCGGTCGCCGGCCATCCGGGCATCGTCGCTTCGCACGAGTTCCGCTACATGTTCCTGCGATACGAGCACGAGGAAAATGATTTCCTCACCCTGAATTTCGTCAATAAAGATCTGCGATACGAAGACTTCAACCTTGGCCGCAACTTCAGCGCGGAAGCGGCCGTCTCGCCCGCGGCGCTTGGCATCAACTCGACGACGGAATTCGTTCGCGTCACCGCCGGCCACGGCCTGCGCATCGGCGAGGAAGCGTTCCTCATGCCGTCGATCGCCGCCTCCACGCGATTGCATTCGGGAATCGAAAACGCGATCGGCAGCGCCAACGTGCTCTACGTGATGCGCGGCAGCGGCTTTCATCCGTGGACGTTCGTCGGACGGCTGAACGTGAACAGCGGATGGCGGCTCGATCCCGAGCTCCAGTTCTTCGCCGACGGGCTGACCGGCCTTCGCGGCTACCGCGCCCACGCGTTCTCGGGTGCGCGGTCGATGGTCATCAACGTGGAGGAACGGCTCTACCTCGGGCGCGAGATTTTTCAGCTTGCCTCTCCCGGAATCGTTGCCTTTGCGGATGCCGGGAACGCCACCGACGGCGGAATGTCGAGCCTCCTGTCGTTCAAGAGCGACGTCGGCGTGGGCATCCGCGTCGGCCTGCCGCGCACGCCGAAGAATCTACTGCGCATCGATTTCAGCTACGCGCTGAATCGCGATCCGTTCGGACGCCGCGGATGGCTGGTGTCGTTTTCCAGCGGCCAGGCGTTTTAGTGTGGGGGCGGCCGCCTTGGCTGCGCAGCGGCCGGCGAGGGCGCCCGCCGCCACACCCTCAGGCGTCAGAAGCCGGAGCGCGGACTTCGTTGATCCGCGAACGGAGCTGCTCGGTGACCGCCAGGCCCCGCAGGAGCGACGCTGTTTTTTCGAACTCGGCCACCATCTCGTCGACCGCACGTTCGCCATTGCCGCTCATGATGCCGTCGAGGGCATGCAGGAAGTGGCGCTCGATGGTCTTGCGCCCGGAATCGCCAAGGAACTCCTCGGCGATGCTACGGATTCGAGCGGCCATATCGATCAACTCGCTGTTCTGCTCGTCCGACCCGTGCTCAGGCTTTTTTTTTAAGCCCACCAGTTCCGAAGTGATCATGCCGTAGAGAATCTTGGCCACCTCGAACGAGGAGATGTTCAGGACGCGGCCGATGTCGGAGATCGTCCGCTGGCCGTCGATCCTGGTGAGGATCATCCATTCCTGCGGGTTGAGCGTGATCTGCTCGTGCCGGCTTTCGCGTGACAGCAGCTCGGGCAGCAACTCGACCGAGGGAATCTTCTTCGACAGTACGCGCCACTCGTCGAGCCTGCGCGCCGCTTCCATCAGAAGATTGGTGTTCGATTTGGTGATCGTCTGCCGCTCGGCTTCTTCGCCGGGGACGAACAGAAACTCGCCCTGATTCCAGATCGCCAGCGTGTAGATGGCCTCTTCGCCGAGCAGCTCGCCGAACGAGGCGTGCACCATCTGGCCGTTTTTCAGGAAGATGTAGCCGCGGTCGTTTTCCCGTGAAAGGGTAAATTTCCCCGTTTTTCCGGAAACGCTGACCAATTGGATGATGTCAGGCAGAGGCAGTTCTTTGAGAGATCCCTGGAAAGCCATTTCATTCAGCGATTCGGCGCGAGCGTAACCCAGCGACTACGACCCGTCAAGCAGTTGAAAGGACGGGACTTTCGACTGCGCTCAGCGCCCAGAACGCGAACGCCGCACCCGCCAGCAGGCCGGTCGCCAACCGCAGCAAGTTCGTACTTTCCCGAAGTATCGCCAGTTGCGTCAGGCCGTCGAGGACCATCGGCAGCACGGCGATGGCCAGCGTCCAGCGCACGATCCGCTCCTCGATCCGCGGCAGCAGCATGAAGAGAACGATCCCTCCGAGCATGCCGGCGTAGATGCCACTGCAGCGCGCGCAAATCGGCATCGGCGCACCCCACAGCTCGAAACATCGCCGCGCGATTCCGTGGCAGAGGACGCGGAACAACAGCCGCCAGTACGATGACGCGCCGTGCGTGACGGCCCAGGTGCAGAGCGTGCTCGCGCCGAGGATCGTCGCAGGAATCAGCGCCAGCGCCACAGCGACGATGCGCGTGTTCCGCTTCATCGCACCTTCGCCAGCCGGTACACCTGACCGAATGCATACGCGGCGACGACCAGTGCCCAGAAGCCGGTGAAGATCACTCCGATGCAGAGAAGGAAAAGCCCGAGGCCCGCCGCGAAGCGCGCCACCAGCCACACCACGAACGCCAGGATGTAGTTGCCGGCATTCGCGCGGATGAAGCGCGCGATGTGCGAAAACTCGAAGGCGGCGGAGAACTCGCCGGTGGTCACAACCATCAGCATCGCAGCCGGCAACCAGATCGCCAGGGCCAGGCCGATCGGAAAAATCATGCACCACATGCAGGAAACCGACAGGCCCCCGAGCGTGCTCAGGGTCTCGTTGTGGCTGACGTTGCTGAAAATCGCCACCGGAATGATCAGCAGCCCGACGAGCAAGGCGATGGGAATCGTGTAGACCAGTCCAACGGCGAAGAGTCTGAATCCCTCGACAAAGAAATCGCCGAGATCATCCCACTCCGGCAGCGGATGCTGCTGCCCCTCGATCACGTTGCGCACCAGCCGCGCCAGGTATCCGTTCACGAAAAAGATGCCGACGATGAAAATGCTCGCCAGCATGAAGAGCCCGCCAAGCAGAATCTTGGGAATCCACCGCGGATCTTCGAACACGTACGCGAACGGCCGCACGAAATCGAAGGAAGGGCCGGCCGGCGGCGCGGGCGGCGGGGGCGGGGGTTCGGGGACGATGGCCGACGACATTCAACGGAAGTGTAGCAAGGCCAGTAACGTGGAAGAAATCCATTCCGTCTCAACTTCTACGGAAGGACCTTGCAAGAGCAGCTCGATTTCATTCTCGAGGAAAAGTCCCGGCGCGGCGGCGTCTCGGTGGCGATCGTCTTTTCGATTGTCTTCCATACCCTGCTGGCGACGTACATCATCCTCAACTATCACCCCATCGCAGAGAGCGACCGCGTCACTCCGATGGTCCACTATGTCGAGCTGATCCGGCAGAATCCGCGCGATTTCACTGAAGCGCCCGGTCGGAAAGTTGATTCCGCGCCACTCAATGCGCCCTACTCCGACGCAAATCGGCGCGCATCGATCCCGAAGCCGACGGGCGACCAACCGACGAACCGTCCCGGCCAGGGCGGCTTCTACGCGCCATCGAACAGCGCGCCGAGGCCGAAGAGGACGCGTGCCGAACAGGCGGCGGCCGCAGAATCGGAGCTCGCCTCCCCCGCCTCGCCTGCGGCACCATCCACGGCGGACGCGTCCCGGGGCGGAACGTTCGCCTATCACCCGCGCACGCAGGCGAGCGCCTCCGGCGGTATCAACTGGAACAACGCCATTCGCGAAGTGGGGAAAGTCGCCTCGCTCGAAACCGGCCAGCAGGGGATGGACCTCGGCAATCCCGGTGGCGAGAAGGGCTTCGCCGAGTCGGGCCCGCTGTCGTTCGAATCGCAGTGGTACGACTGGGGCGATTACGCGCAGTCGATGGTCAGCCGGATCCGGGTCAACTGGTACAACAACATGCCCCAGCTCATCCAGACCGGGCTGAAGGGCGTGGTCACCATCCGATTTACCATTCATCGCGACGGCACGATCACCGATGTCGTCATCCTCAACAGCTCCGGCATCCCGCCGTACGACTTCGCGGCAAAGAAGGCCATCGAGCTGTCGTCGCCGCTCAATCCGCTGCCCAAGGACTTCCCCAATCCGACCGAGCGCGTGACGGCGATGTTCTTCTACAACCAGGAGCCACCCACGAGATAATGTTCCCGGTGACCGGCAACCATGTCTCTGCAGCGCAACCTCTCTCGCCTCAATGTCAATCTCATGACCACGGCGGTGCTGATCGCGGCGATCGGCTGCACGTTGGTCTACAGCGCGACGCACTTCGGCCCTGAGGCCCCGCTGTTTCAGAAGCAGGTGCTCTGGACGTCGATCGGCATCGTGCTGATGCTCATCTTAATCAGCGTCGACTATCACGTGCTGATGGAGATCGCGCCGGTTCTCTACACCATCGGCCTGGCCTTGCTCGGATACGTGCTGGTGTGGGGCCGGCTGACGCGGAACGTGCGCTCGTGGATCCACATCGGCGCGTTCCAGTTCCAGCCGTCGGAGTTCATGAAGATTTTTACCGCGTTGCTGATCGCCAAATATTTCGATTCCAACGATCGCGCGTACTTGAATCTTCGAACCTTCACCATCGTCATCGCCATCATCGGCGCACCGGTGCTGCTGATCGCCCTGCAGCCGGCGTTCGGCTCCGCGGCCAGTTTTTTCCCGCTGGTCGGCGTGGCCATGTTCTTCGGCGGCATCAAGCCGCGCTACTGGCTGGTAGCGGCGCTCTGCGGGCTGATCGCACTGCCGATCGGCTGGCATTTCCTGCGGCCGTTCCAGCGCGAGCGGATCATGATCTTCGCCGATCCGGCGCGCGATCCGCTCGGATCGGGATATCAGGTGATGCAGGCGAAGATCGCCACCGGATCGGGAGGCATCACCGGAAAGGGATTTCTGCACGGGACGCAGGTCAACCTCGCTTATCTCCCCGCCCGCCACACCGATTTCATCTTTTCCGTCCTCGGCGAGGAATGGGGGTTCGTCGGCGTGGTGGTGGTCCTCACGCTCTACCTGTTTCTGATTTTCGAATCGCTGGCCGTGGCCAAGTCGGCACGCGATCGCGGCGGCACGTTCCTGGTGCTCGCGCTCATCGCGTTTTTCATCTTCCACGTGGTGATCAACGTCTCGATGCAAATCGGATTGCTTCCGGTGACCGGAATCCCGTTGCCGCTGATTTCCTACGGCGGCTCGGCGACCATGATGTTCTTCATAGCCATCGGGCTGATTTTGAACGTCGATTTCCGAAAGTTCGTGAACGTCTGATGCAGACGATCGCGGTGGTCAAGCGGCCGGTGACCATTGCCCTGCTCGTCGTGGTCACCATCGGCATCGCCGCGGCGACGCTGTGGGTGTCGGGCAAGAGCTACTCGAAGGTCGATCCGATTCCGTTCGAGGACCTGCGGCACCTCGCGCGCCGCGTCGCCCATCGGCCGGTCTCCACGCGCGTTCTCGCTCTGATCGCGATGCCCATCGTGGTCAATGTCCTTCTCTTCATTCCGTTCGGCTTTCTGCTGTTCATCGCTTTGCACACCATCGAGCGCCCGACCGTGCAGACCTACATCCTCACGCTGCTCCTCGGCCTCACCTACGCCTGCCTGATCGAAGCGTGGCAATACTTTCTGCCCACGCGTGTCGCCGACATCAACGACATCATCTGGAACACCGCCGGAGTGTTCGCCGGCGCCGTCCTGGCGCACCTGCGGATGCGCCTGCGCCTCGAGTTCGATTGAGCTCTCTGCGCGACAACCTCCGCGCGTTGCCGGCGCCCGCCTGGATTCTCTTCGGCGGCACGTTCGTCAATCGCTTCGGCACGTTCGTCGTGCCGTTTCTGGTCCTCTATCTGACCCGTATCGGCTACACGCCTGCGCAGGCCGGCCTCGCCGTCGGCGCGTACGGCGCGGGACACCTGATGGCCTCGCTCCTCGGCGGCCATCTCGCCGATCGCATCGGGAGGCGCAACACCATCGCCCTCTCGATGTTTGCCTCCGCCGCCGCGATGCTCGTGCTGTCGCAGATGCACACCTTCGTCAGCATCGTCGTCGCCACCTGGTTCACCGGACTGGCCTCGGAGTTGTACCGCCCCGCCAGCAGCGCGCTGCTCGTCGATCTCGTCGGACCGGGCAACCGGGTCTTCGCGTTCGGCATGTACCGCTTCGCCGTCAATCTGGCCTTCGCCGCCGGGCCAGCAACCGCGGGGTTCCTCGCCGATCACTCGTTCTTCTATCTTTTCCTCGGTGACGCGATCTCCTCGGTGGTCTACGGAATCATCGCCCTCGCGGCGCTGCCGCACGGCCTGCGCACGCATACCAGCGACGAGCGCTTCGGCGATGCGCTGCGCACCGCCGCGAACGACACCGCATTTCTCATCTTTCTGCTGGCGACGGTCTGCATCACCATGGTCGATTTTCAGCTGGGGTCGACGTTCGCGCTGCACGTGAAATCGGCCGGACTCCCGACCAGCGCGTATGGACTGCTGATTTCCATGAACGGCGTCTTGATCGTCTGTTTCGAACTGCTGATTACCGCGTTCGTACAGCGATTTCCGCCCCAGCCGGTCATCGCTGTCGGGTACCTGCTGTCCGGAATCGGATTTTCTCTGACCGGCCTGGCGCGAACGATGCCGGCGCTTGCCGCGACCGTCGTGGTCTGGACACTCGGCGAGATGATCAGCTCTCCGATGGCCGGCGCCTACGTGGCACAGCTCGCGCCGGAGAAGTACCGCGGCCGCTACATGGGTTTGCTCGTCGTCGCCTATTCGTTCGGACTGCTCGCCGGCCCATCGTTGGGGACGCTCGTCTTCGAACGGAATCCGACGGCGCTGTGGATCGGCTGCGGCGTTCTGGGATGCCTTAGCGCCGCGGTTCTTCTTCTTCAGAACCGTCTGCAGGCCGCCGCCACAGCGACAGATCGAGATACTCGACCAGTCCCGCCGGCTTGAACGTCAGCAGATCGAAATACCTCGACCATTCACGGCGCAAGTACGCAGCGGAATGGAACGCACTGTCCTCATTGAACGGTCCGATGCCGATGCGGAAAACGAATCCGCGTTCCTGCAGGTGCTGATGATCGTGGAGAGTGAGGTCGGGCCGGTTGAAGGTCAGATCCGGCGCCTGCGTTGAGGCGATGAAGATTCCTCCGGGCCGGAGGAGCCGCCGGAGCTCCGCGAGCCACGCATTCTGGGTCGCTTCGTCGAAATGCGTGAACACCGACACGGCGCAGATGGCGTCGAACGTTCCGGGCCCGAGAAACGTCGGTGGTGTCGACCGGATCCTCGTGTACTCGCCGGGAAGATGCCGTGCCGACCACCGAATCGCGGCTCGATCGATATCGATTCCGGTCATTCGTCTGACGAATTCGCGCTGCACGAGATGTCGCGCCACTCTTCCCGCGCCGCATCCAAAATCGAGCCAGCGAGGGTAGGCATTCAGATCCAGCCCCGCCAAGAAGGTGACGATGTCATCTGCGGCGCGGCTGCCGACCTCCAGGAAATGCGTCCGCGAACTATTGATCCCCACGCGGCCTCGAAGGCGCGCCGGCGGAAGCGGCACGATTCGGGGATCGAGCAGCTCCCGCAGATCGGCTGGAAGATCCCGGAGGCGAATGGGGATCTCTTTCGCCGCTTTTCGCAGCCGCTGCCGAAGCGCGGACGGGACGCGTCGTTGGTAGAAACCTCGCAGCCGCTCGATCGCTCTCAAGTGTTTCATCGAAGCGAAAAATTGTAGCCGGAGCGCGTCACATGCGCGTGCAGACCACCACGTCCTGAAAGGTGACAAAATCGCGGCGGCCGGACCACTGGCCGTAATCGATGCGCTCGATCCGGAACCCGGCATCGCGCAAGAATCGGAACGCAACCTCTTCCTCGATAGCCACGCCAACACCCGGATTCTCGGGATCGAGCAGCCGCATCACGCCACGTACGTGAGGAAAGTTGTAGACGTCGCGGACCGGCAGCGCGGCAAGCGAGACGTCATTGAGAAGGAAAAAGGTCGCAAGCAGCCGGCCGCCCGGCGCGAGCACGCGGGCCGACTCCGCGATGTAGCGCCGCATCTCCTCCGCCAGAAGGTGCGTGAACACCGACGTGGCGAAGACGAAATCAAATGCGCCGTCGGCGAAGGGAAAGCAGAATCCCGCCGCTGCGCCGCCGCGCGACCGATACTCGCTGTTCGCGACGTCGACGAGATGAAAGCGAAAATTCGGGTGCTCGCGCGTGATGGCATGCGAGCACCATCGGATCGCGCGCTTCACGACGTCGAAGCCGTCGTACGTCGCCCGTTTGTCGAGATAGCTGGTCAGCGGAATGGCCACCCGTCCGATGCCGCAGCCGACGTCGAGCACGCGATCGGTCATCCGCAGTCCGCCAACGTCGATCAGCAGCCGCGCGAGCTGCTGCCCCGTCTGCCGGAAATCACCCGCGCCGACGAAGCGAAGCCGCCGCGGCGGCAGACCACGGTCGCTTTTGCCGGTGAGCCACCACCCGAGATCGATGAGGGCCGCCGCGAGGTACTCGAGCAGATGCCGGACCCGCCGACGCAACCGCTTTGTTGCCATCGCCCGACGAGTCTAACGTGTACGATGTTGCCGCGGAGGTCCACGCATGCGGTTGCCAATGCTGTTTCTCACTGCGCTCCTGGCGACCGGGCTGCAGGCAAAGCCGTTCGAGGTGCCGGTCGTCTACGAGCGCCTGCCGAACGGCCTGAAAGTGGTCATCTCCGAGAGCCATACCGCGCCGACGATCACCGTGGCCGTCTACTACGGTGTCGGCTTTCGCGTGGAGCCTAAGGGACAGACCGGATTCGCGCACCTCTTCGAGCACATGATGTTTCAGGGTTCGGCCAACGTGAAGAAGATGGAGCACGCGAAAATCGTGGAGGCGAACGGCGGTCGTTGGAACGGATCGACGCGGCTCGACTTCACCAACTACTTCGAGACGATCCCCAGCGATCGCGTGGAGACGGCGCTCTGGCTGGAATCGGATCGCATGCGCTCGCTCGACGTCAGCGAGGAGAACCTCAAGAACCAGCAGAACGTGGTCAGCGAAGAGGTGCGTGTCAACGTGCTCAATCAGCCGTACGCGCTTTTCGAGTGGCTGGACATCTGGCAGAACGCCAACCAGAACTGGCTCAACGCGCACAACTTCTACGGCGACCTGCACGACATCGAAGCGGCGAAGATCGATGACGTCCGCCAGTTCTTCAAGACCTACTACGCGCCGAACAACGCCGTGCTGGCCATCGTCGGCGACGTCAATCCCGCGGCCCTCCGGCCGATGGTGCTCAAGTATTTCGCCGACATTCCGCTGCAATCGGTTCCCGAGCGGCCGGACATCAGCGAGCCGCAGCAGACCAAGGAAAAACGGCTGCAGCAGACCGATAAACTCGCCAACCTGCCGGCGCTGGCGT
>JBGPFD010000041.1:0-19759 GCA_041483175.1 Thermoanaerobaculia bacterium | reverse complement strand
GCCTCGATGCCATCCATCTCCATCGATCACGCGCTGATGGAGAGGGCGTCCAAGGTGGCGGCGATCCGCGGCAATTTCGAATGGTCGGACGTCGGCTCGTTCGAAGCCCTCCAGCGCGTGGGGGTGAATGTGGCCGCCCTGCTGAAAACGTAGAGCCGCCTCTCCAGGCGGCTTGCGCCGGCTGAGAGCCGGCGCTACGTGCTGAACAGTCGCGCCGCGTTTTCCCACAGCACCTTCCGCTCGACGTCCTGGCCGTAGCCCAGGGCGCGAAAGGCCTCCACGTTTTTCCGCGGCGAAGTAACGCCGGGAGACGGCCAGTCCGTTCCCCACAGCACCTTGTCGGCGATCTCGGCGAGACGCGGCACATATCGTGGCAGCAACTTCGGCGGGATACCGGAAATGTCGACGTGTACGTGCGGATGGCGGCGGGCCAGAAAGAACGCCGTCTCGCCGTACAGCGGACGTCCGGCGTGCGCCAGGATGATCGGCAGCCGCGGAAAGTCGACGGCCACGTCGTCAACCGGCATCGGATCGGCGAAAACGTTGCGCGCGCGCGGAAAGACCGACGTCCCGGTATGTACCATCACCGGAACGCCGCGGCGCTCGCATTCGCGGTAGACCTCCGCGAGCTGCGGCAGATCGGCGCGATAGGCATTCGGCGCGAACTCCTGGTGCGGCGGATGAATCTTGATCATCCGGATGCCGAGGTCGAGCACGCGTGCGATCTCGCCCCGAACGTCGCGCTCGTGGCGCGGATGCACCGAACCGACGGGGAGCAACCGCTGGCGATGATTGCGCGTGAAGTTGGCGATCCAGTCGTTGACCTCGCGCGTGAATCCAATCACCTCCGGCGCGACGTAGTTGATGCAGCAGGCGCGGTCGATTTCGTTGTCATCGAGAAACCGAACGGTGCGGTCCGCGGAGGCGAGGATCCCCTTTGCATCCCGGTGTGAAGGATCGTCGATCATCGACAGCACATCAGGCCGCACCATCTGCCATGGCTGGATGTGGAGGTGGACGTCGAAGACGGAGTTAACAGTCAACAGTTAACAGTTAACAGAAAAGGCAGCCTGTTAACTGTTAACCGTTAACTGTTAACCCTTCATCACCAGTCTCATGCAAGTCGCACTTGAACAGCACTCATCCTGAAACTCACGGGACGCCAGAAGCTGTGGCGGCACTTCGTCGCGATCGCATTTCTTGAATCCGCGCTTCTTGAAGTACTCCGGTGCGGTCGTCGTCAGCAGATAGAACTCGCGAATGCCGCGCGAAGCCAGACGGTCGAGAAGCTGACGGACCAGCATCCGACCGACGCCGCGGCTCCGATACTCCGGCACCACCGCGATGGAGCGGATGAGCGCGGCGACCCTGTACGCCTCCGAGCCGCCGCATCCAACGATGCGCTCTCCGTCGCGCGCCACGACGAACGTCTTCCAGTGATCGTCCACACCGGCCGTCGGAAGCTCGTTCTCGATCAGCAGCTCCTTGATCGACGCGACTTCGCTCGCAGTCGCCGGCGTGACGCGCAGGTCCATGTCTCCAGAATAGCAAAGCCGTTGGAGCGCGGCAGATTCAGCGCATTTCGAAAAGTACAGAGACCGTGTACGTCAGCTCGCGCGCCCCGCTCTCGACCGGCACGATGCTCACCGCCTCGGCTCGGGCTGCCATCGCCTGGACGTTCATGGCACGCGGCGGCGGCGGTGTTTCGCTCCCCTCGACGATCGACATCGCCCGGCCGAGCGTCCGGCCGGCAGCCTGAGCAAGAAGCGCGGCCTTCGCTCTGGCATCGTCGAATGCGCCGCGTAGCCCCTGATCACGCCCGCGGGAGACGTCCGAGACTTCGAAGTTCAATCCGGAGGACTGATTGACGCCCGCGTTGATGGCGGCCTGCAGCAGCCTCCCCGCCTCGCTGATCTCCTTCTTCATCACGGTGACGGAATTCGTCGCATCGTAGCCGGTGATGCGCGGCGGCTTCCCCTGTTCGTACACCTGCTGCGGGAAGATCGAGAAGTTCGACGTGCGGATTTCGCGATCGGTCGCTCCGGCCCGCTTGAGCGCGGCGATCACGTTCGCCATCTTCGCGTTGTTCTGATTGACCGCTTCCTCGACCGTCGGCGCTGTCGTTTGCACTCCGGCCGTGAAGCTGAAGCGATCGGGAGTCAGCGTGGCTTTCCCCGTGCCAGTGACGCTGATCGTCTCGGGGGGAGCGCCTTCGCGCGGCGGAAGGGTCGCGGTCTGTGCAGCGAGCGGCGTGGCGATCAAAAGCGTGCAAAGAAAAAGAAATCGTCGAAAATTATTCATGCAACCTCCTGGTTCATCGGATCATAGCGCGCGATAGAATGCGTCGCTCTTTTCGCGGCGCATTCGGTTTCAGGGGGACATTCATGGCCGATCCCAACGACAAGGTGCCGGGCCAGGCACTGGGGCGATACTACGTCGATTCGCAGTGCATCGACTGCGATCTCTGCCGCGAAACTGCCCCCGCGAATTTCATGCGCAACGACGAGCAGGGGTTTTCCTATGTCTTCAAGCAGCCGGAGACGCCCGAGGAAGAAACGCTCTGCAAGGATGCGCTGGATAACTGCCCAGTCGAGGCCATCGGAAACGATGGATAGGCGCCAGGGAACCTTCGGGTGTAGGGGCCGGCGTCCCCGCCGGCTCGGCGGGCGAGGACGCCCGCCGCTACACGAACCGTTGGGCTCTTCCGTGCTAACGTTCTGTGGCCATGGGGGCGGCCGTCTGGGTCGGTTCGGCACTCTCCGCCTTCTTCTTTGCGAGGATTGTTCCGATCGGCCGTCGCGACGGACTGGTCGCCGAGCTGATCGCTGCGGTTCTCGCCGCGATCGCCTGCGGCATCACCGCTACGGCGCTCGATTTTGGAGGTTGGCGTGAGCCGGAGTGGCGAGCCGGAGTCTTTGTGCTGATCGGCTCGCTGACCGCTGTCGGTCTGGTTCGCGCCGTTCGACTGCTGCGGGTTGATCCCTAGAATGCTCCGCGGGATCACCACCATCGCGCTGCTGCTCCTCAATCTCCTGTTCTGGGGGATCTCGGTGCTTCTGATCGGGATCGTTAAATTCGCGGTGCAAGTCACCGCGCCCCGATCGCCGTTCCGCACGCGAGTCATTCTCATGCTCGCATCGCTGGGCGACGGCTGGGTAGCAACCAACGATCGAATCGTCGACCGGATGTTGCCGACACGGTGGGACATCGCGGGCATTCCGGAAGACCTTCAGCCGAGCGGCCGGTACCTGATCGTCAGCAATCACCTCTCCTGGGTCGACGTCCTCGTCGTTCCGCGCGTCTTTCACCGCCGGGCGGCATTCATCCGATTTTTCATGAAGCAGCAGCTGATCTGGTTTCCGATCGCCGGACAGGCCTGTTGGGCGCTGGAGTTCCCCTTCCTGCGCCGCTACACCGTGGAATATCTGGAGCGGCATCCCGAAAAGCGCGGCCTCGACGTGCAGACCGCGCGGCGCGCCTGCCAGCGATATCGCCACATTCCGGTGGCCATCCTCAGTTTTCTCGAGGGGACGCGCTTCACGCGCGAAAAGCAGTCCGACCAGAGCTCGCCGTACCGCAACCTCCTTCGTCCGCGCATCGGGGCCGTCGCGTTTGTTCTCGCCAGCCTCGGAGAGCAGCTCGACGGCATGCTCGACACGACCATCGAGTATCCGGGCGGCGACGTGACGTTCTGGGAGTTCGCCTGCGGCCGTGTGCCGGCGATCACCGTTCGCGTGCGCAAGCTCGACGCGCCGCCGGAGTTCTTTACTCCGGCGATCACCGAGCCGGGGCTGGCGCGCGACCGTTTTCGCGCCTGGATCGAGTCCATCTGGCGCGAGAAGGACGAACTGCTCGACCGTTTGCGGGCTACCGCTCCTTGAATCCGGCGGGGATGGCCACGTCGGCCGCCGAGGCGCTACCGCTCGCTTTCAGAATCTCGCCGTTCGACTCGAAGAGCGCATTCCGCTCCGCTCCCTCCCCCTCGCGGCGGCGGTGCATCCTGCCCATCAAGCCTCCGAGCGCCGATCCGGGCGATTCTGGCTGCTGCTCTTTGGCCTGAGGATCGGTCCCGGTCACCGTCTCGAAGGTGAGCTTCGTCCGGATGGGAGTCCCTTCGAAGTGCGAACGCTTGTCAGCGAAGGCCTTCATCGCTTTTCCGAACGCCGGCGTGGCAGCCATCATCGCTGTCATCTGCCGCATGTCGGCGGTCAAACCTTCGCCGTAAACCTTGTGCATGAACCGGAGATCGAAATCGGCCAGTTCGCGCATCGCCGCGAGGCGCGGGCCCATCCAGAGGTCGGCCGTGAGAAGGAATCCTCCAGACCGCTCGATCTTCTTTCCCTTCTCGTGCACGGTGACGGTAACGATCTCCTCGTGCGTGTCCCAGCCGTTGATCTCCAGGCGCTTGCCGGGGGATGTCGTGCTGAAGTCGACCTCGTACTCGGGCCCTTCCTTCTTCTCGCCTCGAGGCGATTCACGTTTTTCAGCGCGCTCTCTGGCCTGTTCGTACTGCTTGCGCAGTTCGTCGAAGGTGACGACGGTGTACGTCTTGCGACCGTAGTCGAGGTGATAAACCTTCTCCTCGTCGAGGTCGACGATCTCACCAATGTCTCCTGTGCGGCTGCTTTTGCGGTTGTGGTGAACGGCCGTCTCGCTGGTCAGCCCTTCGTGTGTCGCGCCGCGCCCGAAGGCATTGATGACGCTTCCCATCGCTCCGCTGAAGTGCACCTGAGTCTTCTGCTGGACCGAGGCGTCGGCGAGGGCGAGCGAAGCGGCGAGCATGGCAACGGCAGCGATGGTGAGGGTCTTCATCATGTCCTCCGTTTTTCGGTCCCGTCACGTTAGCCCCGGAAGTTATTGCGGTCAAGTCCCGCCGGCCTACGAAGCTCTTCGTTGACTCTACGACAAACTTCGTATACATTCGCACGTCATAGAAGGAGAGACCATGGCCGACCGCAACCCACCCCGTCCCACCGATGCCGAGCTGGCCATTCTCCGCGTGCTCTGGGCACTCGGAGCGAGCACGGTGCGCGACGTCCACGACGTCTTGAATCGTCACGCGCCGACCGGCTACACCACCGTGTTGAAGCTGTTACAGATCATGACCGAGAAGGGATTGGTGGTGCGCGACGAGAGTCAGCGCGCGCACATTTACGAGACGCGTTACAGCGAACAGAAAACGCAGCGCCAGCTCCTGTCCGATCTCGCCGATCGCGCGTTCGACGGATCGTCGGCCAAGCTGGCGATGCAGGCTCTCTCCGGGCGGAAAACGACGCCGGAGGAGTTGAACGCCATCCGCGACCTTCTCAAACGGCTCGAAGGAGGATCGAAATGAACGCCATCGCATCGATGATGACCGGGAATCTCGTGCAGGCTATCGGCTGGGCGCTGCTGCACCTGGTATGGCAGGGCCTGCTGGTGGCAACGATTCTGGCTGCGGCGCTCGCGCTTCTGCAGCAGCAGAGTGCGAACGCGCGCTACCTCGCCTCCTGCGGCGCGCTACTCCTTCTGGTGGCCCTCGGCGTGGCCACGACTGTTCGCGCATACGAACCCAGTGCAGGGGCCGGCGTCCTCGCCGGCCCTGAGCGGCCGAGGACGGCTGCTCCCACACTCATCGTGGAATCCGTCGATTCGCCACCGGTCGATCTTGCGTTCATTTCCTTTGCCACCACGCACCTGCCGGAGATCGTCGCCCTCTGGCTCGCCGGTGTTTTGATTCTTTCCGCACGACTGGTGCTCGGATGGATCGGAGCGCATCGGCTGGCGACACGGCGTGCGCACCAGGCGGACATGCTGTGGGAACAATCACTACAACAGATCGCCGAGGCGCTCGATCTCCGGCGCCGCATCCGCGTGCTGGAGTCGGCCGCGGTAGAGGTGCCCACGGTGATCGGCTGGCTTCGCCCGGTTGTGCTCCTCCCGGTGGCCACGCTTTCCGGCCTTTCGATCCAGCAGATCGAGATGATCCTGGCGCACGAGCTGGCGCACATTCGCCGTCACGACTTCATCGTGAACCTCCTGCAATCGGTGGTCGAAACGCTCCTTTTCTATCACCCGGCGGTCTGGTGGATCTCGCGACGCATCCGGGTGGAGCGCGAGCACTGCTGCGATGATCTCGCGGTCGCGGTGTGCGGAGATCCGGTGCAGTACGCGAAGGCGCTGACGCGCTTCGAAGAATTGCGCATCGACGCGCAAAGCGTGCTGGCAGCCAGCGGCGGCTCGCTGCTCAGCCGCATCCGCCGGCTGGTCGTGGCGCGCGCGGAGAGCTCGAACTGGCCATCGCGCTGGGCCGCCGGGGCCGCGCTGCTGGCGGTCCTTGCCGTGGTGCTCGTCGCCCCGGCGCTTCCGCTTTTTGCCAATCACGAAGAACCGACGCCCCCGCGTCCGCCCGCGCCGGCGATCGCGCCGCAACCGGCACCGACGCCACCAATCCCACCGGCGCCACCGGCGCCGCCGGCGGCGAAGAAGCACACCGCCGACTGCGACAAGACGCTGACCGAACTGCAGTCGGCAATCGACGTCGAGGCATCTTCCGTCGAGGCCGAGGCACCTTCCGTCAAGGTGATCGCGCCGCGGCTGGCGAAGATCATCTCGACGATGGACCTGCAGCCGATGATCGCGCCGGCCGTTCGCCAGTCCCTCGCCGTGGCGCTCGGCAACATCGACATCGGCAGCATTGAAATCGAAGGAAAGATGAAGCGCCGCCACAAGATCGGCGAGAGTGGCAAGCTCACCGTCGATGACCTGATCACTCTCTCCACCGTCGGCGTGACGCCGAAGTATGTCGAAGAGATGCGCGCCGCAGGCCTCGGCGAGCTTTCGCTCGACGACATCGCCTCGCTATGCATGCAGCGAGTGAGCGCCAGCTACGCGAAGGAGATGGCGGCCGCCGGGTACGCGCATCTGAAAGTGAGAGAGCTGATCGAACTGCGGATGCAAGGCGTCACCCCCGCGTTCGTGAAATCGCTCGCAGACGCCGGATACACGAACCTCCCGGTGAAGGATCTCGTGCGCCTGCGCATGAGCGGCGTCAACGCCGACTTCATCCGCGAGTTGTCAAAGTACAGGACGAAATAGCGCGCAGCTCAGCGTAGTGCGCGAACACACATCCGCGGGATCAACGCGGGAATGCTGTCAAAACCGTAGGGCACGGCTGCGCCGTGCCGATCTCACGCGGGCGGCGGCGGTTCAGTGACGAACGGCGCGCGACCGCCCGTGTGCCTCCGGCTGCCATCCGCGCTGCACCACTTCGAAGTCGCCCGCATTCAGCGCGGCGAACGCCGGGTTCAGGATGTCGTTGTTCCAACGCGTGTCGTACGTCCCGCTGACGTACATGTCCGATCCGTTGTCGGCGACGATCAACCCGTACGTCTTCATGGCTTGGAAGATGCGCTGCAGCGGCTGCGGGAATCCCGAAATGTCCTTGCTCGCCCTCAGCCGCAGACGCGCACCCATCGGCAGCGCAGCGGCGTTCGATCCGGCGGTGTGCGAAGCGGGAAAGACGTAGCCGTTCGTGGCGCGCACGGTGACCCGAAAGGCGTGGCGGATCGGAAGGTCGCCGTAGACCTCGTCGTAGCGAATCAACCCGGGAAGGATCGCCAGCCCCGCGGCATCGGCGCTGGTCCAGCCGTCGGGGCGTCGCGCATTCGAATCCAGCGGGAAGATGGCGCCTGACCCCGCCTCCCACGTTCCCGTCCAGCGCAAGGCGTACAGCTCGTACAGGATGCGGTTGTCGCGATCGACGATGAGCATGTGGCGGTCGCCGTCGGCGCTCGGATCGTTTCCGGCCAGCCCGCCCTCGATCCACTTCTGCTCCGTCTTGGCCTGATCGGGAATCGGATAGCCGGGCGCGCGGCCGGGGGCGCCGGCATCGCTCTCGTCGGCGTAGTCGAAGGTGACCGGAACGAGCGGCTGCGTTCCGCTGACGATGATGTAAGGAAATCCGTAGATCGGCGCCGAGGCGTCGTTGCTGTCGCCGCCGAAATCGGGGTGAAGTCCGCCCGAGGGGCCGATGAAGTTGATGAATGCCGCGCTGTTCGGATCGACGGGGGCGGTGCTGATGTCCGTGTTCCACCAGTTGGTTGGCGGGAAAAGCGGGAGCGGGCCGGGAAGAGCGCCGCCAGGAACTTGTGCGCGAACAGTTACGGCGGTCGCGATGATGATGAGGGTCACAAATCGCAAGCGATGCATGGTCCATATTCTCTCTTGTTCTTTGCGGAAGGGTCTGGGTCCGCTTACAATCTTCGTCTGTCCAAATAACCGCCATGTCAGAAGCTGCCGGTTCAGGGGAGTCGCGCGAGAGAGAGGGCGATCCGCTGGCTTCGAGGAAAGGGTCCTGTCATGCCTGTAGTCCCCGAGTCATCCCGGCCGAAGCGATCGATCCTGAAACTGTCGCTTGGCGTCACGCTGGCGGCTGTAGCCACGATGCTAGCCGTCGTCTTTCTCATCGGAGCTCCGCGCGCCGACGCAGCAATCTGCACCTTGACGGGCGGCCCGATTCTCGCTCCTGGCTGGAGCAATGCGGCAAACTGGAGCACTTGCGCTGGCGGTTATCCCGGCCAGACCGTCGGCGGCGACACGGCCTCGACCAGCCAGTCGATCACCGTCGATGTCTCGGTGCCAAACGGCGTGATCCTCCAGATGAATGGGTTCGGAAGTACGGTGGACATTCCCGCCGCCTCAAGGTTGCAGATTGAGGCCTCGAGCACCCTGGGATCCGGAGGCAACATCCTTCAAGTGTCGGGCGGCACTCTGAACATCAACAGCACCGGACCGATCACTTTCGGCCCAGGCAGCACGATTCAAGTGAACAGTGGCGTGGCGACGAACGCCGGGGCCACCGCCCTGGCAGTCGGTGGGAATCTGAATATCGCCGGCGGCTCATTTACGAACAGCGGCACCATCACGATCGCTCCCTCCGGGACACTTAACGTTTCCGGTGGAACGTTGACGAACAACACGGCGAATGGAGTGGTCATCCAGGGATTTGCGAGCGCGGGCACGCCAGGAACTTTCAACTGGAGCGGGGGAACGCTGAATGGTTCCGGATCAACGACGATCAACACAGCAGTCACGCCGGGCGTGCTCAATATTACGAACAGTGCAGGGGCAACGAGTCTCGACACACAAACAATCAACAACTCCGGCAACCTCACGTACAGCGCTCCGCTTGCGAACACGTTGTCACTAACCAACGGCGCGATCATCAACAACACCGGCTCGTTTACGCTCTCGACGGATGCTTCGATCAACGTTGGAACCAGCGGCACAATCAACAACAACAGCGGCGGGACGCTGCAGAAGACCAGCGGGCCATCTGGAAGCGTGATCAACGTGACAGTCAACAACGCCGGAACGATCAGTCTCCCATCCACGGCGTTGACGTTAACGCTCTCGGGCGGCGGCAGTCACAGCGGAGCCACGTGGAATCTCGGCGTTGGCGGAACGATCAACTTCGCCGGCACCCACGTATTCAACAATGCCGAGACTTTCTCAGGGTTCGGAACGCTCAATATCAACCCCGGCGGCGCATGGTCGATCAACACGACGCCAGCTACGCTGGGCTTTCCCCTTGGCGTCAATCTGATCAACAACGGCAGCATCGACTTCAACACGACGATTCATTCGCTGTCGGTGAACCCCAACTTCACGCAGACGGCAACCGGTGTCTTGAAACCAAAGCTCGGACCCGGGAACGGAATTTCAGACCAAGTTGGCGTCGCCAGCACCGCTACACTTGGCGGCACTCTCACGCCGACCCTGGGCACAGGCTACACGCCGGCAGACGGTGACTCATTCACCGTGGTGGCATACCTCGCGAGTACCGGCTCGTTCACCTACACGCCGATCCCGTATCTCACTGGCGCCTTTCTGATCAGCTATCCCCCAGGGGCGGTGGTACTGACGGCGACACCACAGGCTGACATCTCCATCGCGAACGTCGGCCCCCCAACAGTTCCCGACGGGCAGAACGCGACGTTCACACTCACGATCGGCAACGTCGGACCGTCGCCAACGAGTACCGTCAGCGTGACCGACACGTTCACCGGCGGCACGTTTGTCTCCGCGACTCCCTCGAACGGGACTTGCAGCGGAATCGGCCCGATCACATGCACGATGAGCGTGCCGGCGGGCCCTCCGCAAACGATCACCGTGGTGCTGACGGGAAGCCCTGCGGGAACCTTGAGCAACTCAGCATCGGTCGGCCTCTTTTCCCCCACTGTCGATACGAACCTGGCAAACAACGGCCCCGTCACCGCAACTGCGACTGTCCTTCCCTCGTCCGATTTGTCGGTCAGCCCGATCGTCGCGTCAGCGAACCCGGTCAATGCCGGGCAAAGCGAGACCTGGCAGGTGATCATCAACAATCTCGGACCCGATCCAGCTTCCGCCATCAGTGCCGGCGTCTCGATCGTCACCGGAACGATTACCGGCGCGAGTGGACCGGGCTTCACCTGCACGAACACAGCGACGACCGTGAGCTGCGTCAACGGCTCGATTGCGGCCCTCAGCAGTGCCACGATCACGGTCAATTCGACTGCGCCGAATCTAGGCGGAGTCTGGACGATGAACGCGAGCGTCACGGTCGCCGCCGATCCGGTGCCGGGTAACAACAGCAATTCCGGGTCGGTCGTTGTGAACCCGGTTTCCGACATCGCCGTTCTCAAATTGCTCCTCGGCGCGCTCGTCGCCGGACAGAACGCGACGTATTCGATCGATTTGACCAACAACGGACCATCGGACGCCACGAATATCGTGATTGATGATCCCACTCCTGCAGGCCTGACCCTCACTTCGCTCAGTGGATCGGGCTGCGCTGCATTCCCGTGCACCATAGGCTCGCTCGTGGCAGTCAGCAGCACGACCCTCACGGCGACCTACTCTGTGCCGTCGAGCGCAACCGGATCAGTGTCCAATACAGCCACGTCAACGTTGGCGACTGACACGACGCCGGGCAACAACAGTTCGACAGCGATAAACGCGGTCACCACGAAAGCCGACTTGTCCGTAACCAAGACGGGTCCTGCGAGCGCGAATCCAGGCGCAAACGTCACCTACACGATCACCGTGACCAACAACGGTCCCTCGGATGCGGCGAACGTGAGCCTCGCCGATCCGGCGCCGAGTCGTCTGACATTCGTCTCGGCCACCGGCGCGTGCACGTCGTTCCCCTGCACCATCGGCACGATGACCGCGGGACAGGTGAAGACGACTCAGGCCACCTACACGGTCACGGCCGGCCCGACGGCGGCTATCACCAACACGGCCACGGCGACCTCCACGACGTTCGATCCGAACGCAGCCAACAACGCCGGCTCGGCCTCGACCACCACGGCCTGCCCGAGCGCGGCCCCCGGCACTCCCTCCCCCGCCGCCGGAGCAACGAATGTTCCGACCACGGGCGTGCTGTCGTGGAGCAACGTCAACGCGGGCAGCTACATCGTCTATCTCGATGTGGCGGGCCCGAACGCCTGCACGAAGTTTTTCGTCAACACCATTTCCACGTCGATCCCGTACGCGGGGCTGCAGCAGGGCACGATGTACCAGTGGCGCGTCGAGGCGGTCGGGCCCGGCTGCCAGACGTTTTCGACCGCGTGCATGAGTTTCACGACTGCGTCCACATGCCCGTTCACGCCGCCGACGCTGATCTCGCCGCTCAACACGACGGTGATTGGCCCGGCGACCTTCTCCTGGTCGGCGGTGACAGGAGCCGTTGATTACCAGCTGTTCGTCAACGGTGTGCTCATCGCCACGACCAGCGCCACGACGTTCGGCCCGCTGTCCGTGGGCAACGGCGCGCTGAGCTGGTACGTCGTGGCGGAGTTCGCCGCGCCGTGCGGTCCGCTGCAGTCGCAGGGCGGCTCGTTCAACGGCTGCGACAACTCGGTCGCGCCGCTCGCCTCGGTTGTCGGGCAGGCTGCGTCGGGGCAAGGTTACGACATTTCGTGGAACATTATCGGCGGCGCCACGCGCCACGAGATCGACGAGTCGACGAGCCCGGACTTCACCCCGGCCACGACCCGGACGGCCAACGCGCCGCCCGCGCACTTCGTGCACAACGTGAACAGCGCCACGGCGTTCTACTACCGGGTGCGTTCGTTCATTCCGTGCGCGAACGGGTTCAGCGCGAACTCGCTCACCGTGCGCGTGGTGCTCACGCCGCTGTCGGTGGTGAGCAATAACCCGAACGTCAGCGTCCCGGCGGGCAACACGGACCTCGTGGAAATCATCGTCCACGTGCCAGGCTTCCCGGACGGCACGTTCCCCTTCACGGCCACGCTCGACAAGCCGTGGCTGGTGCGAGTGGATCCCTCGAGCGGGCTGTTGCCGCCTGAAGGAATCGACCTGACAGTGTTCGCTAATCCATCGACGCTTCCCAATGGGACCTTCACCGGCACGGTGATTCTCTCTGTGAACATTCCGAGCAGCGGCTCGATCGTGGCTAATGGCTTCACGCCCGTGTTGGCACCGGTGTCCATCAGCCTGGTCACGGCGGTCACTCCCAAACCGGGCGGCACTCCGCCGCCCAATGCGCTGATCTTTCCGTCAGTGGGACACCTCGACGGGATCAACTCGCGCTGGCAGTCCGACATCCGCGTGGCCAACGTCTCGACCGACAAGGCCCACTACCAGCTCACCTTTACGCCCGACGACATCAAGAAGGGCGTCAAGCAGACCATCATCGATGTCGACCCGGGGGTGACCACGGCGCTCGATGACATCATCAAGACGTGGTACGGCGTGGGCGCGCTGGGCGAGAGCGCGAATGGAGTGATCGAGATCCGTCCGGCCGGCAGCTCGGGCAAGGGCCTGAACCCGGTCGATGCGGTGAGCGTCTCGCTGGCGACCGTCGCCTCGAGCCGCACCTACAACCTCGCCACCAACGGAACGCTCGGGCAGTTCATCCCGGCCGTCTCGTTCTCGAGCTTCATCGGGAAGGCGATCGACGCGAGTCACGCGGCGACCGTTCTCGGGCTGCAGCAGATCGCGCAGTCGAGCGCCTACCGCACCAACGTCGGTGTCGTCGAAGCCTCGGGCGCGCCGGTTTCGGTGATGATCAGCGCCTTCGACAATGCGGGCAACAAGCTGCTCGACTTCCCGCTCGATCTGCAGGCCAACCAGCAGGTGCAGCTCAACAGTTTTCTGGCCCAGAACAAGATCACCAACCTCGCCGACGGGCGGCTGGAAGTGTCGGTGGTCAGGGGCGACGGCAAGATCACGGCCTACGCCTCAGTAGTCGACAATCGCAGCGGGGATCCACTGCTCGTTTCAGGCGTGCCGCTGGGCCAGCTCGTCTCCGATCACTACGTGCTGCCCGGGGTGGCCGATCTGAACACCGGACTCGCGGCGTGGCGGACCGACATGCGGATCTTCAATCCGACGGCCAGCGCGCAGTTCGCCACTCTGACCTTTTATCCGCAGAACAACGGCGGGTCCCCGCAAACCAGCTCACTGACCATCAACGCGGGCGAGACCAAACGGCTCGACAGCGTGCTGGCGACGCTCTTCGGCGCCGCGGCCACGAACATCGGCGGAGCGCTGCACGTGACCACGGGCAATCCAGCGAGCCTGGTGGTCACCGCGCGGACTTACAACCAGACCTCCAACGGCACGTTCGGCCAGTTCATCCCGGCGGTGACCGCGGCCGACGCGGTCGGCAAGGGCGATCGCGCGCTGCAGATTCTGCAGGCCGAAGACTCCGTGCGCTATCGGACGAACCTCGGCATCGCCGAGGTCACAGGCAAGGCGGCGACTGTGGAGGTCTCGGTGTTCCTGCCCGATTCGAAGGTCTCGCCCCGCACGCAGATCCCGATTTCGGCCAACGGATTCGTGCAGGTGCCGGTGATCCAAAGCCTCGGACTGACCAACGTCTACAACGCGCGCATCAGCGTGCGCGTGGTCGACGGCGACGGCAAGATCGCCGCCTACGGCTCGGTCATCGATCAGAAGACCCAGGACCCCACCTACGTCCCGGCACAGTAGCGTGTAGCGGCGGGCGCCCTCGCCCGCCGGACCCTGGGGGGCGGCACGGCGCAGCCGTGCCCTACGTCCCCCGCGTGGCCTTGATGAGCGCTTCCATGTGATCGAGGTAGCGCTCGAGGGCACGGCGGCCGGCGGCGCTCAGCGAGTATTCAGTCTTCGGCATGCGGCCTTCGAACGATTTCCTGCAGGTGAGGTAGTTCGCTTCCTCGAGTTTGCGCGTGTGTGCGCTGACGTTGCCGTCGGTCGTCTTCAGGATGGCCTTCAGTTCGTTAAACGTCAGCGTTGGATTGACCGCCAGCGCGCTGACGATGGCCAGCCGGGTCTTCTCGTGAATGAGGCGATCGAGATCGGGAATCGCGCTCTCCACAGCGCGCGCCGCGCGTTTTGCCGCCGTTCTAGCCGCCATAGTTCCTCGCGATGATCAGACCGAAGATGATGTGCAACCCGCCGAATCCTGCGCCGAGGAAGAGGTTCCCGACGACCAACGGAACAAATGCGGCGAGCACGCCGAAAAACATGAAGCAGAAGCCCATGACCGGAATGACGCGGATGGAAAACGCGCCGCTGCTGACGAACGCCGCTCCGTACAACAGAAGCCAGATCGACGGAAGCGGTTGGAAGATGCCGCCATTGACCACGGCAAACGTCAGCGCCGCGCCGGCGATGAGCGGCGCGAAGTAGCTGACAAAGAATCGCCGCGCCGCTCCCGAGGTGAACGACGTTCCGGCACGCCTCCCCTTCCTCCACATCGCGGTCCCGCCGAGGACGCTGGCGACGACCGCCTCGAGCAGCCATATGGCCAGCCAGCGGCGCGGATTCCAGGCGGTCATCGGCTCGGTGAGGGCCGTGGTCGCCAGTGCGGTGATGCCGATGGCGAATCCGCCCCAGCCGGGAATGGAGGTGAACGCGGCGGCGCGCTCCATGGCCTCGCGGATGTAGCGGAGGTTATCGACGGCGTGATCGCTAAGGGCGTCGGGCACGACAGAATCTTACCGCAAAGTGCTTTACGGCGTCGTATCAGCGGCCTCGTGGTCGACGAACCACCACGTCTCCACGCCGCGCGTGACCATGGCGATCGGAAGATCGGCTCCGGCCCGCACCTGCTGCAGGATCGGACGCTTACTGGCCCCTGATGCGAGGACCAACCGCAGCGCGGCGTCGCGAAGTACCGGTTTGGTCAGCGTCACTCTCCAGGCGTCCAGTCGCGGGACGTGCACCGCCGTCGCGACGCGATCATCGACGTTCAGCGCCGTCGTGCCGGGAAACAACGACGCCGTGTGGCCGTCGTCGCCCATGCCGAGCAGGGCGAGGTCGAGCCGTTCCATTCCCAGCGCGTGCCATTCGCGTTCGAACTCTTCCGCGGTGCGCGCCGGGTCGCCGAGCTCGGTCTGAAAACGAAGAAACCGATGCCTCTCCGGGATTCCGCGCGCGAACAGCGTCTTCTGAATCATGCCGGCGTTCGACTGCGGATCGTCGATGGGGACAGTTCGCTCGTCAACGACCACCCATGTGATGGGGATCGCTCGCAGGATCTCCGACTCGCCGAGAAGCTGGTAGAGAGGTTTCGGCGTGGAGCCGCCGGAGAGGGCGATCGAGCGCGCTCCCCCCTGCACGCGCTGCAGGATGGTGCGCGCCGCGGCGCCGAGGAGATCAGCGACACTGTCGAAGATTCGAAGGTTCATCGGGAATGTGTCACGCCGAGCGTGAGCGAGGCGCCTGGAGGGGCGGCGCCGCACCACACCAACGCCCAGGCCCCTCGCTCACGCTCGGGGTGACAGGAGGTACTCATCGCTCCATCCGTTTTGCCAGACGCGATGCGATCGGGAGCACTTTCAGCAGCACCTGGTCACCTTTGGCCTGCTTCAGTTGCCGCACGATCAACTCATCCGGCCGCTGCAACACGGCGCGGGTGATCGCTTCCGGCATGGAGATGACCCCGTCGACGTTCGCCGCGAGGATTCCGCGATCGCGATCGCGGGCGATGCTGGCCGACGAGCCGTCGTCAAACTGGATCTCGGCGTGGATGATGCCGCCGGCGCCGTTCTCCTGCCGGCGGCGCTCGATGGCGTAGTCGATCGATCCGAGAACTCCCTCCACTTTTCCGTGCGCGTCGACGTCGTGTCCGACCTGGGCGCTGATCCACGCCGCGTAGAGCAGAGCCTCCACCGACTCGCCGAACAGCTCGGTGTCGGACGTTGCGGCCACGACGCGCAGGCGCCGGATGCTGTTCAGGCGGCTGCGCATATCGGGCGGATCGAAGATCGCCGCGGTCGCCGTCCTCCATTCCTCGAGCCGGATCCAGTTGAGATCGGCCGGTGTGGTGGTCGTCTTTTCCGCCACGCGGTTCACCAGCAGCAGATCGGCGGGCGAGTCGAAGTGCACCGAGTCGACGATCAGCCGATCGGCGGGCTCGAGCAGCGACAGCACGTAATCCTCATGCTCGTTCGGCAGATCGCCCAGCCACCACACCGCCACCGGCATGTCCGGAATGAGCAGCGCATTGACCAGCGGCGGCACGCGATGGATGCGGTCGCCCCCCGCGACGATGGCGATCTCCTCGGAGCAGATCTGTTTTCCGGCGCCGACGAGGTGGCAGTTCGCGCTGATCCAGCAGGCGATCTCCGGCTCGGCGGCCGGCATGGCGCGGACGATGATGGCCCGCTGCGGCACCGTAGCGCTCGCGCGGCCGAGCACCCCGCTCGCCTCCGTGTGCAGCTCCGTCGACGACGTGTGGGCAACGACGTTCCACAGCGCGGCGCGCGTCAGGGCGTCATCCCCCGCCTCCTTGTTGTTGCGCCACAGCTCCGCCAGGCGGTTTTCGATCGCCCGCGGATCGACTCGAACGTCAGCTTCGAGGGCAGAATTACTCATGGCCACAAAACCAAATTTCGAATTTCGAATTGCGAATGAAGAATGAAGAATGGGGCAAACACCACGCTCCTTCTCAATTCTTCATTCGAAATTCGAAATTCATGGTCTTCTCCATTTTCGCCCGTCCCTCTCGATCAATTGATCCGCCGATTCCGGCCCCCACGTTCCGGCAGCATAGAAATCGGGTGGGCGGAGGTCGGCGGCCCAGGCCGCGAGCAGCGGATCGAGCCAGGACCACGCGGTTTCCACCTCGTCGCGCCGCGCGAAAAGGGTCGAGTCGCCGAGCATCGTCTCCAACAGCAGGCGTTCGTAGGCCTCCGGCGGCTCGGCGCCGAATGACGTCGCGTAGCGAAACTCCATAGTCACGGGCGCCGTGCGCACCGATGGCCCGGGCACTTTCGAATCGAACTTGAGGGAGATCCCTTCGTCCGGCTGGATGCGGATAGCGAGCACGTTCGGCTGCGTGGTCACGCCGCGCAGCTTCCGCCACATCGGATATGGCGCGGGGCGGAAGTGAATGGAGATGTCGGTGACCCGTTTCGGCAGCCGCTTTCCCGCGCGGATGTAGAACGGGACGCCGGCCCATCGCCAGTTATCGATGAACACCTTCATCGCCGCGTATGTCTCGGTCTTCGACTCGGGGCTGACGTTCGGCTCCTTCCGATAGGCGATCGCCTTCTCTCCGAGAACGGAGCCGTCGGTGTACTGACCGCGCACGGTGCATTCGGTCTCGTGCCCCGTCGGAAACTCGCGCAGCGCGCGCAGAACCTTCACCTTTTCGTCGCGTACCGGATCGGCCTCGAAAGCCACCGGCGGCTCCATGGCCACGAGCGAGACGAGCTGCAGCAGGTGATTCTGGACGATGTCGCGGGCAATGCCGGCGGTCTCGAAGTACCCGCCACGCTTTTCCACGCCGATCGATTCGGCGACCGCCAACTGCACATGGTCAATATACTGACGATTCCAGAAGGGCTCGAAAATGCCGTTGGCGAAGCGCAGCACCAGCAGGTTCTGCACCGTTTCCTTGCCCAGGTAGTGATCGATGCGGAAGACCTGGCGCTCGCGGAACGTGGTCACTGCGACGCGATTCAGCTCTTTCGCCGATTGCAGGTCGTGGCCGAACGGCTTCTCGATGATCACGCGCGTGAACGGGCCTCCGCGCTCCGGATCGGTGACCATCTTTTCCGCACCGAGGAGCTCGGAGATCACCGGGAAAAACTGCGGAGGAACAGCGAGGTAGTAGATCCTCCGCCCTCCCGTGCCGCGCGTGCGATCGCATTCCTGCAGTTTCTGATTGAGACGAAAGTAGGCCGACGGCTCGGCGAAATCGCCCTGCACATAGAACAGGCCCTTGGCGAAGTTGTCCCACACCGCGGCGTCGACCGGCCGCGTGCGTGCGTACTTGTCGCACGCCTCGCGCATGGCCATGCGGAAGGCGTCGTCGGTGTAATCCGGTCGCGCGAAGCCGACGATGGTCTGGCCCGCCGGAAGCAACCCGTCGTGCGCCAGCGAGTAAAGCGCCGGCAGCAGCTTCCTCGATGTCAGATCGCCTGACGCGCCGAAGATAACCAGGCAGGAGGCGTCGGGCACACGCTCCTGCTCCAGCCCCTCGCGGAGCGGATTCGGGGCAAGGGCCTGGGCGGGGGCAGCAACAGACATGATGCGATTGCGTTGATTGTATTTGAATTAAGAATTTCGAATTGCGAATTTAGAATGAAGAAGCACATTCGCCCGACCCGGCTTGTTTCTTCATTCTGAATTCGCAATTCGGAATTCTTCATTTCTTGCCTCGTGCTATCCTCCACCCCGCCCATGCCCACCCGCGTTGCCATCGTCCGCGGCCTCCGCACTCCCTTCGCCAGATCGGGAACGCACTATGCCCACCTCACCGCGCTGGACCTCGGGAAGATCGTGGTCGCGGAGCTGATCGAGCGAACAGGAATCGATCCGAACAGCGTGCAGGAAGTGGTGTACGGAAACGTGATCCCGTCCGTGAAAGCGCCCAACATCGCCCGGGAGATCGTCCTGGGCACGGGACTGCCGAAGAAAATCCCCGGGTACACCGTCGGGAAGGCGTGCGCCTCCTCCAACCAGGCCATCGCCGACGCCGCCGGCATGATCTTCCGGGGCTATGCCGACACGGTGATCGCCGGCGGCGCTGAGTCGCTCTCCGACATTCCCATTCTCTTCTCCAAGAACTTCTCCGATGCGCTGGTCACGGCGAGCAAGCAGAAAAGCGTCGGCAAGAAACTCGGCGCGTTCACCCGAATCCGGCCGAAAGATCTGGCGCCCGACACGCCGGCCATCGCCGAGTCGACCACCGGCCTGACCATGGGCGAGTCGACCGAAAAGATGGCCAAGGAGAACCACATCTCGCGCGAGGCACAGGACCGCTTCGCTCTGCAGAGCCATCATCGCGCCGCGGCGGCGACGGCCAGCGGCCGATTCAAGGAAGAGGTCATGACCGTCGTCGTGCCGCCGACGTACGAGAACGTCGTGGAAACCGACAATCTGATCCGCGCCGATTCAACGCTCGACGCGCTGTCGAAGCTCCGCCCGGTATTCGATCGCAAATACGGCACGATTACCGCCGGCAATTCCTCGCCGCTGACCGACGGCGCCTCTGCCGTGCTGCTGATGTCGGAGGAGAAGGCGAAAGCGGAAGGCTTGAAACCGATTGGCTATCTCAAGAGCTACGCCTTCGCGGCGATCGATCCGTTCGATCAGCTCCTGCAGGGCCCCGTGTTCGCTCTTCCCATCGCATTGGAGCGCGCGAACATCACGCTCAAAGACATCGGCGTCATCGAGATGCACGAGGCCTTCGCCGCGCAGGTGCTGTCCAACATCCAGTGGATCGGCTCGAAGAAAATCGCACAGGAACGGCTCGGGCGGAGCGAACCGGTCG
>JBGPFD010000040.1:0-19869 GCA_041483175.1 Thermoanaerobaculia bacterium | reverse complement strand
CTCGGCAATATCTCGAATCGAAGCAGCTCCGCGCGGAGATCGTGCCGCTGTCGGGATCGGTGGAGCTGGCGGCGGTGCTCAATCTCACGTCGCACGTCGTCGATCTCGTCGAGACCGGCGAGACCGTGCGCGTGCACCAGCTCGAGATGCAGGACCTCATCGCGGAGATCTCGCCGCGGCTGATCGTCGGAAAACATGCCTATCGAACGGAATCGAAACGGATCCGCGAGGTCATTGCGCGGATGGAAAGCATTTGTCATCCCGAACGCAGCGAGGGAACTGGGGGATGGCCGACAGCGATGCCTGCGCCACCCGCCCAGGCCCCTCGCTAACGCTCGGGGTGACAGAAGGAATGAACATGTACGACGCTGATTCTCCCGAAGCCGAGGCCGCCCTGCGGGCCATCGAAGCGCGCCGCAGGGCGAGCGAAGCGGATGCGTTGCGCGTCGCCGACGAGGCCATCGCCGGCGTCCGCGCCAGAGGCGACGCCTATGTGCGCGAGCAGATCCTGCGATTCGATCGACGCGACGTCGAAGACATCCTGATCGCGCCTCGCCAGGTGGCCATCGATCCCGAAATGGCGGATGCCATCAACACGGCAATCGAACGCGTCGATGCATTCCATCGCCAGCAACTGCCGTCCGGCTACACCTGGTCGTTCAACGGGACAGAAGTCATGCATCGCGTGCGGCCGCTGCGCCGCGTCGGCCTGTACGTCCCGGGCGGGCGCGCGGTCTACATCTCGACGCTGATCATGACCGCCGTCCCGGCGCGCATCGCCGGCGTGCGCGAGATCGTCGCCGCCACCACCCCTGCCGCCGCCGATCGCCACGAGCTGCACTACGCCTGCAACCGGCTCGGCGTGTCCGAGATCTACCGTTGCGGCGGCGCGGCCGGCGTCGCCGCGCTGGCCCTCGGCACGGAGTCGGTCGCGCGCGTCGACAAAATCGTCGGGCCGGGAAATCAGTACGTCACCGCGGCGAAGGCGCGGCTCGTCGGGAGTGTCGGCATTGACATGACCGCTGGGCCAACGGAACTGGTGGTCATCGCCGATGAGACCGCGAATCGCGAATTCGTGGCCGCAGATCTCGCTGCGCAGGCGGAACACGGGCCGGATTCGGCGGTCATTTGCATCTGGGTCGGCCGCGTCCCGGCGGGCGAGGCGCCCGCCGCTACACTGAACCTAGTCGCGCGGTCGATCGACGAGGCGGTTGCGGTCGCCAATCGGATCGCGCCGGAGCACGTGTCGATTCAAACGCGCGATCCGCAGGCGGTTGCCGCGCGCATCGAGAATTGCGGCGCGATCTACTGCGGATCGTCGTCGCCGGTCGCCGCGGGCGATTACATCGCCGGGCCGAATCACGTCCTGCCGACCGGCGGCAGCGCGCGTTTCTTCTCCCCTCTGGGCGTTTACGACTTCGTCAAGCGCGCGAACGTGATCACCATCAGCGACGACGCGTTGCAGTCGATCGCGCCGCTCGGCGAGCGCCTCGCGGCATTCGAAGGACTGCCACTGCACGCGCGCTCGCTGGCGCAAAGGAGCCTGGCATGAGCCGCAGCGTCGTCGCCGCCATGACCGCCTACACGCTCGAGCTGCGCGAGGCGGAAATCAAGCTCAATCAGAACGAGTCGCCGTTCGACCTGCCGCGCGAATGGAAGGAACGGATTCTGGCGCGCATGGCGGAGCGGCCATGGAACCGCTATCCGGACTTCGAAGCGACCGCGCTGCGGACGGCAATCGCTCGCGCGTACGGCCTTGCGCCGGAAAACATCCTCGTCGGCAACGGATCGAACGAGCTGCTCGCCGCCGCGATCGGCGCATTCGTCGGGCCGGGAACGCCGGTGATCATTCCGCGTCCGACATTCACGCTGTACGAAAAACTGGTGACCATCGCCGGCGGGCTGCCGGTGACCATCGACTTCGATCCCGATTCCGGGCTGCTGCCGCTCGATCGCATGCGCGACGCGATTGCCAGGCATGAGAACGCGGTGGCCATCGTCTGCTCGCCGAACAATCCGACCGGCGGCGTGCTGCCGCCCGGTGGACTCGAGGCGCTGCTCGGGAGCGGCACGATGGTGTTGTTGGACCGGGCGTACGGCGACTTCGAAGGCGCTGTCATCCCGAGCGCCGCAGAGCGCGAGGGACCCCCTTCGCGCTCGCCGGGGGATCCCTCGCCGTCTTCGCGGCTCGGGATGACAGTTACTTTCCGTACCTTCTCCAAGGCATGGGGACTCGCCGCGCTGCGCGTCGGATGGTGCGCGTCGACGGCGGAGAACTGCCGCGAGATCCGAAAGGTGAAGCTCCCCTATTCGCTCAATGTCATCAGCGAGGCGATTGCGGTGCAGGCGTTGGAGGATCCCGCGCGACGCGACGCCAACGTGGCGCGGATCATTGCCGAGCGCGAACGCGTGCTCGCCGCGATGCAGATGATTCCGGGGATCGCCGTCTTTCCGACGCGGGCAAACTTCATCGCCTTTCGCACGAAGAAGCCGCTGTTTGAGCCGCTCGCCGCGCGCGGCATCCTCGTGCGCGATGTCTCCGGCTATCCGCGCCTGCGGGACTGCCTCCGTGTCTCGATCGGGGCCGCGGAGCAGAACGACGCCTTTCTCGCGGCGCTGAAGGAGCTCGCATGAACCGCACCGCCGCTCTGGAGCGCACCACGAAAGAGACCAGCGTCCGCGCCACGGTGAGTCTCGACGGCGACGGCACAGCGTCGCGCATCGAGACGCCGATCGGATTTCTATCGCACATGATCGACGTCATCGCCCGGCACGGGCGCGTGGACATCGATGTCGCGGCATCGGGCGACACGTATATTGATTATCACCATACCGTGGAGGACGTGGGGCTCGTGCTCGGCGAGGCGTTCGGAAAAGCGCTCGGCGACAAGGCGGGCATCCGCCGCTTCGGCTACGCCTACGTGCCGCTCGATGAAGCTCTGGCGCGAGTGGTCGTCGATTTTTCCGGCCGCCCGTACCTCGTCTTCGAGGTGCCGATCGACCGCGAGATGCTGCTCATCCACAAAGATTTCCCGTTCGCCCTGGTCGAAGAATTCTTCAAATCGTTCGCCAACAAGTGCCCATGCAACATCCACGTCGATCTGATCCGCGGCCGCAACGGGCACCACGCCGCGGAGGCGATCTTCAAGGCCTTCGCCCTCGCCCTGCGCGACGCGAAACAGGTCATCGGCGGCGGCGTGCCGAGCACGAAGGGAGTGATTTAGTGGATGTCACCCCGAGCGTAGCGAGGGGCCTGGAGGGGACGGGCGGCGCGACACGTCAGTTCTCGCGAACCACCCGCCCAGGTCCCTCGCTAACGCTCGGGATGACAACGAATCGTATGCCAGTCACCCTCATCGACTCGCCGGTGGCCAACGTGGCCAACATCGCGCGCGCGCTGCGGCACGCCGGCGCGGAAGTGCGCCTGACGCGCGATCCCGAGGTGATCGCCGCCGCGCGCAAGATCGTGCTCCCCGGAGTTGGCAGCTTCGGCGCGGCGATGTCGTGGCTGCGCGCGCAGCGTATCGACGATGCGATTCGCGAGGCCGTCGCAAACGGCGCGTCACTCCTCGGCGTCTGCGTCGGGCATCAACTGCTGTTCGACACTTCGCATGAGATGGGGACGACGGCGGGGCTCGGTTTCCTCCGCGGCGAAGTGCGCAAATTCGAAGGGCCGCTGCCGGTGCCGGAGATCGGGTGGAACCGGATCTGGTTTTCAGACAGCCCGCTGTTCGAGGGCATCGTCAAAGGCACACCGTTTTACTTTGTAAATTCATACGCCGCGTCGAACGTGGCGAGCGAGATCGCACGCGCCGATTACGGCGGCGCATTTACGGCGGCGGTGCAGAGCGGGCGCATCTTCGGGGTGCAGTTTCATCCGGAAAAATCGTCGGCGGCCGGCCTGCGCGTGTTGCGGAACTTCGTGCAATGGACGTGATCCCGTCAATCGACGTGCTGCAGGGAACGGCCGTGCGCCTAACACGCGGCGAGTTCACGCTGGTCACGAAGTACGGGCCGCCCGAGGATGTGCTCGACTCGCTGGAGATCGAGCGCGGCACGCGGCTGCATGTTGTCGATCTGGAAGCATCGCGCAGCGGACGTCCCGTGGAAACGGAAATTGTGCGCCGCCTGGCGCGGCGCGATCTCCGCCTGCAGGTGGGCGGCGGCATCCGCTCACTGCGCGACGCGCGGACGTGGCTCGACTGCGGCGCGGAGCGGCTGGTCGTCGGAACGGCCGCGGCAGAGTCGCCCGATCTGCTGCGGCAGCTCGTGGAGACCTTCGGCACCGATCGCATTATCCCGGCGATTGACCTCCGCGACGGCGTCGTGCGTGTCGACGGGTGGCAGCGGAGCGCATCGGAATCGCTGGCCAGCATCCTTACTCGCCTGCAGAGTCTCGGCATCGGCGAAATTCTGGTGACCGACATCAATCGCGACGGCGCGCTGCGCGGTCCGTCGTTCGCGTTGTATCGACAGCTCCATGCAGCGACTCCCCTGCACATCATCGCGTCCGGTGGCGTCTCGTCGGTCAACGACATCGTCTCGCTGGCGCGACTGGGCAACGTCAGCGGCTGCGTGATCGGCAAGGCGCTCCTCGACCGCCGCATGTCGCTGGCCGAGGCCAACGCGCGCGTGGCGACGCCGAATGCCATTCCCGAGCGGGTGATTCCGTGCCTCGACGTGCGCGATGGGCGCGTGGTCAAGGGCGTGAAGTTTGAGAACATCCGCGACGCCGGAGATCCGGTCGAAGCGGCGATGCGCTACGAGACGGAAGGAGCCGACGAGCTGGTGATCCTGGACATTTCCGCGACCGACGACGGCCGCCGGACGGCGCTGGAGACGGTGCGCCGGGTGGCCGATTCGATTTTCATCCCGCTCACCGTCGGCGGCGGCGTGCGCGGGATCGACGATTTCCGCGCGCTGCTGCGCGCAGGAGCGGATCGCGTGGCCATCAACACCGCGGCCATCGCCAATCCGCAACTGATCGCCGACTGCGCGCGCGAATTCGGCGTGCAGGCCGTGGTGCTGTCGTGCGATGCACGTAGAGCCGACTCTCAGTCGGCTCCGGACCGGCTAAGAGCCGTTCCTACGTTTCCATTCGAGGCCATCGTCCGCAGCGGCAAACAGTCGACCGGCATCGACGCCGTCGAATGGTGCCGTCGCGCCGAATCGCTCGGGGCCGGCGAGATCCTGCTGACCTCCGTCGACCGCGATGGGACCAATGCCGGATTCGATCTGCCGTTGCTGCGCGACGTCTGCGGCAGCCTGAAAATCGGCGTGATCGCCTCGGGCGGTGCGGGACGGCTCGAAGACTTTCGCGATGCGATCGAGACCGGCGGCGCGCGCGCCGTGCTCGCCGCGTCGCTGTTTCATGATCGCCGGCTGTCGATCGGCGCGGTCAAAGAATTTCTCGCCGCAGAAGGGATCCCGGTGCGATGAACCTCATTCCGGCAGTTGTTCGCGACGCCAACACGGGCGCAATCCTCATGCTCGCATACATGAATGACGAGGCGCTGCAGAAGACGCAGGAGAGCGGCGAGACGTGGTTCTGGAGCCGCAGCCGCAACGCGCTGTGGCACAAGGGGGCCACCTCGGGCAACACGCAGCGCGTCGTGCACATCGCCCATGACTGCGACCGCGACGCGCTGGTGGTCAGCGTCATTCCGAACGGCCCCGCGTGTCATACCGGCGCGACGTCGTGCTTCGAAGGCATTCCGCCGCGGATGCTCGACCGGCTGCTCGATGTCCTGCGCGATCGGCGCGACAGGCGCCCCGCCGGATCGTACTCCGCGTCACTGTTTGAAAAAGGGCGCGACGAAATCGTGAAGAAAATTGGCGAGGAGGCGATCGAGGTGATCGTCGCCGCGAAGGGCGAAGGGCGCCAGCGGATCATCTCCGAGATCGCCGATCTCGTCTTCCACCTCTCGGTTCTGATGGCGGACGAAGGGCTCGACTGGCGGGACATCGAGGGTGAGTTGGCAAAGCGGGCGCGGTGAAGTAAGGTACCGCGTCCTATGGCCACCCTGATCGACGAGGCCACGGCGGCGCGCGAGAACGCGATCGCTCCATTCTCGAAATTCAAGGTTGGCGCGGCGCTGCGGACAAAGAGCGGAAAGGTCTACCGCGGCTGCAACGTCGAGAACTGCACGTACGGGCTGACCGTGTGCGCGGAACGCGTGGCGCTGCTGTCGGCGCTCGCGGCGGGCGAGCGCGACTTCACCACCATCGCGGTGGTCACACAGTCCGAGGAGCCGTCGACGCCGTGCGGCCCCTGCCGGCAATTGATGTGGGAGTACTGCGGCGACATCGACGTCGTGCTGGCCAATCTCTTCGGACAGACGATCGAGTACAAGCTCTCCGCGCTCTTTCCGCATCCGTTCGCGTTTTGCATCGAATGATCAAGCGGTTCATTCTGGCGCTGCTCTGTGTGGTGGCCGGCGCCCTCGCCGGCCCGACGGCGGGCGGGACGCCCGCCGCTACACGAACCCGACATACCGTCGACATCGTCATCAGCGGCGGAACCGTGGTGACGATGGCCGGACCGAACATCGAGGACGGCGGCGTGGCCATCAGCGGCGGGAAGATCATCGCGGTGGGGACGCGCAGCGAGATCAATCGCCGCTACAGCGGAAAGGAGACCATCCACGCGGCCGGCGACGCCATCGTCCCCGGCTTCGTCAACACGCACACCCACGCGGCGATGGTGCTGTTCCGCGGCATCGCCGACGATCGCGACCTGATGGACTGGCTCACCCATTACATCTTCCCCGCCGAGGCGAAGAACGTCAGCGCGGAGTTCGTGATGTGGGGAACGCGTCTGGCCGCGGCGGAGATGATCGCCTCGGGGACGACGACCTTCACCGACATGTACTACTTCGAGGACCAGGTGGCCGCCGAGGCGAAGCGCGCCGGGTTGCGCGGCGTGGTCGGAGAGACACTCATCGATTTCCCCGCGCCCGACAACAAGACGTGGGACGCCGCGATCGCCGACATCCGGCAGTTCGTGAAGAAGTGGCAGGGCGATCCGCTGATCACGCCGGCGCTCGCGCCGCACTCGGCGTATCTCGTCTCGCGCGAGCATCTGCAGCAGACCCGCAAGCTCGCCGACGAGCTGCACGCGCCGATCCTCATCCACGTCTCCGAAACGCGCGACGAGCTGCGGCAGGTGGCGGAAAAACAGGGGGGCATGCTCCCCGGCTTGTACCTCGATTCGATCGGATTTCTCGGCCACGATGTCGTCGCCGCGCACGGCGTCTGGCTCACGCCGGAGGAGATCCGCCTCTTCGCGCAGAAAGGCGTCGGCGTCGCGCACTGCCCCGAGAGCAACATGATGCTGGCCTCCGGAATCGCGCCGGTCGTCGACATGCGCAAGGCCGGCGTCAACGTCGGCCTCGGCACCGACGGCCCTGCGGGATCGAACAACAACCTCGACATGGTCGAGGAGATGGCCAGCGCTGCGCGCCTGCAGAAGGTGAGCAAGATGGATTCGAAGGCCCTCAGCGCGCGCGACGTGCTGGAGATGGCCACCATCGGCGGCGCGCGCGTGCTCGGCCTCGACAGCAAGATCGGCACGCTGGAGCCCGGCAAGCGCGCCGACATCGCCATCATCAATCTGCAGCAGGCGAAGACGCAGCCGGTGTTCGCGGTGGAATCGGCGATCGTCTACGCGGCGTCGGGGAGCTCGGTGGTGACCACCATCTGCGACGGAAAGATCCTGATGCGCGACGGCAAAGTGCTCACCGTCGACGTTCCCGCGGCGATCGCCAAGGCGAAGCAGTATCGGGCGCAGGTGTTGAAAAGTTTGATGTAGAGCCGCCTCTCAGGCGGCTCGCAGCGCCGGCTAAGAGCCGACGCTACATAAAGGAGCTATGCGAAAGTATCTGCTCATCTTTTTGCTTCTTGCGGCACCCTTGTTCGCCAAGGACGTGCTGCCATTCATCGACAACGACTATTCGAAAGCGATCGCTCAGGCCAAGGCGAAGAATCTGCCGCTCTTCGTCGATGCCTGGGCGCCGTGGTGACACACGTGCCGCTCCATGCGCGCGTTCGTCTTCACGGACAAAGCGCTCGAGCGGTACGCCGGACAGTTCGTCTGGCTCGCGATTGACACGGAAGACTCCACCAACGCCCCGTTTCTGAGGAAGTATCCGATCAGCGTCTGGCCGACGCTGCTGATCGTCGATCCGAAGAAAGAACAGGTGGCTCTTCGCTACGCCGGCGGCGCGACGGTGCCGCAGCTCGAAAAGCTGCTCAAGGATGGCGCGCGCGTGGTGCGGGGTGTGCGAAGCAAAGCCGACGAGGCCATCGCCCGCGGCGACGGTCTGGCCAATGAAGGAAAGAGTGCCGAGGCGGCGAAGGCGTACGAGGAAGCCATCGCTGCCGCGCCGAAGGGCTGGTCGCGCCTCGGACGCGCCGCGGAATCGCTCACGTTCGCGCTGTATCAGTCAAACGAACACGCGTCGTGCGCGACGAAGGCGCTCGATCTCTACCCGCGCGTGCGCGGCACGTATTCGGCGACCAACGTCGCCGCGAACGGTCTGGCGTGCGCCAGCGAGTTGACGGAGCACGGCACGACGTTCGACGCTCTGGAAAAGGCGGCCCGCGAAACGCTCGACGATCCGAAGATTCCGCTCGCAGCGGACGATCGCTCCGGGCTCTACGAGACGCTGATCGGCGCGCGCAATTCGGTGAAGGACGAAGCCGGCGCGCGGAAGCTGAACGAGCAGTGGGCAGGGTTCCTCGAAGGGGAAGCGAAAAAGGCGCAGACCGCCGAGCAGCGCGCGGTCTTCGATTCGCATCGGCTGTCGGCCTATCTCAATCTGAAGCAGCCGGAGCGCGCCATTCCGATGCTGGAGCAATCGGAACGCGATTTTCCGAACGACTACAACCCGCCCGCGCGGCTGGCCCTCGCGGATCGCACGATGGGGAAGTACGACGATGCGCTCGCCGCGTACGATCGCGCGCTGTCGAAGGCCTACGGGCCGCGAAAGATCGGCATCCTCCGCGGTAAAGCCGACACATACGCCGCAAAAGGCGACAAGGATGCGGCGCGCCGCACGATCGAAGAGGCCATCAAGTACGCCGAGTCGCTGCCGCAGGAGCAGCGGAGCGATCGCGTCATCGCCGCACTGAAAAAGCGGTTGGAGAGAGCCGACTGAGAGTCGGCTCTACGTACCGTCGGCTCTACGTACCGTCGGCTCTACGTACCGTCGGCTCTACGTACCGTCGGCTCTACGTAGCGTCAGCTCTTAGCCGGCGCAGGCTCTACGTAGCGTCGGCTCTTAGCCGGCGCTGACAGGCTCACCGGTGCCGCACTGCCCGTGGCCGTCCCGTTCTCACGCTGACGGTCGCGGTAAGGCTGCTGGCGGTGCCGCAGTCGTTCGTCATCTTCACCCAGTACTGCGTCTGGATCGAAAGGGCGGGCGTGGTGAAACTCGCGGCATCCGATCCGACCGGCTTCGTCGTGTCGTTCGTCGTTCCCTGGAACCACGCGTAGTGCAGATTCGTACCGGAAGCAACCACCGAAAGCGTTGCTGTCGTACCGATGACGATCGTCGTGCTCGCCGGCTGGGTGGTGATCGCCGGGACAACGCAGGCCGGAGCGATGACCGTCACGGTGACGGTGTTGCTGCGTCCGACGCCGCATGGGTTGGCGACCTTCACCCAATAGCTGGTCGTGCTCGAAGGGGAGTCGATGAGCGAGGCGAAGGTTGCGCCGCCGATCGGATTCGATTCATCGGGCGTCGTCCCTCGGAACCATTGGAATTGAAACGGGCTCGTTCCGATGCCGACAAACGCCTGCAGCGTCACCTGCTGGCCGGCATCGATCGATGTCGCCGATGCATTGACATTGATGTTGAACGGCGCCGTGCACGACGAGGCGATGCTCACGGTGACGGTCCGCGTATCGACGCTACCGCACGTGTTGGTCAAGCGCGCCCAGAAATTCGTCGTGGTGGTGATTGCCGGACTGTTGATCGAAGGGCCGGTGCCGATTGACTGGCTGGTATCACCCTGAATACCTCGATACCAGGTGACGGTGACCGCGGTCGCGCTGGTGAATGCCACGGAGAGTGTCACCGTACCGCCCGACGCCACCGACTGATCCGTCGGCTGCCCGGTAATCGCGGGCGTGCACGCCACCGTCACAGTCGCCGCGGCGCTGTCCGCCGGCGGTGCACATTGTCCTGTCACGCGCACCCAGTACTGCGTCGTGGAGGTCGGGCTGACGCTGACGGAGGCGCTGGTCGCCCCCGCGATCGAACTCCCGGTGTTGCCGCTCGCGCCGACATACCACTGATAGGTGAGCGGCCCGCTGCCTGCCGCCGTGACGGAAAGGAGCGCCGATTGTCCGGAGACGATGGACCGGTTTTGCGGCTGCGCGGTGATCGACGGAGGCGTGCAGACCGGGCCGGAGCCGTAGACCGTCTGCACCGCGTTGCGGTCCCACGTCTGCAGGCTCAACGCGGGAGACTGGATGATGTGCGCCATGATCGCCGCGCCGGGATTCGCACAATCGGTCGACGGATCGCACGCCGGTGGAGGACTCGTCGGGCTCGCGGTTCCGTCTGAATGGCGAAAGCCGAGCGTATGGCCGACTTCGTGCGTGATGATCGCAACCAGAACCGTCTGGCTGATCGCGCCGAGGCTGGTGTTTTTTTCCACTACCACATCGACTTCGGCCTGGTTGTTGTAGGTCAATCCGTCGGGACCTATGTAAGAACCGCTAGATTGTGTGATGCCCCCAACGGCGACTGCACCGGGACAACAGCTCAAGAAATTGTTTGGATCATTGAACAGGATGGTGTTCGAACCATCGGGACTAGCGAGCCCGCCCGTCTTCCCTGGTGTCTCGCCTGCAAGCGTGTAGTGGACCGACGTCCCTGCGACATTCCAGCTCCCGACAGCAGCAGCGGCACCAGGCCCGTTCAAAGGGCTGGCAGGATAGCCGCCCGGGCAGCAGTAGCCGAACGTCGCGTTCCCGCCGTTCGACCAACGGAAATTGCCGGAAAGGAGATAGCTCGGCCGGCTGAAATTCGACACCGGAAGCAGCTTCGTCTTCGGCTGGAACTCGGGAAACTTTCCGATCAACACGTCGGAGCGATTCACGAAGTAACTCTCGACAGCGGGCGCGTTCGGATCGCGCACCAGGGTGCGGATAAAGGTCACAAACTCATCTGCCTTGCGGAGTTTGTCGACATACGGGGTGAGATCGCGCGCGTCGAGGCCGAAGATCGATTCGTCTCCGCCGCGCGAGAAGTATTCGACGCCGCGGAGATCGGTCGTCGTGGCAAACTGCCCTAACTGAAAACCGGCCGTACGCCAGTCGCCGTCGGGCCACCGATCGAGAAACACGAGATAGCGCGATCCTTGCTCGTACCGCGGAGAGCCGGGGATCAGCGTCGCATGCTCGCTCATGAAGCCGCCCGGCTCCACAATGCGAATCCAATCACCGGCGACCGTTCCCTTCAACACAGTTTCGATCTGGAAGTCAGCGACGGTGACAACGCCGCCCGCCGCGGTCAGCTCCGGATGCGAAACGCCCGCCATGCCGATGACAATCGCCGGCGCGTTCCTGACCAGATCGCGGTCGTTCGGAACGACGTAGGTGAAGGCCTGAAGAGTGGTTGCCAGGCTCGACAGGGCGACGATCCAAAGGAGGGATTTACGGAAATTGCGCACGGATCGAACCTCTCTCTGATTTTTGGGGATAGCACAAATCTTAAGTCCGTTCGTGCCGAAGGCTGTAACGCGGATCACGGGTCAGAGGCGTCACCGGTGCTGGAGAGAGCCGACTGAGAGTCGGCTCTACGTAGAGTCGGCTCTACGTCGCGTCGGCTCTACGTAGCGTCGGCTCTTAGCCGGCGCTGACAGGCGTCACCGGTGCGAAGGCCGGCGGCGCGGCGCAGGGCTGACGGTCACCGCGACGCTGTTCACCGTCCCGCCGCAGGGGGCACTGACGCGCACCCAGTACTGCGTCGGCGCCGTGATCGGCGCGGTGACCAGCGCCGGCGCGCTGCCGCCAACCGGCCTGGTAAAGTCGAACACCGGCCCCTGGTACCACTGATAGATGAGCGAGGTACCGGTGGCGACGACATTCAAGATCGCCGCCGAGCCTGCGGGGACGCTCGCATCCGCCGGCTGCGACACGATCGCCGCCGGCTGGCAAGTGTTGACCACGGTCATCGCCGCGCTCGCGCTGTCGATGGTGCCGCAATCGTTGGTGATCCGCGCCCAATACGTAGTCGAGCCGAGGAGGACCGGCGTGGTGAACGACGCCGCCGCGGCATTCGGCACCGGACGCGAGGTGTCGGGAGGCGTCCCCTCGAACCACTGATACGTCTTCGGGCTAGTGCCGTTGTCGGCGACGAACAGGACCGTGCTCCTTCCGCTCAGCACATCGCCGCCGACGGGCTGCGCGAGAATCTGCGGCGCGTGGCACGGCTGAACGGTGATCACCACCACGTCGCTGTCGGCGAACGCGCCGCAACTGTTGGTGACCCGCAGCCAGTAGGACGTTGTCGAGGTGGGATGCACGGTCAGCGAGTCGCCGCTGCCGGCCGGCGACGTGGCCACGCCGGGCGTGCCGATGAACCATTGATACGCCAGGCCGCTTCCGCCGGACGCGCTGGCGGAGAGCACGGTGCTCTTTCCTTCGATGATGATGATGCTCGACGAAATGGAATTGATGGTCACCGCCGGACAGCCGTTGACCGTCACCGTCGCTGCCTCGCTGTCAACCGGCGATCCGCATCCGTTCGAGACGCGCACCCAGTACATCGTGGTCACCGGCGGCTGCACCTGGATGGCGCTGCCGGTCGCGCCGCTGATCGGCTGCGAGGCATTTCCTCGGGCGCCGATGAACCATTGATATTGCAGCGGCGCGTCGCCGATCGCCGTCACTGAGAGAACCACCGCCGCGGTTGTCAGCGACACCGATTGCGGCTGCAGCGAAATCGCCGGCGGATTGCACGGCGGCGTTACGGGGCCGGCGCCGTAGACGGCGGCCAGCGCTTCGCGATCCCAGCTCTGGAGTGCGGCGCCGGTCGGGTCGTTGTTGAAATCGACGCTCGAGTTCATCAGCGCGTTCGTCGTGCTCGTGCCGCCGGGAGGAGGATCGTCCGAGTGCCGAATCCCGAGGGTGTGTCCCAGCTCGTGCGCCAGGACATGGTCGAATCCGTTGCCGGTCAGGCCCGGGCCGGTGATGCCGTCCTGCACCACGAGATCGGCCTCGACGATCGTCAGGAACGTTTCGCCGAACGCCTGATGCGTGCTCCCGTCCGTCCAGGCGCCGCCGACCGCGAGCGTGTCACCGCCGCGGCCGGTGAAAGAGCCGGGGATCTCGTTTGCCGGATCGTTGAACTCGATGCTGTTCACGCCGTCAGTGCTGCCGCCGTTCAGACCGGTCGAGGCGACGGTCGTCGTTCCGCCGTACTGATAGACGATGTCGGAGTTCGGATCGCCGGTCCACACAGCGAGCCCCCGCTGCGCAGCGGTCAGGCCGCCGTTGAGCGCTCCCGGCTGCGAGCCGTGGCTGAGAAACACCACCGCGGTCGGGAAGCGATTCCAGCGCAGTCCGCGCCCTCCGATTTGCATCAGATACGTCGACACCGGCGGCGAAGCATTAGCGGTGACATCGCCGGTCACGACGTTCGGTGTGGGAGCGGCCACCCCCGGCCGCTCAGCGGCGGGCGAGGGCGCCCGCCGCCACACTTGCGTTGCGTGACCGCGGGCGGTCGCGCGGACGAATGCGAGAAACCGTTGTTCGTCCCGCCGCTGCTCGCGATGCGGCGCCCCTGTCGTCTCATCCCACCCGACGAGTTCCTCCGCGTCACGCAGCAACAGGCCGCGCGCGAAGGTGAACTTCCCGACGGCCATGTTTTTCGCCACCCACTCGCCGCGATCGTTGGTCTCCAGAAAGAGCAACACGCGCTCGCCTGGCGCGTAACGCGGAGCGCCGGGAACGGCGTACCCGATCTTGCCGACGACGCCGCCGAGTTCCGTGACATGGATCGCGTCGCCGTCGTGCAGCGGACCCTTGATGGCTTCATCGACGCGCAGCTCGGTCACCGTTTCGATCCATCCGCCCGGAGCCCAGCGCGAAACCGAATCGCCGGCCGTGGCCACCACGATGGCCTTCGACGCGCGCACGAGTGCCTCGTCGGTCGGGATGAGAAACGTTGCAGCGGAGGCGGTGGAGGCGATCAGCGCAATCGCGCAGAGAAGGCGTTTCATCGGACCCACGACAGGAGTGTGATCCGGAGACGACGGAATTGCCGTGACCTCACACACGCCGGACCACCCTGCGGCCGAAATAGATCGCGCCGCCCACTCCGACCAGCGCGGCCATCGCCACCAGCACGCTGGCGGTCGTCGAGAAGCGCCACGGAAACCGGATGCGATTGATCACCAGCAGCGCGGCCATGATCAGGTAGAGCGCGATACGGATCGCGTAGAGCACCGGGGTTGGGCGACGTGCGCGGATCGAGTCGCTCCAGAGAATCCACAACATCACTGTCAGCGCGGCGATGGCCATTCCAGCGGGGGAAATCATCTGTCGAAGCCGAAGAGGGCGATGGGACGGCAGCCTTCGGAGTGCGGTGCCCTGGCACCGCCTTCGGACCGAAAGGCGGCGGCAAGCCGCCGCACTCCGAAGGCTACGATCCCTTGTTTGTGGAGGTAGATATCAACGGTGGGCATGGTGCGCAGCGGCGAGGCTAACATATCCGCTGGCTGCTACAATCCGCGCGCGGAATTTTGATCCGCGGCGGGCGTTAGCGCTCGTGCCTTCCGAAAGCGTGGGGCCGTAGCTCAATTGGGAGAGCGCCTGAATGGCATTCAGGAGGTCGACGGTTCGATCCCGTTCGGCTCCACCAAATCCAACCGCAGGTTCTACTCAGACCTGGCCAGCGGTCACGCATCCGGCACAGAGAGCAGCGAACGCGTCAAAGCTCCGCGATCGCGCGGAGCCGCGACATGAGCAGATCGTGCCGGCCCTGACTGCCAGCATCGGGCAAGAGAAATCCAGGCAATGCATCGAGAAAAGCCAGATTGCGAAGAAGTGTTCGAACTTGCGCCGCAACGTACGATCGCACAGCCGACTCGGCGCCGTTGATTTCATCAATGAGTTCTTTCCGACCGTCAACGACGGCAATGAGATCTTCCAAGTCCTTGCTGGCCGCGTGGTCGCCGTGTCCCCGGCCACGAAATGCCTCGAGTTTCGTCGCGCAAAAATAAGGTGAAGTTACAACACGGATTGTGAGCCCCTGCTCAATTTCCAGCCACTGCGCGTTGGCAATCGCATCCGAGTACCATCGGTTGGAGAATCCCAAGATCTTCTCGTCCGTTGGCATCACGTCGAGCGCAATTCGTGTCGGATGCCGCCATCGGCAGATCGGTGCCCCTTCAGACGCATCTTCCTGAAACCCCAGCGTGCGAAGGCGCCTACCGAATGCTGCATATTGGGCGTATGACGTGATGCCGACAATGACATCGACGTCGTATGTCGTACGGACATCCGCCGCGCCTGGGTCGGTGATCATCAGCACAGTCGTGGTACCACCGACAAAAACGACTTCCTGCAGCAGCGATTGTAGAAGGCGAGCAGCCTCGATAAGTAGGCCCCGATTCCTATTTTGCATTTCTTGCGAAGCGTCCGAACAATCGCCGAAGCTCCTGTTCCGCGATTTTCCGTTCCCGCGCGCGGCCTTCGCGAAGGGCATCGGTAAGCGCAAGGAGCTTGTATAGGCGTCCATCTCGCATCGCCGCAAATGGCACAGTTCGATACAACGGCTCGAGAGCCACGCCTCTCTCATCCGCCTCTGGGTACGGCCAAACCGGGATGAGATCCGCTCCGGCATGTATCAGGTGCTTGAGCGGCTCAGCGGCGTAGGACGTCGGAATGCCTCGGGTCACTTCGCCCCGTTCCGCGGGGAACACGTACCTCACACCATGAACCAACAATTCCAATATTCCGCGTAAATTTGGCCGTTCGGAGCGACCCGCTGAGTGCAGTAGTCCCGACGCTTTAGCGCGCCTGATACCCGCGTGTACTTCTGACGGACTCATGCCGAGTTCAACGGCAACTACCGAAAGTGGCGGACGCTCAGACTCATATGCGCAGAGTTTGAGGATGACAAGCACATCCTGAGGCTTAAGCGACTCCATGATGTGGGCAGAATACCACGGCCATTCGCAATTCGCGAATCGCGAATCGCGAATCGCGAATCGCGAATGCATTAGCAGCCGTAGCTCAATTGGGAGAGCGCCTGAATGGCATTCAGGAGGTCGACGGTTCGATCCCGTTCGGCTCCACCACGAAACCCCCCATTTCTTTTGATCAGCGTGATCCCGCGCACACCTTATGGTTGCCACTGATGCAAGACTTCCTCGTGCGCCGGGGATGCAGAGAGGGGCGGTGGGATGGGGGCGCTAGGATGGTCATCGAGCCGTTTTTCTCGTTCCTCACGGGGCTGGCGGCGCTTGCTTTTGGCAGCGCGGCGTATCTGGAATTCGTCAGCGGTCGATCGGCGATCTTTGACATCGTGGCCGCCGGAGCGAGTGCCTCGCTCCTCTTCCTTCATCTCCCCAGATCGACGGTCGAAATCCTGCTGATCTGCCTCTTTACCGCGGTCGCAGAGTTGATGGTCACGCACGGCCAGTCAGTGCGCCGCTGATTCGCCCCGTGTAGCGGCGGGCGTCCCTGCCCGCCGTCCGCGGGCGACAGGCGATGACACCTGTCGCTACATTGTCCGTTGTGTTAACGTTCGCCCCCTCCGACGAGGATGGTGACGCATGAAGTTGGTGCGCCATTGGCATATGCGGTAGGCCGGCATGTTTGACGACGTCCTCATCGAGTCCGCGGGGAAGGACAAGACCAAGGGCCGGGGAGTCACGGCGGTCATCTCCTTCATCGTCCACATCATCATCATCGGGGCGATCATCGCCGCCGGTTATTACGTGAAGAAAAATCCCGAGGTGATCCAGAGGCCGATCCGCGCCTTCATGGTTTCCGCCCCTCCACCGCCCCCGCCGCCTCCCCCGGGCGGAGCCAGCGCTGCCTCGACGCCAAAGCCGCAGGACACGCTGAAGCCTCACCCGAAGTTTCACCAGCCGACCGAGATTCCGCAAGAGGTCCCGCAGGTCGAGAACACGGAAACCGCACAAACGAACACTGGCGTGACCGGCGGTCAGCAGGGCGGGGTGGTGGGCGGCGTCGTGGGAGGCGTGGCGGGCGGGGTCATGGGAGGGACGCTCGGCGGGATCCTCGGAGGGCAGATCGGCGGCACGGGCACCGCACTGCGTGTCGGCGGCGACGTGAAAGCTCCCATCTCCATCTCCCGAGTCGAGCCGCAATACACCGAGGTGGCGCGAAAGGCACGCATCGAAGGAATGGTGATCATCGAGGCCATCATCGATCAGAACGGCAACGTCACCGACGCCCGCATTCTGAAAGGTTTGCCGCTCGGACTGGATCAGGGAGCGCTCGACGCGGTGAAGAGGTGGAAATTCAGACCCGGAACGCTCAACGGTCAGCCGGTGCCGGTCATCTGGACCTTGACGGTCAATTACCGGCTGCAGTAAGGGAACGACAGGAGAAGTTCGATGGAAGGAATGCAGACCAGTTTCAGTCTCCTCGGGATGTTGTCCTCCATGAATTGGGTGGCGCGCGCCGTGGTCATCGTCCTGGCGCTGATGTCGATCTGGTCGCTGACCATCGCCATCGAGCGGCTCTTGTTGTTCCAGCGCGCCAAGCGCGAGTCGCTGAGCATCGCTCTCGGGGTGACGCCGCTTCTCAAACAGCACAAGCTCGAAGAGGCCATCAACCTGGCCAGCGACAAGCGCTACCGCCACAGCCATCTGGCGCGCGTCCTCCGCGCGGGCCTGACGGAGTTTCAATACGAAACCACGCAGGCGTTGCCGGAAGACTTCGATATCGTTGCCTCCGGCCAGCGGGCCATCGAGCGCGAGACGTTGATGACCACCGCGGAGATGAAGAAAGGCCTCGGCAATCTGGCCACCATCTCCACGACGGCACCATTCATCGGGCTGTTCGGAACCGTGGCCGGCATCATTCACGCGTTTCAGGGAATGGCCATTACCGGATCGGGCGGACTGGGCGCCGTATCGGCCGGCATCGCCGAGGCGCTGGTCACGACCGCATTCGGATTGTTCGTGGCCATTCCGGCGGTCTGGCTGTACAACTACTTCCTGAACAAAGTCGATCGTTTCAACGTGGAGATGTCGAACTCCTCGTCGCAACTCATCGACTACTTCATCAAGAACGAGGCGAAGGTGCGCGCCGGCCAGGCGGCCGCGGTGCGCAGGTAATCGGAGAGAGCGATGGCATTCGGGCCCGGCGGCGGCAGCCCCGACGAAATCAAAGGTGACATCAACGTCACCCCGCTGGTCGATGTCTGCCTGGTGCTGCTGATCATCTTCATGGTGGTCACGCCGATGTTGCAGCAGGGAGTCGACGTTCTGCTTCCCGAAGGACCGCACGCCGAGAAGAAGCCCGGCAAGGAAGGCGATCTCATGATTTCCATCAAGCAGGATGGGACGGTGTTCGTCGGACAGGACTGGATCCCCGATCGCGACCTGCCACGCTACATGAAGGCAGAACACGACAAGAACCCGGCGCGCGCCGTGATGCTCAAGGCGGACAAGCGCATCAACTACGGCAAGGTACGCATGGTGATGAAAGCGGCGAACGACGCGCAGTTCACCACCGTGGCCATCCTGACCCAGAATCAGGAAGCGGGCGTGCAGATGGCGAAAGGAAGGACGTAGTGGGTCCCGGCGCCAGCGGCGGCCACGGCGTTCGCTCGGAGATCAACATCACGCCTCTGGTCGACGTGGTGCTGGTGCTGCTCATCATCTTCATGGTGGCCACGCCGATTCTGCAGATGGGACTCGACGTCGAAGTGCCGCCGAAGGTGGAGATCACCGGCGCGCCGCCGCCGGCCGAGCAGACTCAACTGGTGATCACCATCAGGCGCGACGGTTTCTATCTCAACGCGCAGAAGGTCAACTCGACGGGCGAGCTGGCGAATCTGATCGGCGCGCAAATGAGGAGCCGGCTGCCCGCGGAAAAAGTGGTCTTCATCAACTCCGAAGACCAGATGCCGTTCGAGAGTGCCGTGACGGCCATGGATGCGGCGCACCAGGGCGGCGCGATGAAGATCGGATTCCTGACGGACGCGCCGAGGTAGGCGTTAGGTGTCGGGCGCTAGGCGTTTAGTTGATCCTAACGCCTAAGGCCTGACACCTAACGCCTTTGGCGGAGGCGTGTCGGAATCGAACCAACCTTTCGACGCTTCCGCGCCGAAACAACGGTTTTGAAGACCGCGGAGGCCACCAGACCCCATTCGCCTCCAACCGCTTAAGGCGCGGAGAGTAACAGGAAACGGTAAATTAAGAATTTCGAATGAAAAACTCGAAATTCATCCTTTGATCTCCGGATTGGGATTTCGAACGACCCCGAGGTACGTCGTTCTCGGCCGCGTATTCAGCGACGCCAGCAGCGCGTAATTCGTCGGTTCTTTTTTCAATTGCGCCACGCGGCTGGTCGGGTCGTTCTTGTCACCGAACACGATGGCGTCGGTCGGGCAGGCCTGCTGGCACGCGGTGACGATCTCGCCGTCGCGCACCGGCCGGTTCTGGCGTTCCGCGTCGATCTTCGCCGCATTGATCCGCTGCACGCAGTACGTGCATTTCTCCATCACGCCTCGCGTGCGCACCGTGACGTCAGGATTGCGCATCGGCTTGAGCGCGGGCGTGTCGTAGTCGCTGTAGAAGTAGAAATTGAACCGCCGGACCTTGTACGGGCAGTTGTTCGAGCAGTAGCGCGTCCCGACGCAGCGGTTGTAG
>JBGPFD010000039.1:0-20394 GCA_041483175.1 Thermoanaerobaculia bacterium | reverse complement strand
TGATCTCCTGCACGAAGTCGAGACTCATGGACGCCTTTAGAGATCAACCTGCATTCCGGCGGTACGCGGCGGCCTAACGCGCTCGGCTTCCGGCATTTGCACCAAACAGCCGGCGGAAAATGTTGTCAAGAAATTTGGCGGAGATGCAATCGAATTTGACGCGGGAGCACTGACCGTCCTCCCGGTGCGGATTCTGTTTCTCGCGCTGCAGCGGCACTACATCGCCGGGATCATGGTGGGAGCGTGAAGGGATGCGTCGCCGCCGTCGGTCACGTCATCACCATCCATCGCGTGCCAGCGGAATTCCGATTTACGAACTGATCGCTGGAGAGCGCGCCGAGTTTCTGCGGCGGCTGGTGGATTGACAGCGTGAACAGCCACAGCAGAAAAAGAAGGCCGAGTGCCATGACGATAAAGAAGAAGATCGACGGATGGCGGCGCTCTTTCTGCCGTTTCACCGCGCGGGTCGTTCTCCGGCTCATCGCGTGGACCATTGTGGAGCGACTCGAGGCAGCCGTGCAACGCGGCCCGTCACTCGTGCGGGAAGCGAATCGAAGACCAAAACGACGGATCGGCAGCCCCATCGAGCTGAGTTTCAACTCCGCGTACCTCCGTTTCTTCGATGCGCAGAGCGGTACAAGAATAGTTAACAGTTAACTGTTAACAGTTAACAGGAAATCTAAAACACTGATAACTGTTGACTGTTAACCATTCGGCGGCTGCGTCGCAGTGGTGTCCGTCGGAGGCGCGGTCGTCTCGGTCGGCTCGGGCGTGGCGGTGTCGGCCGGCGCCGTCTGCTGCAGCAGCGAGGTGTCGCTCGGCGCCGGCGGAGAGGCCGCCGGCTTCTTTTCCGTGAGCACCTGCTCCTCGAACAGATAGCCCCAGCGGCGCATTCGGGAAAGAATCATCCGCTCGCGCGCGCGGAGGCGCCGGTTCGGCTGGCCGGGATTCATCTGCCGCGGATTCGGAAGGCAGCCGGCGAGCAGCGCCGCCTGTTGCGGTGTGACCGCCGAGGCGGGGACGTGAAAGTAGAAATGTGCCGCGGCGTCGGCGCCGTAGACGCGCTCTCCCATCTCGGCGACATTCAGATAGAGCTCCAGGATGCGTTTCTTCCGCAAATGATCTTCGAGCGATCGGGCGATGAAGTACTCCTTGATTTTGCGCAGTGGATTGCGCGACGGCGAGAGATACAGATTCTTCGCCAGCTGCTGCGTAATCGTCGATCCGCCGTGCGCGAGCCGCTTGTGTTCCCAATCCTTGCGAATGGCCTCGCTGAGCGCTTTGACGTCGACCGCGCTGTGTTCGTAAAACGTGTCGTCTTCCGCGACCAGCACGGCGCGGCGCAGGTAGGGCGAGATCCGCGCGTATGGAACCGGCCGGTAGAGCAGCGTGTCATCCTTCCCCTCGGCGCGAAGTTTCGCCTTCCGCCGCTCCATGAAGGCGGTTGTCGTGGGCCATTGATCGGCCAGTGCGGCAACGTTCGGAAACGCGATCCACTCGTAAGCGATGAGCGCCAGCAGAGCAAGCGCGCCGATGAGAAGCAGGCGTTTGAACACGCGGGCCGATTCTACCTACACTATCGCCATGCGACGGCTGGTCATCTTCCTCGCGTTTGTCGCGCTCCCGGCATTCGCATTCCGTCAGTCTCCGCCGGCCGGAGCGCGCATCGGCGTCCTCCGAATGTCGGACGACGATGCCCACGGCGCGGAGCAGACCGTCGCCTGGACGGTGCAGAAGGAACTTCGGGGCGAGCTCCGCACTCTCGGATTCGACGCCTTCGATGCGCGCACCACCTATGACGATCTGGCGCGCGGCAGCGCACCGGACGCCGACTTCTACGTGGAGATCGTTTCCAGTCATGCTGTCAGTCAACCGGTCGGCGCAGCTGGAATCGGAAGCAACGCCGTCGGCGTCGACATGGCGGTGGTCGTGTCGCGCGTGGCCGCCGAGGTGCGGATCTACGATGGAAAGACGCTGGGCCTGCTCAACCGCTACGACCTGCAGCAGAACAGGACGGCGGTCGTTCCGACAGCTGTCGGATTCGGCGGGCGATTTTTCTGGGCGCGTATTCCGCTTCCGTTCATCGAGTACGCCCAGGTCCGCTCGGCGGCGCGCGAAGTCGCCCGCGAGGCGGCCGCCAGGATCGCTGGGCAATGACGCCGGTCGTGGTGCTGACTACGGTCGGCGCATCTTTCGATCCGCGGCAGCTCGCAACCGAGCTCGTCGAGAAGCGGCTCGCTGCCTGCGTCAACGTCATTCCAAAACTCCACTCTGTGTATCGCTGGCAGGGAAAGATCGAGCAGGAGGACGAGCAACTCCTGCTGATCAAAACCGCGCAGGAACTGCTGGAGGACGTGAAGAAGGCGCTCTTTTCCGGCCATCCGTACGAGGTCCCCGAATTCATTGTTCTACGGATGGACGACCTCTCGGAGGCCTATCGCGAATGGCTGGTCTCCAGCTTGTAGAGCCGGAACACGTCCGACTCCACACGCGTTAGCATTTCCCGCACCCATGGACTCCATCGTCATCCGCGGCGCCCGCGAGCACAACCTCAAGAATATCGACGTCATCGTTCCACGAAACAAGTTCGTGGTCATCACCGGCGTCTCCGGCTCGGGGAAGTCGTCTCTGGCCTTCGACACCATCTTCGCCGAGGGGCAACGGCGCTACGTCGAGTCGCTGTCGGCGTACGCGAGGCAGTTTCTCGAGCAGATGGAAAAGCCGGACGTCGATTCGATCGAAGGGCTGTCGCCGGCAATTTCCATCGAGCAGCGGACGACGTCGCGCAATCCGCGTTCCACGGTCGGCACGGTGACCGAGATCTACGACTATCTCCGTCTCCTCTACGCTTCGATCGGCGTCCCGCACTGCACCAACTGCGGCCAGGAGATCCGGCCGCAGACGATCCAGCAGATGGTCGATCGCCTGATGAGCCTTCCCGCCGGGACGAAGTTCACCGTCCTCGCGCCGTACGTGCGCGGCAAGAAGGGCGAATACCGCAAACAGATGATGCAGATGGTGAAGGAGGGCTTCACCCGTGCCATCGTCGACGGCGAGATGGTCGAGTTGGCCGATCCGCCGACGCTCGACAAACAGAAGAAGCACGCCATCGACATCGTCATCGACCGGCTGGTGGTGAAAGAGGGAATGCAGCAGCGCCTCGCCGATTCGCTGGAGACGGCCATACGCGTGGCGAAGGGACTAGTGAAGATTCTGTATGCGGGCCCTCACCCGGCCTTCAGCCACCCTCTCCCGCAAGCGGGAGAGGGAACTCGTGAGACCCCTCGCCCCGCGAAGCGGGGAGAGGGTCCGCGAAGCGGGGGTGAGGGGCCAGAGGTTCGCGAAGAGCTCCTCTCCCAGACCTACGCCTGTCCCGATTGCGGCATCTCCATCGGCGAGATCACGCCGCGCCTCTTCTCCTTTAACTCCCCTTACGGCGCCTGCCCGCGCTGCTCCGGCCTCGGCGTCCTGCTGGAGATCGATGAGAACAAGATCGTCCCCGATCCGAACAAATCGATCGAGGAGGGAGCGATCGCCCTCTGGAAGGAAGGGGCGGAGAACTGGCGCATCCGGCAGATTCACACGCTGGCGAAGCACTACCGCTTCGCGCTGACGACCGCGTGGAACAAGCTCCCGGAGAAGGCGCGCAATTGCATCCTTAACGGCTCCGAAGACAAGATTCGCTTCGAATTTCAGGGAAGCGACAGCTCATATCACTACACCGGCAACTACGAAGGACTGCTGCCGATGCTCCAGCGCCGCTATCACGAGTCGGATAACGACGACATCCGCGAAGAGATCGAGCGTTTCATGACGCCGAAGAAGTGCCCGGAGTGCGGAGGCCGGCGCCTGAAGCCGGAGGCGCTCGCGGTCACGGTGGCGGGCCGGCCGATCGACAAAGTGGTCGCGCTGCAGCTCGGTGAAGCGGAGGGATTCTTCAAGACGCTCCCTCTGACGCCGCGCGAGGAGGCCATCGCTGGAAAGATCCTGAAGGAAGTGCGCGACCGGCTCGGATTTCTCAACGCCGTCGGCGTCGGCTATCTGACGCTCGATCGCAGCGCGGCGACGCTCGCCGGCGGCGAAGGACAGCGCATCCGCCTGGCGACGCAGATCGGATCGAAGCTGATGGGCGTGCTCTACGTGCTGGACGAGCCGTCCATCGGATTGCATCAACGCGACAACCGCAGGCTGCTCGATTCGCTGCTCGAACTCCGCGATCTCGGCAACACAGTGATCGTCGTCGAACACGACCAGGAAACGATCCAGACCGCCGATCACGTGATCGACCTCGGGCCGCGCGCCGGCGTGCACGGCGGTGAGGTCGTCGCCGAGGGGACGGTCGAGCAGATCAAAACGTTCCCCAGCTCGCTGACCGCGAAATATCTGCGGGGCGAGTTGCGCATCGACTATCCGACGCTCCGGCGTGCCGCGGGCGACGGCGCGCTGGTCATCCGCGGCGCGCGCCAGAACAATCTGAAGAACATCGACGTCACCATTCCGCTCGGGCTGTTCGTCGCCGTCACCGGCGTCTCCGGCTCGGGGAAATCGACGCTGGTCAACGACATTCTCTTCAAGGCACTGTCGCGCCATTTCTACGATTCGCCGGAAACGCCCGGCGAACACGATCGCATCGAGGGACTGGAGCGCCTCGACAAGGTCATCGACATCGATCAGTCGCCGATCGGGCGCACGCCGCGATCGAATCCGGCGACGTACACACAGCTCTTCACCGAGATCCGCAATCTGATGGCCCAGACCCCCGAGGCGCGCATGCGCGGCTACGGTCCGGGACGCTTTTCGTTCAACGTGAAGGGCGGTCGCTGCGAAGCGTGCAAAGGCGACGGGCAGATCAAGATCGAGATGCACTTCCTGCCCGACATCTACGTCACCTGCGATGTCTGCGGCGGCAAACGCTACAACCGCGAGACGCTGCAGGTGACCTACAAGGGCACATCCATCGCCGACATCCTCGACATGACGGTGGAGCAGGCGCTGGAGGCGTTCCGCAATATTCCGAAGATCGCCAACACCCTACGCACGCTCGATGAAGTAGGACTCGGATACATCAAGCTCGGGCAGTCGTCGACGACGCTTTCGGGCGGCGAGGCGCAGCGGGTGAAGCTGGCCAAAGAGCTGGCAAAGCGCGCCACCGGGCGCACGCTGTACATCCTCGACGAGCCGACAACCGGGCTGCACTTCGACGACGTGGCCAAGCTCCTCCATTTGATGCACGGACTCGTCGAGCGTGGCAACACGGTGGTGGTCATCGAGCACAACCTCGACGTGGTCAAGACGGCCGACTACATGATCGACCTCGGCCCCGAGGGGGGCGACGCGGGCGGGAAAGTGATCGGCACGGGAACGCCGGAGCAGATCGCGCAACTGCCGACGGCCACAGGGAAGTTCCTCCGCAGGATGCTCGGCAAGGTGGAGCCCACCGCCGTAATTGAGCGGTGACTTCTCTCACGGCGATTCGTCCGCGGCCCGAAAGGCAAGGGAACCTCTGCACAACCGCTTCGTGTAGCGGCGGGCGTCCCCGCCCGCCGGGCCGGCTTCGTGTAGCGGCGGGCGTCCTCGCCCGCCGGGCCGCGGGGACGCCGGCCCCTACACCCGAAGGCCTGCACTTGTGCAGAGGTTGCTTAGGAGCCGGGGCCATTCCCCGGCGAGGTCAGGGCTGAGCCCAGAGCGCGCGAGAACCGCAGAGCGCCGAAAGAATTCATGTGCTCGGCGTCCTTGAAATTCCGCCGGTCACGAGCGAACGCGGCTCCCATCAGCGCAAAGCCGTCGACGTAGGCGACCCCGCACTCCCGGCTCAGCGCCCGAATATCTGCGTCGAAGGACGTCTCCGCATCCTCGGCGCGCCGCACGCCTGCGCTTGTCGGAATGCGCACCAGTGCCACCGTTGTCCCGCGTTCCTGAAAATGCCGGATGAGCGCCGCCATTCGCGGGAAAAGCTCGGGCCGTCCGCTCACATACTCGCCCGGAATATTGGACCATTCACCTTTCCAGATTTCGTCCGGCGCGGCGATTTTTGTCGACTCTACGAAGCCGCGAGCGGAAACCGATTCGAGTCGGCCCGTCGCGTCTTCATTATTAAGAAACGCGAGCGCTGCGCCATGATCGCGGCATAGCTCCGCCCACTGCCCGAGATTGCGGTGGCGCTCGGGAGTTGACGAGTGAAGCAGCGCGCGCAATGCGATGCGGCTCCAGGCTGCCGGGCCACGCTGCTCGATGCGTTGGGAGCCCGATGGGTGCCACTCGGCGAGTGCCGCTCCCTTCTCTCCCCGGCTGACACCCAGCGGAGTGAAATCCATCGGCGAAACGCTAATGATCAGATGCGGCGGATAGAGTCCCAGTCCGTCGAGGAATTCGAGGGTGGCGATCGACGAGACGCCACCGAAGCCGGCGTTGTAGGTCGGCCCCAGGAATCCGCTTAAGACGTCCGGCCGGACGCTCGCTTCGACGCGCGACGTACCGACCGCATAGGTGGCATAGCGGACGCCATTGTCGAAGTCGATCATGAAGCTGTCGATCTTCGGCGACAACGTCCGCGGCATGACGATGTTTGCCCGGCGGACTCCGTAGAGCCGTTCCGAGGTCCGTACCAGCATCTCGTATGGCAACAGCAGCGTCGCAATACCGCAAACAAAAGCGGCCAGCGCGCGGCGGACGAAGAGGCGTTCAGAATCGGAAGTAGATGAATTCATTCGAATCGCCCCAGGTCGTGATGGTCAGAAAAAGCATCACCGCCGCGGTCGCTCCCCACGCCCACGCCGGCACACGCGCGGTGACGTTGCGTCCGGCTGTGATCAAAGCGGCGATGATGGCCAGAGCGCCGATGGGCAGATAGATCATTGCCGGCGCATTGAAGTTCACACTCATTCCATTCGGGAGCAGCATCGCTGCCGTCATCGAAAGGGCCGCCGAGACACTCCGCGAACGGAAGAACACCCAACCGATGCAGACCAGATGGAACGTAGCAATCGCCGCAACGACGCGCGCGGCGCGCGCCTGACGGAGGAACGGCGGAATCCGCCGGATCCACGGCTCGGCGAGATGTTCGATCGCCAGATAGGTCCCGTGCAAAATTCCCCATGCCACGAAGGTCCAATTCGCGCCATGCCACAACCCGCCGAGCCCCATGACGATCAGGAGATTGCGCAGGGTCAGCCACGTCCCGCGACGGCTTCCGCCGAGAGAAAAGTACAGGTAGTCGCGCAGCCATGTAGACAGCGAGATGTGCCACCGCCGCCAGAAGTCGCGGAATCCGACCGCGATGTATGGCATCCGAAAATTCTCCGGGATCTCGAAACCGAGCGCCCGCGCGCTGCCGATGGCGATGTTCGAGCATCCGGCAAAGTCGAAGTAGATCTGAAAGGCGAAGGCGTAGGTTCCGAGCCACAGTTCGGCGGTGTTGAAGCGGCCGGGCTGCTCAAAAACGAGATTCGCCAGCGGCGCCAGGTTGTCTGCGAGGGCCACTTTCTGAAACAGACCGAGGATGATCAGGAAGCCACCGCGCAGCCAGTCGATCTGACGATTCGCGCGCTTCGCATGGAGTTGTGGGACGAAGTACCAGGCACGGAGGATCGGACCGGCCACGAGCTGCGGAAAGAAGGCCACGAAAAGCATGAAGTCGGTGAGCGACCTCTCCGCTTCGATCCGGCGGCGGTAAACATCGACGATGTAGCTGACGCCGTGAAAGGTGTAAAACGAAATGCCCACCGGAAGCACGATGTGCGTCACCCAAGCCGGCGTGGCGATCGAATGAATTCCGAGAATCGATAGGGTTGAAAACGCGAATCCCGCGTACTTGAAAGTGGCCAGAATGCCGAAGTTGGACGAGCAACTGGCGGCGACCAGCAACTTCCGTTTGCTCGGATCCTCGGTCACAGCCAGCGCGCGGCCGACGCTGTAGTCGATGGTGCTGGACAAAATCAACAACAGGACGAACGGCGCGCTCCAGCAGGCATAGAAGAAATAGCTCGCCGCAAGCAACAACAGCTTGCGAACGCGCCACGAAGGAATGGACCAGTAGGCCGCAAGAACAACGGGGAAGAACCAGAGGAACGAAAACGAGTTGAACCACATCGGATCTCACGATTCTAGCTGCCCTCCGCGTACAATTCTGTTTCGGAGGTGCCGTGTTCTCATGAAAACCATCCTGTCGGGAGTCGCGCTCCTTCTGCTCGCCCTTCCCATTCTGGCAATTGAAAACGACGATTGCGCCATGGCCAATCAGCTCGCCGCCCTTTATCAGGTGCGTGCGCTGATGCTGAAGAGTGACACGACGTCGTACGACGTCGACAAGTTCATCGACGCGAAAATCGATGCGCTCCGCGTGCCGCTCTCCGGCGGAGGCTTCCGCTGGGTGCGCTGGGTGCGGCCGTCCGGAAACCCACCGTACGACAAGCACGGGCACTCGGTCGTCGCCGTGCAGGGAAGCGGGAGCGACCATTTCGAAGCGTCGGCCGACCACGGATACTCGGTGCGCATCGTCGTCCCCTCCAAGCGGTCGCTCTTCAGCGGCAACAACGCCGTCTATGCCGGTACGGCCCACGTGTCCTACACCGTGAACGGCCGCGAACGGACGAAGGACGAGCCGATCAACGAATGGATGAATCCCGACACTTCCCGTACTGTCGACCTCGGCGTCATCGCCGACCACGTGGGCGTGTCGGTCGACGCCTCTACCGCGCAGAAGAACGCGAAGCAGGCGCTGATCGAGATCCATGTTCTGAAGGCCGTTCCAGAAGACGACCCCGGCAATCCCAGCTACGAAACCATCCTCACTCTGCGCCACCTGCGCGACGCGACCGATTCCGACGCCATCGACGACGAAATCGCCAAGCTCGAACCGGGCAGTTCGCTGCCGATCGTCGGCATCGTGCACGGGCTCCGGCGCGCCGAAGAGCTGCTCCACAGCAAAAAGCAGGAGGATCTGGACAAGGGCGACCGCCTGCTGAAAGAGACGCTGCGGCGTTTGCGTTAAGGCGGGGGCAGATGCCCTCGAAGGTTTTTCTCCTTTCGCCGGCAAACCTCACCGGCGTGCGCGCGAAGCAATTGATCTCGCCTCGCTCACAATTTGAAGCGGCGCAGCTCTACCGCTCGCCGGAGGGGGTACCGATCGCGCTGGCTTTCGCGTTCACGAGCGCGCTCTACTTCCGGGGAAAGATCGCCTACGCGATGCATTTCAGCGATCTGCAGAACACGTTTGTCATCGCGCCCGGTTTCGGTCTCGTGCCGCCCGCGTGGCGCATCACCGAGGAGCGGATGAAGGTTCTGCGGCGAACGCCGGTGGATGTCCGGAAGCGAAACTATCGCAAACCGCTGGAACGCGATGCGGCGGCACTCGCAAGAACGCTCAACGGGCGTCACGAAGTCGTGCTCCTCGGAAGCGTGGCCACGGGAAAATACGTCGACGTGCTGTTGCCGATTTTCGGCGGACGGCTGCGATTCCCCGCGGTTTTCGCCGGCCTCGGCGACATGTCGCGCGGCGGCCTGATGCTGCGTGCCGTGCGCGAGAACCGGGAGCTGAAGTACGCCACGCTCGATGCTCCACGACATAAGGTCCGAGCGCGCTGATGCGCGGACTGTGGCTCGAGGAACGGCGCCTCCGTCTGCGAGACGATCTCCCGATGCCCGTCGCTGCGCGCGGTGAAGCGCTCGTGCACGTGCTGCTGGCCGGCATCTGCAGCACCGACATCGAGCTGACTCGCGGCTACTATCCGTTCGCAGGCATTCCCGGGCACGAGTTCGTCGGTGAATGGGAAGGAAGACGCGTCGTCGGCGAGATCAACGCCGTCTGCGAACAATGCGAGGCCTGCCGCAACGGCCGCCGCTCGCACTGCGAGAACCGCACGGTCCTCGGCATCAAGGATCGGAATGGCGCATTAGCAGAGCATCTGACTATTCCCGCCGTCAATCTCCACCCCGTTCCGGACGAAATCAGCACGGAGGAAGCGCTCTTCACGGAACCGCTCGCGGCGGCGCTGGAGATCCAGGAGCAGATCACCATCCAACCCGACGAGCGCGTACTGGTCGTCGGTGACGGCAAGCTCGGGCAACTCGTGGCGCAGACGCTTGCGCTGACCGGCTGTAAGCTTCTGGTGGTCGGAAAGCACCGCCGCAAGCGCGACCTGCTCGAGCGGCGGGGCATTCCAACGGCCGATGCTCTTGCCGGAACGTTCGACATCGCTGTCGAGTGCAGCGGGAGCGCGGAAGGATTCGCGGTGGCACGCCGCGCACTGCGGCCGCGGGGAACACTGGTCATGAAGAGCACCTACGCCGGCGCGCTGACGCTCAATGCCTCATCGCTGGTGGTCGACGAGATCACCGTGATCGGCTCGCGCTGCGGGCCTTTCGACAAGGCGCTTCGCTTGCTGCGCGAGCGGCGAGTCGACGTCCGCGGCCTGATCGATGCAATCGTTCCGCTCGATGACGCCATCGACGGATTCGCGCGCGCGCAACGACCCGGAGCGCTGAAGGTGATCGTGCGATGCCGGTGAAAGGGCTGTTGCTGCCGAACGACGCCGAAGAAGTCATTCTCCGCTTCGGCGCGCACGAAGTGCGGCTGACGAATCTGCGCAAGCTGTTCTGGAAAAAACTGAAACTGACCAAGCGCGATCTCCTCCAGTACTACGCCGACATCTCGCCATGGCTGCTGCCGCACCTCGCCGACCGCGCGATGGTCATGAAGCGCTACCCCAACGGTGCGGAGGGCGACTTCTTCTACATGAAGCGCGCGCCGGAACCGCGCCCGGAGTGGATCGAGATCTGCGCCATCCCGCACGACGCCGGAATCGTCAACTTTCCGATGGTTCAGGATCTCCCCTCGCTGATGTGGCTGATCAACCTCGGCTGCATCGATCTCAATCCGTGGTATGCGCGCTGCGACGACTGGGACCGTCCCGATTTTCTGCACTTCGATCTCGATCCCGGTCCCGGCGCGAATTTCGACAAGGTTCGCGAAGTCGCCCTCCGCGTCCGCGACATCCTCGGACAGCTGGCCATGTCCACGTACGCAAAGACCACCGGATCGAAAGGCATCCATGTGTACATCCCCATCGTGCGCGGGCCGCTGCAAAAGGAGGTTTGGACGTTCGCCAAGGCCATCGCCATCGAGCTCGAGTCGCGCCATCCCGATCTGATCACCGCCGAGTACCGCAAGGTAAAGCGACCGCACGGGCGCGTGCTCGTCGACTACAACCAGAACGCCTGGGGCCGCACCCTGGCGTCGATCTACTCCATCCGTCCGACGCCTGTGGCGTCCGTCTCCACGCCGGTGACGTGGGAGGAGATCGAGCGCGGCATCCGCATCGAAGACTTCCGCATCGACAACGTTCGCCAGCGAGTCAAGAGACTCGGCGATCTCTGGAAGCCGGTGCTGGGAAAGAAGCGGTTCGAGCTTTTTTCAGTGCTTGCCTCGCCAAAAAAACCATTGCGCCAACGCTCCGGGAAGGCAAAAGGCAGGGCGCAGAATTCAGAATGAAGAACGGACGTGGATTTCCCAATTCTGCATTCTGCGTTCTGCGTTCTGCATTTTGAATTCGTATGATCCTTCCCCTGCACCCACCCTACCCGCCAATGGAAGCGAAGCGCGTCGCGAGAATCCCCGAGGGCGACGGATGGCAGTTCGAGCCGAAATGGGATGGATTCCGCGCCATCATCTTCCGCGACGGCAACGACATCGCAATTCAGTCGAAAGCGGGACAGCCGCTCGCGCGCTATTTCCCAGAATTGGTGGATGCATTTCGCACGTTGAAATCGAAGAAGTTCGTCATCGACGGCGAGATTGTCATGCCGGTCAACGGCCGGCTGTCGTTCGATGATCTGCTGCTGCGTCTTCATCCAGCGCAATCGCGCATCCGAAAACTGGCGGCCGAGACGCCGGCGCACTACTTCGCGTTCGATCTTCTGTACTGGAAGCGCGACTTGAGGCAGCAGCCGATCGAGAACCGGCGGCAGCAGCTCGAGCGATTCCTGGATGTCGCTCCGGGCGAAGAGCTGCTCCGTCTTTCGCCGGCGACAACCGATCGGAACATCGCGCGCCAGTGGTTCAGCAAATACTCCGGCATGGGACTCGATGGCGTCATGGCCAAGCGGCTCGGCGAGCCGTATCACTCCGGCGATCGCGAAGGGATGGTGAAAGTGAAGCACCTGAAAAGCGCGGACTGCGTCGTCGGCGGGTTTCGCTACGGCGAACGGACGAAGAGCGTCGGCTCGCTTCTCCTCGGTCTGTACGACGATAAAGGACGGCTGGTATACATCGGCCACACGTCGTCGATCAGCAAAGCCGATCGGAAGGAGCTGACGAAAACGCTCGAGGCGATGCGCGGCGAAAATCCGTTCGAGGTGCGCGTGCCCAGGGGCCCGAGCCGCTGGGCGACCGAGCGGAGCGGCGAATGGGAACCGGTGCGCCCGGCTCTTGTATGTGAAGTGGAGTACGACTACTTCTCGCAGGGCCGCTTCCGGCACGGATCGAAGCTTTTGCGCTGGCGACCGGATAAGAAACCGCGTCAATGCACGATGGAGCAGGTCATACCGAACGATGAACGCGGAACGATGAAAGATGAACTGAGGTTGATGATCTCGTGAAGTTCATCGTTCATCGTTCATCGTTCATCGTTTTTCTCTTCGCCACAGCCCTTTTCGCGCAGCCCGTCCGCATCACGCAAAAAGCCGAGGGCCTCGTCCACGGCACGCTCTACGTTCCAGTGACCACGAGCGAGCCTGTCGCTCGCGTGGAGCTGTCGGTAAACGGCGTGAAGTGGGCGGAGGCGAAGGGGCGTTCGGTGGTCATTCCGGTACGGCTCGGCGACTACATCCGCCGGCTGCGGATTCGCGCCGCTGGCTATGACGCGCAGAACAATCTCGTCGGCGAAGACGAGATGGTGGTCAACGATCCGAAGCCGCCGTTTCGTGTGCATCTGCAGGGAGGCACGGACGTGCTCTCGGCGTCGATCGTCAAGCCGCCGGAAGTGGCGATCGCCGGCGTCGATTTCTATGCCGGCGAGGAGAAGATCGGCACAGCGACAGCGCCGCCCTACGAAATTGCGTTTGACCGCTCCAGGTTTCCGCGCGCCATCTACGCGCGCGTGGTGGTGCGGGCGATAGACGGCCAGGAAGCCAATGATGTTGTCTTCTTCGGCACCACTCCGAGCGCGCACGTCGAGGTCACGCTGCAGCAGGTTCCTCTCTCCGTGATCGGCGGCGATCGTCCGCTGCGCCTCGACGAGCTGACGCTGCTCGACAACGGAGAGCCGCGCAAGATCGAAGCGCTGGTGCCGGCGTCCGATCAGCCGCTCTACGTCATTTTGCTGATCGACTACTCGGAGAGCATGATCGAGGAGATGCCGGTGGTGAAGGCGGCGGCGAAGCAGTTCGCGCAGGCGCTGCTACGACCGACCGATCGCATCGCGGTCGTCGGCTTCAATCAGACGCTGTTCTGGTTGACGCCGTTCACGAACGATTTCAACGCCGCCGCGCAGGCCATCGACCGCGTAAAACCGGGCGGTGAAACGCACCTGTACGACTCGGCCATCGAGATGTTGTTCGAGCTGCAGAAGCAGCCCGGCCGCCACGCGTTGGTCGTCTTCACCGACGGCGTGGACCAGGGAAGCGCCTTCAAGCTCGAGCACCTCGTGCACTACGCGCGCTACGCCGGCGTGCCGCTCTATCCGGTCATTAAGAATCGCGTGCTGATGAAACTGATGCGGTTTGGAATCGGATGGCTGCAGGCGCGCAAGCTGGCCAACATCGCGCACGACACCGGCGCGACCTATTTCATTATCCAGAGGGAGAGCGAACTACCGTCCGTCTACGCGCGCATCGCGCAGGAACTGCGGCAGCAGTATCGGCTCGTCTTCTACTCCGATCTGTCCGCCGAAGACGCATGGCACACGCTACTCATACGCTCGTCCGCGGGGCAGGAACTGCGGATCCCGAAGGGATATTTTCCGTGAAAGGGTTCCCTCGGCATTAATCATGAACCACGATCGCGTGTGATGACGCACGAGTTGTTTCCGGTTGCGCGGCGGCGCCATCGCATCTTCGGCGGATTGACCGAGCCGCAGGAACGGATCTTCGCTTGGATCGCCAGCGTCGTAGTCGCGCTGTTTCTCGTCGCCTGGGCGGGTGCAATCGTCAACGCATTCCAGCAGCAGAAGGAAATCGTGCGGCAAGAGGCACAGGCGAAAATCAAAGGACCGCCACCCCCGCCGCCGACGCCGGCCAAGCAGGTCGCCTCCTCGCTTTTTCAACGCGCGCCCGCCGCGGCCTACATCACCGACGCAATGATGACGTTTCTCAGCCCGCTGCGCGGCGCCAGTGGCAAACTCCTCTTCACCACGCGCGCACCGGGATCGCCGATCGTCACCTTTGCGCCCGGCGGCGCGAAGAGTGTGCTCGCCGGCGGCAGCGGCGGTCAGGTGGCCTCCAATTTCGTGGCGCCTGGGCAGCCGGGAATGTACAAGCTCGCGGTGCAGATCGAGCAGGCGACGCGGCTGATCGACAATTTCAATCTGATCACCCTCGTTCCGTTCTCGGCAAAGCACGCCGGTCACATCGGCCTCTACTTCCTCGGCAACTGGCCGTTCGAGCGCAGAGGGCGCCCGAAGGCTCCGGCTTACACCAATCCGGCCGGCTTCATCGAAGTGACGCCGCAGAACGAAGACACGCCAGTGTCGCCACATTTCCGCCTGCGCGATTTCCTGACCAAAGATCAGCCGAACGTCTGGCCGAAATACCTTCTGCTGAATCCGAAGCTGGTCGATAAGCTCGAACTGACCATCGACGAGCTGCAGGCGATGGGATATCCCGTCCGTCACCTGACGGTCATGAGCGGTTTCCGGACGCCGAACTACAACATGCACGGCGGCAATCGGCAGGGACGGGCCAATCTGAGCCGGCACATGTACGGCGATGCCGCCGACGTCTTCTTCGATAATTACGGTAACGGGGTGATGGACGACCTCAATGGCGACGGGCGGGTGGACGTCCGCGACGCGGAAGTGATTCAGCAGGCGGTGGAACGAGTCGAACAGAAGCAGCCGTCTCTGGTCGGGGGAGTTGGCGTTTATTCCGCATGCTGCGGTCATGGGCCGTTTACGCACATCGACGTGCGCGGCTATCGCGCACGCTGGCGCGGCACGGGGAACGGTTAACGGCAGGAGGTTTTGTGACAAGTGAGATTGACAAACGGCTACGCGAAGACGAGGTCCGGGATCAGGATCTGGAGCCGTACGTCACGCTCCGATACATCGCGCGGCTGTTCAAAATCCTTGCGATTCTGATGCTGCTGATGCTGACCGGCGAAGTGATCCTGGGCCTGACAACCAGCGGCAAGGCGGCACTGATGACGCTGCTGGGAGAGGCGACGCAGTTGCTGGTGATCGCCGGGCTCATGTGGGCCGGCGGCGACATTACGATTCTTCTCATCGATGCCGGCCACGACCTGCGCGTCGCGCGGATCCTGCTCGGAAGAATCAACGCCAAGCTCGGTCATGGCGAAGAAACGACTCCGCCAGTCGAGGAGCGCCGGACGGCGATCCACTGACGTGGAACGACGGCCTCTCAGCCCTTCGGCGGCCCGCCGTTCTTACTGCTGCGCGACGATGGCCCGGCCGAGAATCTCGCGAATCTCGCGGAAGACATTCTCCGGAGGAATTCCGAGATCCTGATGGGCCGCGGCGCGCTTGAACATCGTCTCCGCGGTCTTCTCATCGAGCACGCGCGAGTCGACGGTCCGGTTGTTCAGCTCGCAGAACGCAAACAGCGACGCCAGCGCGACGCGACGGTTGCCGCCGTGAAACGGGCTGTGAGTGAGAAGGGCGAAGAGGAAGGCGGCGACCTTGTCGGGAAAGGACGGATACGCCTCCCGTCCCAGGGTGGTCACCTGCGGGCGCTGCACGGCGTTGATCAGGCCGAACTGCGACTCCACGACGCCTGGATGCGCCTGCGTCCCGCCGAACTCGACGCTCACGGCACGATGCAGATCGACCAGATCTTGAACAGTCAGATAGCGAACGCCACCATCAATCGGTGAGACGGCGGAAGGCGTTCGCGTATTTCTTGACAGCGCGCTTGAAAGCGACGGCGACGGACGGATTGTTGAAAGCGACGCTTTCGATGGCGTCGCGGCCGCGGGCTTTGTTGCTGCTTCCGCCGCTCCGGGATGTTTCTTGAGGACGACGGCTGGTTTTGCTTTTCGTTTTGGCTGCGCTGCTGCTTTTTTTCGAGGCCTTTGCTTTGGCTGCTTTGCCTTTTGCTTTTTGGCCATGCTTCATCTCAGCCCTCAAACGAGTATCGTACCTCGCTTAAGTCACTGAGTCAACTCATGTTACGCGCTAAACCGGCCTCTGCGGCCCTCACAAGTCACTGTAAACAGCTGATATTGCGCGAGTTAAACGATTGCACTGCTTCGTGTGCATCATTCCGCAGGCTTCTCTCCCGCCGCCGCCGAGCCTTCCTCGAATTCCGGTTTCGGATCGTAGGCCAGAAACTCTTTCCCTTTCGGCGTGAGCGTGAAATTCTGCGCGCCGTCGGCGCTGAGAAACCCTTTCGCCACGAGCGACAGCGCGGGAGCTTCGCCTCCGTTCGCCGGATGTTTGATCGCTTTAATGACCGCCAGGGGCATGCTCTCGGCGCTGACGCGGCGAAATTCCTGAAGGACGCGGATTTCCTCTGCAGACATTCCTTTGATCAACATTGGCGATGAATTCTAACCGACGATGCGGAACGAACGGCTCCTCATCGCCAGCCACACGCGAGTGCCGGGCGCGAGCCGGAGATCGTCAGCAGCAGCGCGGGTGATGCGGACACGGATCTGCACCGGCGCGGCAACGACGAGGTCGGTCGCGCCATCGACCTCGCGCATCGAGACGATCTCCCCCTCCACGACATTGCGCGACGACGTTGCCAGCGGTCGTTCGGCGAAGAGGACGATCTCCTCGCCGCTGATGCGCACGACCAGCGGAAACGCCGCGCCGGCGACGCGATCGTACGGCAGCACCAGCTCCAGCCCCTCGGGCGTGACCGCGCGCGTGATGCCCTTCGCCGGATCGTGCTGCGGGTCGGAAAGCTCGAACACGTTGTCCAGATCGCCGGAAACCGGATCGCCGTAGAGGATCTCGCGCGGCCGTCCCTCGGCCGCCACCCGCCCGTCGCGCAAAACGATGCACCACGAACTGAGGGCCATGGCCTCGAACGGCTGGTGCGTGACGTAGATCATCGGCACGCCGAGGTCGCGAACGCGGCGAAGAAACATGAGAATGCGTTCGCGCAGCGGCTGATCGATCGATGCCAGCGGTTCATCGAGAAGCAGCAGTCGGGGATTAGCCATCAACGCGCGGGCGATGGCCACCCGCTGGCGCTCGCCTCCGGAGAGGGTCGACGGAGAGCGGTCGAGCAGCGCTCGCAGCTCGAGCGTGTCGCAAAGCGTCTCGAAGTGCTGCCGATCGCGTCCACCATAAAAGATGTTGTCGCGCACGCGCAGGTGGGGGAAGAGCGCAGCATCCTGCGGGACGTAGCCGATGCCGCGGCGTTCGGGCGGAAGTTCGATGTGCTGCGTGCTATCGAGGAGCGGTGACCCATCGACGACGATGCGGCCGGTGGCACGACGCAGGCCGGCGATGGTCTCGACCAGCGACGTCTTTCCGGAGCCGGAGCGGCCGACCAGCGCCGTCACTTTCGCCTCGATCTTGCAGCGGACGTCGAGCGTGAAATGCGCCAGCGGCAGCCGGAAATCGAGATCGATCAAGCTGCGCTGCGCCTCCGCTGCCGCCGGATCAAGAACTCGCTAGCCACGATCGCCGTCATGGCGATCAGCACGACGCAGACGACGAGCAGAATCGCGTCCTCGTCATGCCCCGAGTTTACTTTGTCGTAGATCGCCAGCGCGAGCGTCTGCGTGCGTCCAGGAATGTTGCCGGCGATCATGATCGTGGCGCCGAACTCGCCGATCGCACGGCAGAAGGCCAGGATCACACCGGCGAGAAGTCCGCGCCAGGCGAGCGGAAGCGTGACCGTTGCGAACGCACGCAGCGGTGACGCGCCGAGCGTACGCGCGATGTCGAAGTAGCGAAGGTCGGAGCTGTCGATCGCCGCCCGGGCTGCCAGGAACATCAGCGGGAACGACATCACCGCGCAGGCGATGACGACAGCTCTGACGGTGAAGACCACGTCGATGCCGGCGCGCTCGAGAAAACGACCCGCAGGCGCGTTGCGTGACAGAATCTCCAGCAGGACGAACCCGACCGCGGTCGGCGGCAATACCAGCGGCAACATGGCCACCGCGTCGATCACCGGTCGCAATCGCGAGCGCCACGAAATCGCCGCGAGCGCGATGGCCACCGGCGTGACGATCAACGTGCTGACGATCGCCACCCGGATCGTCAGCCCCACGATGCCGATCATTTCTGACACCTCAGGCACCAGTATGTGCTGCGCGCGCACGTCCGCGCGCGGAACGCGTTGCTGAACCGATCGCGCCCCGCCGGATGAAATACCGTGAGCGCGGTCACGTCCGTTGTCTGCAAGCCGCTGGACATACGCCGTTTCCGCTGCAAGAATACTCACCAGCCCCCCACGGCGACAGGCGACGAGACGAATGCGGCTCAAAGTGCTGGGCGCGTACGGTGCATCCGACGCGGAACATAACCTGACCGGCTATTTGATCGACGATTGGCTTGCCGTCGACGCCGGAACGCTCACCTCGAAGCTTTCTCTTGCGCAACAGGCGCGAATTCAAGCCGTTTACATCACGCACTCGCATGCCGACCACATCCGTGACCTGCCGCACCTGATCCTCAACCGTTACGGCCAGAGCGCGCCGCCGCTGACGGTGTTCGCGGCGAAAGAGGTCATGGAACTGCTGGCGGAGCATGTCTTCAACGGGCTCGTCTGGCCCGACTTCTCCAAACTGAACTCGCCGCTGACCTTCAAGCCGGCGGTGCACTACCGCTCATTGACTCCGGGAAAGAAGACTCCGTTCAACGACGTGGGGCTGACGGCGGTGGCGGTCGAACATCAGATCCCCGCGTACGGAGTGCTCATCGAGATCGGCGGCCAGGCGATAACCTTCACCGGCGACACCGGCCCCACGCAGGAAATCTGGAAGCGGACGAACAAGACTCCGCACGTGGTGGCCGTGATCACCGAAGCGTCGTTTCCGAACGATCAGCAGGAGCTGGCCGACGAGACCGCGCATCTGTCGCCACAGACGTTCGGCGAGGAGCTGAAGAAAATCAGCGTCGACGCACCGGTCTACGCCAGCCATCGGAAGATTCCGTACGAACGCGACATCGAGTCGCAGATCCGGAACCTGCGCGACCGCCGGGCGCGGGTGCTGCTGGAAAAAAATTACACGCTATAGCCAACTCGAGCGCAGCGAGGAGTCAATGCTCGCACCGCGAGACCGGCGTTCCATGCGGTGACCGGCGCACAAACCTCGCTCCTCGCGGTGCGTGTATTGATCCCTCGCTGCGCTCGGGATACCCTCCTCCCGCGATGCCCCGCGTTCCGGTCTCCGCCATCATCACCACCTTCAACGAGCGAATTTTCATCGAGGAGTGCATCCGCTCGGTCGATTGGGCCGACGAGATCTATCTGATCGACTCCTTCTCGACGGACGGCACGGTGGACCTGATCCGGGAGAAGTTCCCCCGCGTCCGCCTGGAGCAACGCGAATACCTCGGCGCAGCCTCACAGAAGAATTACGCCATCGACCGCGCCCAGCACGACTGGATCTTCTACATCGACGCCGACGAGCGGGTCACGACGGCGCTGCGCGACGAGATCCTCCGCACCCTCGAAGGCACGATGCGAACCTGGGGCTACTCGATCGGCCGCCGCAATTTCATGCTCGGCCGCGAGGTGCGCCACAGCGGCCTGCAGCGCGACCGCGTCACGCGCCTGTTTCACCGCAAGCACGCGCGCTATCCGAATCGCCGCGTGCATGCCGACCTTCTCGTCGACGGCCCGGCCGGCATGCTGCGCAACAAGATGGATCATTACTACATCCGCAGCTTCGATCACATGATCGCCAAGATGACCCGCTACGCGAACTGGGGCGCCGCGCAGATGTTCCTCGACGGCAGGCGCACCTCCGCGGCGGGAATCCTCGGCCACGCCCTGGCAAAGTTCTTTCGCGACTACGTCGTCAATCTCGGATTTCTCGACGGTGCCCGCGGCCTTATCTCTGTCGGCATGCACGTCTACTACACGTTCTGGAAATACGCGAAGCTGTGGGAAATGAATCAACTCAAACGACTCGGCAGACCGGTTCCGCTGCCGAAACTCGATGCATCGGAAGAACGGTGGGAACTTCCGTGGATCAAGAGTACCGAGTCCCCAGTGCCGAGTGCCGAGTCCGAACCGCCTGTCGGCACTCGGCACTAG
>JBGPFD010000038.1:0-20710 GCA_041483175.1 Thermoanaerobaculia bacterium | reverse complement strand
TTACCAAATCGTGCGGGGGCAAAGCCTCGATCGCTCCGATGACGTCGGCCTCGAGTTTCCAGGCGTGCAGCATCAGCCGGGATGCCTTCGATCCGACGTAGCGCCGGCTCTCAGCCGGCGTGCGCCGCCTGGAGAGGCGGCGCTACGTTACCAAATCGTGCGGGGGCAAAGCCTCGATCGCTCCGATGACGTCGGCCTCGAGTTTCCAGGCGTGCAGCATCAGCCGGGATGCCTTCGATCCGCCGTAGCGCCGGCTCTCAGCCGGCGTGAGCCGCCTGGAGAGGCGGCGCTACGTTACCAAATCGTGCGGGGGCAAAGCCTCGATCGCCCCGATGACGTCGGCCGCGAGTTTCCAGGCGTGCAGCATCAGCCGGGATGCCTTCGATCCGCCGTAGCGCCGATCTCCGACGACCGGATGCCCGATCGACGCGAGATGGACGCGGATCTGATGCGTGCGTCCGGTCTGGATCTCGGCCTCGACGAGTCCGCCGGCGGCGGGGCGGACGATGGTCAAGGCCTCCTTTCCGCCGATCGGCGAGTCGACAGTGATCTCGTGATTGATCGTTCCCTCCACGCGCGCGAGGTAGATTTTGCGAACCTGCCGCGAGGCGAATAGACCGGACAGCGAGGCGGCCGCGTCGCGCGTGCGGGCGAAAACGACCGCGCCGCTCGTGCCGGTGTCGAGCCGGTGAACGACGAAAATCTGCGAGGAGACTCGCTGCTGTTTGAGCTGCACCGCGACGAGCTCCTCGAGTGAGCGCTGCCGCCGGTCGCGCGACGGCTGTGTCGGAATACCGGCGGGTTTGTTTACGGCGACGAAGCCGTCGGTGATTTTCAGGATCTCGATCCGCGGAACCTCGGCGATGAGCGCGATGCGATCGCCATCGCGAACCTCGCGCGAGGCGACTGACACGGGCCGCTCATTGACCAGCACGCGATGTTCTGCGATCAACGCGCGGGCCTGGCGCCGTGAGAAGCGGGGAAATCGTGCGGCAACGGCCTGGTCGAGGCGCATGTCTGTCATTCCGAGCCGCCCTTCGGCTTCGCTCAGGGCAGGCTCCGACGGCGAGGAATCCGCTGCGCGAAAGGCGTCGTTCCGTCTTTGCCAGGGGATCCTTCGCCGTCTGTGCGGCTCAGGATGACACTACACCCGCCGTTCTTTCTTGGCCGGTGCTTCGCCGCCTTCGATCACCGTCAGCTCGGGGCCGCCGATGCCGAGGGCCCTGCGCACCTTCGCTTCGATCTCGGAGGCGAGATCGGGATTCTCGTGCAGGAACACCTTCGCGTTCTCGCGTCCCTGTCCGACGCGCATGTCGCCGTAGGAGAACCACGAGCCCGACTTCTCGATGATCTTGTGCTCGAGCCCAATGTCGATGAGCTCGCCGTTCTTGGAAATCCCCTCGCCGTAGCCGAGGTCGACCTCCGCCTGGCGGAAAGGCGCGGCGACCTTGTTCTTGACGATCTTTATTTTCACGCGTGAGCCGATGACCACGTCGCCCTCCTTGATCTGCGTCGTGCGACGGATATCGATGCGCACCGAGGAGTAAAACTTCAGCGCGCGACCCCCGGAGGTGGTCTCCGGGTTGCCGAACATGACACCAATTTTTTCACGAATTTGATTGATGAAAACCAGGCATGTTTTTGATTTCGAAACGATGCCGGTGAGCTTCCGCAGCGCCTGCGACATCAGCCGCGCCTGCAGGCCCATCTGCATGTCGCCCATTTCGCCTTCGAGCTCCGCGCGCGGCACGAGCGCGGCGACGGAGTCGATGACGATGACGTCGATAGCCCCCGATCGCACCAGCACCTCGGCGATCTCCAGCGCCTGCTCGCCGCTGTCGGGCTGCGAAACCAGGAGGTTGTCGACGTCCAGGCCCAGCTTCCTGGCGTATTCGGCATCGAGGGCATGTTCGGCATCGATGAACGCTGCCAGCCCTCCCAACTTCTGCGCCTCGGCGATGATGTGCAGCGAGAGCGTGGTTTTGCCGGATGACTCGGGGCCGAAGATCTCGACGATGCGGCCACGCGGGACGCCGCCCACGCCGAGGGCCGCGTCGACGCCGATCGAGCCGGTGGAAATGGTGCTGACGGCGGCGAATTCCTTCGCCCCCAGGCGCATGATCGAGCCCTTGCCGAACTGGCGCTCGATCTGAGTGAGGGCGGTTTCCGCAGCCTTCAATTTATCAGTGGGAACGCTGATCATATTGCTCCTTCGACGGATATTCGCGTCGTGAATCGAGTGTACGGGCGGCTTCATGGGCCGTCAAGAAACTCTACCAAGTGTAGTATCGATTCACGCTGGTCGGAGATCGTGTTCACGAAGCAGGGTGAAGCGCGATCGACGATCCCACCCACGTGAACTGCTTATTGAAATCGACGCCGAGCATCGGGCCGCGCGAGAGCCGCACGAGGTTCTGCGCCAGGATCGGCTTCGGCTCGTCATCCGGCCGCAGGAACATCATCCGGATCTCAATCTTCACGCCGCCGTCGGGCGCCCGAAGCGCGCGGGCGTACTCGATCTTCTCCTGGATGCACCACTGATCGCGTTCGTTCACGGGAACCCGCTCCAGGTCTGCCGCGGCCGGCTCCATGTTGACGCCTCCGCCGGCGAAGGAGAAAAGCGGCTTGAGCACATAGAGGTCCAGTCGCTCGGGAGTGCGGGCGAGATCGGAGAGAAAGGTTGCCTTTGGCACCGCGGGATGATCGAGGAAGGGGAGCGAGTACTTCGACCAGACCCAGTACCAGTTCGGATGCGGCGCCCACTCCACGTCCAGCTCTTCCCGATAGTCGAAAGGGAGGCCGATGTGGTTGCGGATCAGCTCGTCAAATACTACACGATTATAAATACGCTTAATGTGTACGTTTCCACGAAAGAGCCGCGAGCCTTTCCGGGTCAGCTCCCTAGGATCGACGGCGTCGATGCCGAACAGCATCTTCGTCGCGGCGAAGTCGGGCCAGGTCTTCTGCCGCCGTGGTTCGAGGTCCATCAGGATGACTTCAACCGGATCATGATTGCCGGCGATCGTCCTGCGCACGAGATCGAGAAATCGCTCGCGGTCGAGTCCCGAGAACCAGCAGGACCACGGCCCGTGAAGGCCATCGAGTTTTTCCAGCGCCGCGACCCACGCGTCGCGCTGTGCGACCTGCATCGCGGTGAGCGACGGAAATCCCTGCAGCTCGACGAGCTTCGGGACGAGCGTGCCGTTCTCCTCAACCACGGCGAAGTCGACCTGCGTGAAGTTCGGCAGCGCATCGATTCCGGGTGTGTTCCAGCGCTCAGGAACGGCGCGCTTCATCCGCTCGATGCGCGCCGGGTCGGAGAGCTGCGCGACGATCTCCTCGGCCGCGCGAACGATCCGGCATTGGAAATCGCCGGGCAGAAAAATCGGCGTTTCGGCGAGGCGGAACTCGAACGTGCATTGCAGCCGCTCGGACAACTCGCGTCGATACGAATCGTAGAGTGCAGGCGTGAACTGCGCGTTGAAGAGTGAGCGAAACCGCGGGTCCATCAGCGCCTACGCTCGGGATGACACCAGCGCGCCGAGGTAGTGCCGCAGCGGTCCGAGGAAGGTGTACTCGGAGGTGAGCCGGCTCTGGCGTTCGTTTTCTCCCTGCAGCAGCTCGCGCATGGTATCGGCGCGCTCGCGAACCCACTCCTCGGTCACTTCGCCGCGCGCACGCATTTCATCGAGCACCTCGAGCACGCGGCGATCGATGATCTCCGGATGATGGTTCATTCCGAACACGCGCGGCATTGATCCCTCCGCGTTGCGCGCGAACTCGATCATCGTGAGCGCCACGCTCCCCTCGTCTTCGAAGGCAATGTAGTTGATCCCGCGGGTGTCTTCGACGATCAGATCAAACAGCCGGCTGTCGATGACGCGAAAATGGCGGCCGTCGGGCAATTGCGAGGCGAAACGGGAGAACCACGGATGCTGCGCCGCGGCATCCGACAGGATGTTGTGCTGCAGGCCGGTGCTCTTGATCTGGCGCAGCATCGGGCGCGCGACGCCGGACCATCGACAGAGCAAACCGAACGAGTGACAGATGCCGATGAGCGCGGCCGTCGGATGGCGGAGGATGGCGTCGAACAGGCGGAAGAGCGGCGCTTCCCACGTCGCCTCCTCCTGCACTCCCTGGCTCGACCATGACAGGCCATCATTGAGTCGTGGATCGAGGTGGCCGGGGCCGCCAGTGGCGATGTACAGCGTGCCGTCCCCGTCGGGCGCCCGCGGCATTGCTTGGCCGCGACGAATGTCGTACGACAGCGCGCGCACTTTCATGCCGGCCTTCACCAGCGGCTCCCGAAACTGCTCGGCCGCATCGAGGATTGCGTGGATGACCGCGTCGTGGCCGACGTTTGGCCAGGCGTGGTTCATGTCCAGCACGGCGACATCGATGCGCTCACGCTGCGGCGGCGGGGCGGAGCCGTCAACGCGAACGTACTCGAAGAAGTCGCGCTGTTTCTGCAGATCGCGCTGTGTCATGCGGTGGCTCACGATGCGATCTGGATGCCGTGTTCGGTCTCGGACATGATGTAGTCGACCACGGCGCGCAGGTCCTTCGTCTCTTCGTAGACGCGCAACTGGCGGTCGGCGCCGGGGCGATGGCGCAGGATCTCTCGCGCGTAGTAGACGTCATTGCGCGATCCGAGCTCGTCGACGACGTCATCGACGAACTCCAGCAGCTCGTCGAGCAGTCGGTCGAACGGAACTTCTTCGCGTTTGCTGAAATCGATCAGCTTTCCATCCGTTCCAAAGCGGGCTGCGCGCTGCTTGTTCTCATTGATCAGCGCCTGGCGGTAGGCGCGCCAGGTCAGATTGCGCCGGTGCAGTTGCCAAAGTTTCTTCGTCACTGCCTGGAAGAGCGCGGCAAGGCAGATCGTCTCGTCAACGCGCATCGGTACGTCGCAAATGCGGAACTCGAGCGTGGGGAAAAACGGGTGCGGGCGGACGTCCCACCAGATCTTCTTGCCGTTATCGATGCAGTTGGTGCGCACGAGGAGCTGCACGTATTCGTCGTAGTCGCTCCACGAGCGGAAATAATCGGGCAGACCGGTGCGTGGAAAGCGTTCGAAGACTTTGGCGCGATAACTCTTCCAGCCGGTGTTCCGGCCACACCAGAAGGGCGAGTTCACGGACAAGGCGAAGATGTGCGGCAGAAAGTAACGCGCCGCGTTCATGATGGCGATGCGCGTGTCGTGATCCTCGATCGTGACGTGCACGTGCAACCCGAAGATCAGGTTGGCGCGGGCGACCATCTGCAAGTCGTACACGATCTTGTCGTAGCGCGCGGCGGACGTGATCGGCACGTTCGCCCAGTGCGAGATCGGATGCGTCCCGGCGGCGGCGATCCGCAGGCCGTTCTCCCGCGTGAGGCGGCTGATCTCCCCGCGCAGCCTTGTCACCTCGCGCCGCGCCTCGCTGACGTTGCGGCAGATCGGCGTGCCGACCTCGATCACCGCCTCGTGCATCTCGCGTTTGATCTCGTCCTTCAGTCGCCGTTCTCCCTCGGCGAAGAGCTCCTGGATATGCGACCGCAACTCGCGCGTGCTGGGATCGACCACCTGGAACTCTTCCTCGATTCCGAGGGTGAAGGAAGGTTGCGGCATTCTCGAAGTCTACCCTGAGTGGAGCGACGGATCTCCGAGATCCTTCGGCCCCTGCGGTGCCTCAGGATCGATCGATAGGCCGCTCCGCTGGTTTGTCCACGGCCATCGTTCTGGGCCAGCTTCCGGTCAGTTCCCAACGCCGCTCGGCGGTGGCGATCTCGATCAACACCTCGGCCATGTTGCGGACGATCCAGTCGAAGTTCGCGCGGCCGACCGAGTGCAGATCGGCGTCGGGAGCGCAGTTCATGAAGTCGATCGCGTAGGGGATGCCGCCGAGCACCGCGAACTCGACCGTGTTGAGGTCGTAGCCGAGCGCATCGCAAAGCGCGAGCGCATCGCGGCGCAGCCGCGCCGCGAACGGCGGATCGAGCGGCGGCGGATTCTGCACGTAGCGGAGATGGAACGGCTGCTTCGGGTCGTACGGCATCAGGTGCACGCGCTTCCGGCCGACGACATAGCAGCGGAAGTACGAGTCGAACTCGATCGCCTCCTGGGCCATCATGGTCAGGTCGCCCGTCTGGTCATACGCGGCGAAGAATTCCTGCGCGTCGTTGCACTTGTACACGTCCTTCCCGCCGCCGCCGTAGGCCGGCTTCATGAAGATCGGAAACTTCAGATAGGCGAAGACGTCGTCCCAGTTGACCCAGCGCATGTTGCGGAACGATTTCGCCTCGGTGTTCGGCGGATACTGTTTGTGCGGCAGCAGCACTGTTCGCGGGACAACGACGCCGACCGATTTCGCGACGAGGTTGTCGAAGAATTTGTCGTCCGCCGACCACCATACCGGGTTATTCACGACACGCACGCCGGAAGCCATCGCGCATTTCAGGTAGGTGCGATAGAAGGGGACCTCATGGCTGATGCGGTCGAGGATCACGTCGTAGCCGAAGATCGCCTCGTCCGTGAGGCAAGAGACCTCCAGTGCCACAGCCTCGACGCGATCGCCGCCGCGCTTGTTGACGGCCTCGATCAGCGCCCACGGAAAGGTGTCTTCCATACCGAACAACAGCCCGACTTTTCGCTTGCCCATCAATCTCTCCAGGGCGGGCGATCGTATAGAATCGCGCCGCGATCAGCAAAGATGCATGTACCGCGAATATGGTCGTTGGTGGAGCCCTTCTCTTGGGCGTGAGATGGAGTTTCTCTGGTTCGGCAAATTCGGCCGGCCGGTGATGCTCTTTCCCACTTCGTCGGCGCGCTTCTCCGAAAGCGAAGATTTCAAGCTGACGGATTCCCTTGCGGACAAGGTCGACGGTGGCGAGATCCAGCTCGTGTGCGTCGATTCTGTGGACGGCGAGAGCTGGTACAACCGCCACGTGCACCCCGCGGTTCGCGCGGCACGTCATGCGCAGTACGACGCCTACCTCCGCAACGAGATCGTGCCCTACGTATTCAATCGCGCGCAGCGCGGCGATCTCGCCGTCTACGGCGCCAGCTTCGGTGCCTATCACGCCGCGAACTTCGCTGCGCGATATCCCGATGTGGTCAGCCATGCGATCTGCTTTTCCGGGCTGTACGACATCCACCAGTTCCTCGACGGTTACTGGGACGAGACCTGCTACTTTCACTGCCCGACGGCATACATCGCCAACATGGACGGGGAGTGGCTCGGAAAACTGTCGCGTATCGGCTGGGTGATCGCCACGGGCGAGTACGACTCGCTGGCGCAGAAGAATCGTGATTTCTCTTCGTTGCTTTCGTCGAAGGGAATCGCGAATCACTGCGAGATCTGGGGCGGCGCCTTCGGCCACGACTGGCCGTGGTGGCGGGAGAATCTGCGAAGGTTCGTGTGACCCTTACCCGCCGCTTCGCGGTTCTCGAGCAAACGCCCTCGCCCCGCGTCAGCGGGGAGAGGGTGGCCGAAGGCCGGGTGAGGGGCTCACCGCGAGGGCGATTTGCGCGCGTACTCGCGGAACGTCGCTGCGGGAACGCTGCCGGAGATGGTCACCGCGTCATCGGTGCGGGCAACGCTGAACTTGCGCAGCACGCTGACCAGATTGGGCGACTTGTCCTGCACCGCGAGCCGCATCGCCGCAAGCGCGCCCCGGAGCGTGTCCTCGAGAAGCTGCAGCGTCTCCGGATCGTTGGCTAGGCCGAATGCGCCGAGCTTGAGCGCATCGCCGTTGTCGGTGGCCCACAGCGCAACCGTGCTCACCGAGCGCAGCGCGCTGTTGAGCGCCTGGCCGGACGCTGAGCGCGAGGACACATGCGGCCCATCGGCGAGCCGCTGCGCCCGTGCAACATCGACCAGCGCCCACGCCGTCGCATGGGGGTCCACCCGGCTGAGTTCGCGCCCGAGTCCGCTGGCAGTCAGGAACGACGTTCCACCGGCGGCGCGTGCGTCGAGCGCCGCGATCACGGCCGCTTCGCTTCCGACCAGGGCGAGGTGCGCGTCGGGGAACGCGGCGGCGCCGTTGTGATCGCCGCGGCTTTCCTTCGGCAGCATGAAGTAGGTCCCGTTCGGCGAGGATTTCTTCACTGCGCCGCGTTCCAGCAGCGCCTCTGTCAGGCGATCGGGATTGAAGCGCCCGTCGGCGGCGATGATCACATCGTTGTCGCGGCCCACCACCGTGCGGAGCATGGTGGCCACCATGACCACGTCGATGTCGTGCGTCGGCTGCAGCCCGGCTTCACGCAGAAAATCTTCCGCGTCGCCGTTGGCGCTGACTTTATCGGTCTGCTCGAACAGCGTCGAAGAAAGCGGGCTCGATCGCATGTCCGCGAGCCGGACCACGCCGACCGTCACAGCGTCGTTCGGAATGAGAGAGAGAGCGTCCAATTTCGCGAACGCCGCCGGGACGGCGAGCGCGAGGACGGCGCAGAGGAGAAACAACTTCTTCATTTCAGAACTCCTTTCGTTCGAAAAGCCAGGAGGCGAGAGCAAGACAGACAATTCCGAAAGCGGCGGTGGTCACAAACGGCATCGGGCTGAGCGCTGCAGCGACGCGTTCCGGAACCTGATTCCCGGATACGAAGGCCACCACCGCTTCGCCCAGTTCCGCAGTCTTCGGAATGATCCAGTACAGCGTGTTGATCAGCCAGGCCTGCCATTCTTTCGACACCGCGGCGGCGATCCGCTCGTGTCCAGCGAGCATGATGGCGAAGAAGAACAGGCCGTAGGTGGTCATGATCGACACCGCGGTCGACGAGGTGATCACACCGACGACGAAGGCGAAGGCCAGCAGCGTCGCGATCACGAAGAGGATCACCAGCCCGGCAAGGAAGAATCGCGGATGTACGACGTGCGTCTTCCACATCACGATGAGCCAGATCGATCCGATCAGATAGACAACGTTGCTTCCGGCGAGCACCAGGCCCGCCAGGTAGCGCGACAGCAACAGCTTCGATCGCGAGACCGGGCGCGAGAGATAGAGGTCAATGGTGCCTTTCTCCTGCATGCGCGGCACGAGGTGCGCGGTGGCGAAAATCGCCAGGAAGGTGCAGAGGAAGTAGAGAACGGCCGAGAACCCCGACTCGAATCCGAGGACCAGCTTCTCGATGCTGATCTGATGATCCGCGGGCATGGTGACGTCTTTGCCGAAAAGTTTCGCGCCGGCCAGAGCGCCGTCAACGATGTCGAGATTCACCGCGGAGGCAAAAATAAGTATGAAAATAGTAGACAATAAAAAGTACGCAATGAGCGTCCAGCGGGCCGCGGCCTCGCGCATCACGTCTTCGATGTTGGCGATCAGGACTTTCATGGCTTGCCCCTCATCCGGCCTTCGGCCGCCGTCTCCCCGCAAGCGGGGTGAAGGATCTCGCGGGAGTTCCCTCGCCCCGCGCGGCGGGGAGAGGGTGCCGCGAAGCGGCGAGTGAGGGGCCGTGCCATCATGCCTGCACCAGATCCACGAACACATCTTCCAGCGTCGAGCGCACGGGTGACAGCTCGGACACCAGTCCTCCGCGCGCGCGGAGCAGATCGAGCAGCGCGTTGAGGTGCTGGACGTCGTTGACTGCGAGCTCGACGTGCCCGTCCACCCTCTCCGCCCCGGCGCCGCTCTCGCGGAATTGCGCCAGCAGCGCGTCGTCGACCGGCGTAGCGGCGATCAGCTTGTATTTCGCCGAGCGGCGCGTGAGCGCATCGACGGTGCCCTGCGCGACGACTTTTCCAGAGCGCAATACGGCGACGCGATCGCAGGTCATCTCGACCTCCGAAAGGAGATGCGAATTGACCAGGATTGCTGTCCCGTTCTTCGCTTCATCGCGAAGGAGGTCACGAATCTCGCGCCGCCCGACCGGATCCACGCCGTCGGTCGGCTCGTCGAGCAGCAACACGTTCGGCGAGTGAATCAGCGCCGTCGCCAAGCCGAGGCGCTGGGTCATTCCTTTCGAGAATTTCTTCACCCGGACGTCGATCCACTGCGAGATGCGCAGCGTCTCGAGCAGCTCACCGCTTCGCTTCTTGATCGTGTCGGCGTCGACGCCCGACATCCGTCCGAAAATGGACAGCGTCTGACGCGCGGTGAGGTATCCAGGGATTTTGTGCCCCTCCGGCAGGTATCCGACGCGCCGGCGGCTCTCGGGATCAGACACCGGCAGCCCGAAGATGCGGGCCGAGCCGGCGGTGGGATGGGTCAGGCCGAGGACGATCTTGACCGTGGTCGTTTTGCCGGCGCCATTCGGGCCAAGCAGGCCGAACAGTTCTCCCTTCGCAACCGAGAGGTCGATCCCGTCGAGGGCTACGATCCGGCTGCCGAACGAGGTCCGGTACTGCTTGCTGAGTCCGCTGACTTCGATGGCGGGAGAGGACATGTAGGTCTGTCTACGTTGAGGCTGCGGTCGGGTTGCGTAACCGCCTGGCATGCCTCCAGAATGCCCGCACCCAGTGGACGGTTCTCTATCGTCGCCGGCAGATGTCCTATAACGCTATTTTTTTCGACTCAACGCACCGCCGGTGGTGGTGGATCAAGCGTCTGGGAACGCTTCTCGGCCTCTTTGCGGTCGTGACGGTGAGCCTCTGGCTGGTGAGCCTTTTCACCGCTCCGCTGCTTCCGGGACTTCCGGGCATCACGGCGCCCTCGATTGCCGCCCTCAAGAGATCGCTTGGGCGAACCATTCGCCTCCCCCGTCATCAGACACGGTTGGAGCAATATCTGTTGAAGCGCGATCGCGCCCGACTGCTGGCGCAGATCGCGCGCGATCAGGAGATCCGCCGTGCCCGCGCCGCCCTGCCACCCATCCAGGGCGGAAACATCGTGGCAGCCTTCTACGCGCCATGGCAGGAAACGGGCGTTCATTCGCTGAAGGCGAATGCCAGCCGCATGACGCATTTGCTGCCGGCGTGGGTCCACCTGCAGGCGGACGGCAAGGGACTCGACTTCCGCGACTGGGATCCGGCGATCACTCCGCTTACCAATAAAGTGGTCGAGATCGCGCGCGAGAACAACCTAAACATCGTACCGGTGTTCAGCAACGCGCAGATGAGTGACTTCGATTCGAAGCGCTTGCACCTGTTCCTCTCCAATCCGCAACTTCAGGATGCGGTGATTCAGCAGTTGCTTCGCTGGGTGCGTGCGAATCGCTTCCAGGGGATCAACGTCGATTTCGAAAACCTGCTGCCTGAAGACAACGCGCTCTACCTTCCCTTTCTGCAGCGGCTGAAGACTGCGTTCGGTTCGACGCTGATCGTGAGCACCGATCTCGAGTCATCGCGACCGCTCAACTGGCGCGCGATTTCGTCGGTCTGCGATTTCGTCGTGGTCATGGCCTATGACGAGCACAGCGAAACGAGCAAGCCCGGCCCGATCGCTTCCATGGATTGGTATCGGCGCGGAGTTCTGGCCCGGGCGATCCGCAGCATTCCGCGCGAGAAGCTGGTGATCGGCCTGGCGAACTACGGCTATGACTGGATGGAAGGGCGCGAATGGGCAGAGCCGATGACCTATCAGAACGCGGTCATCGTGGCCGAGAAGTACCATGAAGGCGAGAAGCCGGAGGATATCGTCGACTTCGACGACAAGGCGCTCAATCCAACCTTTTCCTATGTGGACGACGACGGAAAACAGCACGAGGTGTGGTTCCTCGATGCCGTCACCGCGGCGAATCAGTGGCTGATCGCGCAGAGCTACGCTCCCCGCGGCATCGCTGTCTGGGTGCTCGGATCGACCGACCCGTCGATTTGGACTTTCATCCACCGCGGTCACTTCAACGAGCGGCCGAACATGGGCATGTTGCGCGATGTGAGTTTTCCCTACGACGTCGATTTCGAAGGTGAAGGGGAGATCGCCCACGTCGAAGCCAACCCGAGCCCCGGCTCACGCTCGCTGGAGATCGATCCGAAGACCGGCCTGGCTCTCGACGAGTCGTATCACCGCTTCCCGAAATCGTTCGTCATCTCACGCACCGGCTACAAGCCGATGATGATCGCCCTGACCATCGACGACGGGCCGTCGGTTCCGTATACCGCGCAGATCCTCGATGAACTGGAGCGATTGCACGTCAAGGCGACGTTTTTCCTGATCGGGCAGAACTCTGAGCGCTACCCGAGTCTCGTACGGCGCATCTGGAATGAGGGTCACGAGATCGGCAATCACAGTTTCACGCATCCGAACACGGGGGCGATTTCCGAGCGGCAGGCGAAGCTGGAGTTGACTGCGACGCAGCGCGTGTTCCAGACGCTGCTGCACCGGTCGACGCTGCTCTTCCGCCCGCCCTACAACGCAGACGCCGAACCGACAACGGTCGAAGAAGTGCGCCCGATCGTCATTGCGTCGGAATTGAACTACATCACCGTGCTGGAGTTCATCGATTCGCAGGACTGGAACATCGACACCTTCGTGCAACTGCCCGACGGAACGGCCCGGCACCGCAACGCCGACGACATGCTGCAGACGGTGCTGGCGCAGATCGCCAGCGAGAAGGGAAGCAACATCCTTCTGCACGATGGCGGCGGCGATCGATCCCAAACCGTCAAGTTGATTCCGATGCTGGTTCAGGAGCTGACGAAGCGCGGGTACAAGTTCGTCACGATTTCCGATCTTCTCGATGTCACACGCGACGATGTCAACCCGCCGCTCAAGAACACCGACAGGTTGATGATGGCAATGACCGCCAGCGATCGCGTGGTCTTCGAAGCGATCTACCTCTTCGAGTTCTTCCTGCGCATCGCCTTCATCACCGGGATCATCCTCGGTGTGGCGCGAGTCTTTTTTGTCACACTTCTGGCGCTGATTGCGAAGTACAAGGAAAAGCGCGCGAAGTTCGACGAGCAATACCACCCGTCTGTCACCGTGGTCATCGCCGCCTTCAACGAAGAGAAGGTGATCGCCAGGACGATCCGCGCCGTGCTGGCCAGCCGGTACGAGCCGCTCGATGTCGTCGTGGTCGACGACGGCTCGAAAGACCAGACATCTGCGGAGGTGATCCGTGGGTTTGGCGACAATCCGAAGGTCCGCCTGCTGAGCCAGGAGAACGGCGGCAAAGCATCCGCGCTCAATCGCGGGATTGCGGAAGCGGCGGGCGAAGTGATCATCGCTCTGGACGCCGACACGATCTTCGCCCGGAACACGATCACGAAACTGATCCGCCATTTCGCCGATCCGCTCGTGGGGGCGGTCGCCGGCAACGTGAAGGTCGGCAATCGCGTCAATCCGCTGACGTACTGGCAGTCGATCGAGTACGTCACCAGCCAGAATCTCGATCGACGCGCGTACGCGGTCCTCAATTCCGTGACCGTCGTGCCGGGAGCGGTCGGTGCGTGGCGTCGCCAGGCGATCATGCTCGCCGGCGGCTACGCCACCGACACGATGGCGGAGGACATGGATCTGACGTGGCGGATCCGCCGCATCGGCTATCGGGTCGATACCGACAGCGATGCGATCGGTTACACCGAAGTTCCCGACAGCTTCCGCACGCTTTTCCGGCAGCGATTCCGCTGGGCATTCGGCACGCTGCAGTGTCTCTGGAAACACCGGCGCGCCGTCGGCCGCTATGGCTGGTTCGGCCGCGTAATGATCCCGTCGCTCTGGCTGTTCCAGGTCGTCTTCCAGACGCTGTCACCGCTGATCGACCTGCAGATTTTGTGGACCCTCGGCAACGTGGTGCATGCCTGGATGCGTGGACGAATGGTCGGCGATTGGCAGCCGCTGCCGCAGGCGATGGCCTCGCTCTACCTCGTCGGGTTCATGTACGCGCTCTTCTTCGTCGTCGAGCTGATCGGATCGTTCGTCGCTTTCCGGCTCGATCGGGAAGACTGGCGCGTCCTGGTCTGGCTGTTCTGGCAGCGCTTCCTCTACCGGCAGTTGATGTACGCCGTGCTACTGAAGTCGCTCAAGACGGCCTTCTCCGGCATCCGCGCCGGATGGGGAAAGCTCGACCGGAAGGGAACGGTCGCGCTGGTGCCGGAGACACCGGAACTACGGCCTACAACGTGAGCCGCGCAGAGTGTGGAGGCGGCCGCCCTCGGTCGCCGGCGGGCGGGGGCGCCCGCCGCCACACTTACCGCGCTGCAGCCGTGACGTGGACCGCCTGCACGCGGTGCTCGACGGCGCTCCAATCGACATTTGACAGGAACGCGTCGATGTACTTCGGCCGGTCAGCCGGCTTGTAGTCGAGCAGGAACGCGTGCTCCCAGACGTCCATCACCAATAGCGGCACGAAGCCTGCGATGTTGCCGGTCTGGTGCAGCTCGATCCAGTGGTTGGACACCAGGCCGGCCTTCGGATCGAGATAGGCGATGGACCAGCCGACGCCGCGCATCTTGCCGACTCCGACAAAGTCGGTGCGCCAGATTTCATAGCTGGGGAAGCTCTTCTCTACGGCGGCGCGGAACTGCGATCCGCGCGCGGCCTCTCCGCCGCCGCCTTTCTTCATGTTGCCGAAGTAGTACTCGTGCAGGACCATGCCGTTGTATTCGAAGCCCAGGCGGCGGGTCAGCTCGGAGTAGGCGGGCACTTCTTCCTTGTCCACCTGACCGTCTGACAGGATCGCGGCGATGCGCTCGGTCAGCTCATTCGTTGCGTTGACGTAACCCTCATAGAGCTTGAAGTGCATCTCCAGCGTCTTGTCGGAGATTCCCTTCAGTCCGCTGAGGTTGAACTGCTCGGCTTTATAGATTTTCGTTTCCATGACCTGCTTGCTATGCATGACGCGCACCCATTTACGACGCGCAGCGAAACGTCGCATACACGTAGGGGTAATTGCCCCGGAACCAATTGCGGAAACTGCGGCGGATCAGTTCGCGTGCCGTCGCCGGCGACGCCCCTTTCAACACGTAGTGCTGCCCGTCGAAGAAGTCGGCGGAGTAATTCGGATACGAAGCCAACGGCTTGAATTGCGGAAAACCATCGAACACCGTCGCGGTCCACTCCCAGCCGTTTCCGACGAGATCGTGCACGCCCCACGCGCTCGCTCCCGCGGGATACGAACCGGCGGGGACCGGATCCCAGCTGGCGAAGCCGAAGTTGCCGCGCGTTGCGTCGGGCGGCTCATCGCCCCATGGATAGAGCCGTTCATCGCCGGATGGAGTGCCGAACGCGGCGCGGTGAACCTCGGCCTCGGTCGGCACGCGTTTGCCCTGCCAGCGCGCGTAGGCGGTGGCTTCTTCCTGTGTGACGTAGACCGGCGCGTCGAGCGGAAGCGCAACGAGCTCGAACATGCCGCGCCAGTACCACTCTCCATTGCGCAAAGTCCAGAAATGCGGCGGATCCGCGCCGGTGGCATGCATGTAGTCGAGATATCGACCATTTGTGACATTGAACACGTCGATGGCGAACGCGGGAACCTCGACACGCATCGGCGGAAATTCGTTGTCCCACCCGAAGGAGCCGTCATTGCCAAGAGTGGCCTCGCCGGCGGGAATGTGGGCGGAGATGTGGGGCGGGCTCTCAGCCGGCCCGAGCCGGCTAAGAGCCGGCTCTACATACAGCGGCTTGCGCGCGTTCTTCTTTTCGTACGGCATCTCGTGGAACATGTACAGCAGCGTTTCCTGATGCATCTGCTCGTGTTCGAGGATCGCGATAGCCGCTTCAGCGCCGCGGAGCTGGGGAACGCTGTCATCTTCGATCACCGCGTCGCAGAGCGCATGTTCGATGCGCCGCTCGGCCTCCGCGCCGTACGCCTGCACTTTTTCGCGCGAGGGCCACTGATCGGAGGTCGGCTTTGCCGCTTCCACGCTGTGCGGATCGATCCCGCGCTCGAACAGCACCTCGTAATGCGCATCGAGCGGCGGCTGTCGCAAGGCGAGTTTTAACAGGGTGTTGACGGCAAACGCCGGCAGATGTCCCTCGTAAAAGACGATCGGGTTGCGCAGCGAGATCGGGCGCTCGTAGTAGGTCTCTGCTTTGGGGATGGCAAAGATCTCGCGCGAGCGCGCCCGTCCCTGGCGAAACCAGTCGATGAGCGCCTGCCGGGTGATGCCATTCGGAAACGACGTATGCCGCATCGGCGAAGATTCTACGTCGTGCGCAACGGCTCAGAGGTTTTCCACCGGATATCCTGCTTCGATCCAGGCCTCGAAGCCACCCTTGAGCGGGCGAACGAGGGTGAACCCTCTGTCGATCAGCATGCGCGCCACACGGGCGGCCGAGGCCTCGTTTGGTCACGTGCAGTAGACGATGATCTCGCGATTCGGCGGAAGCGCCGCGAATCGTTCTTGGAGCGTGTCGCCCTCGACGACCACTGCGGTTGGAATGCGACGCGCGTCGCGCTTCCGTGCGGCGCTGCTGCGGGCGTCGACGATCATCGGCGCGCTTCCCTCATCGAGCATTCTCTTTAGATCGTGGACCGAGACGCGCGCCATACGCAGTCGGCGGTAGAGGCTCCGCCGTTGCATCCACTTCAGGGCGATGAGCAGCGCGATCGCCGAAGCGATGATGGCCACCGCCCACCACCCGAGGTTTTCGAGGGCGTTCAGGACATCGGCGATCGCATGATGGAATGCGCGGCCGACGACGACGCCGCTGGCGACCCACAGCAGCGCGCCGATTCCGTCGTAAATGAGAAAGGCGATCGTCGACTGTCTCGCGGCGCCGGCCAGCGGCGGCGCGACCAACGAGAATCCGGGGATGAATTTTGCGATCAGCAACGACTTCAATCCCCAGCGTTCGAACCGCGCTTCGGTTTCACGTACGCACGAGTCGGGAGAGAGCGAGATACGGCAGAGCGTGCGCAGCACGCGGTAGCCGTGACGCCGCCCGAGGAGAAACCAGATCCAGTCGGCAATCAGCGAGGCCACGATTGACGCCACCAGCACGTGCGTCGACGACATGCGCCCGTCGGCCGAGAGCGCGCCGGCAACGATCAGCGTCGGCAGCGCGGGTACCGGCGCGCCGATCTGCTCCAGAAAAACGTTGAGAAAGACGAGCGGCACGCCGTAGCGGATCACCGAATGGATCAACTGCGTCATCGGCGAAAGAAGACCCACATGGCCAAGGTGAGCAGCAGCGAGAGAAGAATTGACGTCATCAGCGGGACATAGAAGGTGAAGTTTCCGCGCCGGAAAGCGAAGTCTCCCGGCAGCCGGCCGAGTCCCAGGCGGCCGGCCGCGGTCAACACGATTCCGGCCACAAGCAGCAGCGCGCCGAGTACGATGAGCAGTCGTCCGAGTTCGCGGGTCATGCGCTAACCAGTTTCCGCATTGAGAGTCTAAGGCCATTGGGATGGAGATGACCGACGTGGCAACCGTGAGCGGCATGTAGAACCGGCTCTCAGCCGGTTCGCGCCGGCTAGAGAGCCGGCGCCACGTCAAGCCGTCGCACAGCACGAGGCCTCCGGCGATCGTCCTGTTCGTGGTGGTCACCGATCATCTCGACAGCTCAGAGCCCATGCTGCTCGATCTGGCGAACGCCGAGCCCGGCCGCACGCTCGACATCTCCCGCGAGCGCAAGCGGGCCGACAAATGAGGAACGCAAAGGCTCTCGTCGCTTTGGCGCGACGGGAGACGAATCCCGAACTGAAGAAGGCGATCATCAGCAAGCTCTCGCTGATGCGCTCGAAAGAGGCGGCCTCCTACCTGATGGAGTATTTGAAAAACTAGGTTCGATATGCGCTCACGTATTTGTTTCCGCGCAGATAAAACCGCAACGGCCAATGCGCGGCTTCGCCGGCCCCTTCCACGCCAATCCGCGCGCTGACCGCGATCTCGCCGACCGGCGCGTCGCGCTCGGTGAGGAACAATCGATCGCCGTCGAGCGGCTCGCCGTCGAGGCGGCGGTCGATCTCCATCGCCGCGCAGAGCTTTCCCGGACCGTTCATCAGATCGACGTCGCGCTTCGCCTTCGGCCGGCGTTTGCGCATGGACTCGATCCCACGCAGCGGTTCCGCGGCGCGGAGCAACACCGCCTCGGCGATGTCCGCCTCCTGAGCCACCACGTTCAAGCAGTAGTGCATGCCGTAAGTGAAGTAGACGTAGGCGTGACCGCCCTCGAGGTACATCGATTCATTGCGTTGCGAGCGGAGGCCTCGCCGCGCGTGGCTGGCGGGATCGTTCGCGCCGAGGTATGCCTCCGCCTCGACGATGCGCGCGGCGAGCAGCGAGCGGCCGCGGCGGCGCCACAGCGTGCAGCCGAGGAGATCGCGCGCCACATGCACCGTCTCGCGAAGAAAAAAAGCGCGCGGCAGCTTCGCGCTCATTTCGCAGAACGGTCGAGCTGCTCTTCGCCGACATGGCGGAGGATGATTCCGATCAGCTCCGGATGTAGCGCAGGAGTCGCGCCGACGATGTTCCCGCGCTCGAACCAGCGCTGGCTGCCGCTGAAATCGGTCACTACGCCGCCCGCTTCGGTGATCATCAGCGATCCGGCGGCGACGTCCCACGGCGCGAGGTGGATTTCGAAGAAGCCGTCGAAGATTCCGGCGGCCGTGTAGGCGAGGTCGAGCGCCGCCGATCCTGCCCGCCGCACGCCCTTGGCCACGCTGATCACGTCCTCGAAGATCGCGCAGTAGATGGCGACGTACTGCTGCGCGCGGAAGGGGAAGCCGGTCGCCAGGAACGATCCCTCGACTGTCTGCTGCCCGGAGACGCGCATGCGCATGCCATCGCGGAAGGCGCCGGCGCCGCGTTCCGCCGTGAAGACGATGTTGCGCAGCGGCTCGTAGACGACGCCGGCGACGATCTCGCCGCCTCGCTGCAGGCCGATGGAGATCGACCAGATCGGAAAGTGCTGCAGGTAGTTCGAGGTGCCGTCGAGGGGATCAATGATCCAGGTGCGGCCCGACGTGCCGCTGCTCCGGCCGCCTTCCTCGCCAAGGATGGCATCGTTGGGAAAATGTCGGCGGAGCGCCTCGATGATGGCGATTTCGCTCTCCCGATCGGCGCGCGAGACCCAGTCGTTGCGCGCCTTCAGGTCCGCGTCGGCTTTGCCGATCTGCTCCCAATGCCGCAGCAGGATCACCGCTCCATTCTTTGCGGCCTCAATTGCGACTTCAATGTCGTGCACGGCGCGGCATTCTAGGGGGGTCAGGCCCCCAAATTCCTGTCAATTCCATAATTGGTGGTAGGAGGACAGACATTTCGCGCTCACCGTAACCAATGGCGATGCGCGGAACGGCCCGCCGCGCGGAATCACCCATCGCGACTCGTGCTCGTTCGTTCGGTTGGGACCGGGCGGCGACGGCCACCTTGCGTCATTCGACGTTGCCGTGGTTCGAGTCGCTCGAAGCAACACCGCTGCAAGCGCTCGAAGAGATCGGAATCCGCGATCGATTGTCGCTCGTCGGTCAGTTCGCGGCGCATCAGGCGTTCCTGCAGTTCGCCGGCGTGCGGGACGGTGGCTTCGACGAGAAGCAGTGGGCGGTGGTCCGGAAGCGGAGTGCGGATTGCCGGCTGATCAGGACAGAAGGCGGTGCGCCGGCGGACGATCCGTTGCCGGTGCTGACGCCGATCCAGCAGTTCGCATCCGCTGTCGGCGCGCCGTCGCTCGATGTGCTCCGGCGTTCGTGGGCGCGCGCCGACACGGTGTATCAGGAAATCGAATCGAAACTCCGCGCGGATGTCGCTGCCGATTTGCGCTGGTTGCGCGCATCAGCGTGCGGCTGCATTTCCTCACCGGGAGTCGAAGGGCTTCGATTGCTCCTGGCGCAGACCACAGGCCGTTTTCGATGTGCGGACGGCCTCTGCCTTGAATCGTTGAAAGCGGCAGCGGCGGGCGGCGAGCAGGTGATCGTGATCGGCGACGGCGCGTCGCCGCTCGAGCGCTACTCGGCGATCGCGCCACTGCAGAAGTTGATCGGCGCGTTCGACGGATTGACCGAGCGCGATGTCGTCGAGCGCGTGCTCGCGGCGGTAGCGCAAACGCGTTGCCTGTTCGTTCTCACGAGAGCGGATTCCTTCGATGAATCGTCCCGCCGCGTGGTGGATCTTCTTCTCGCGGCGGACGCCGGCGTGTGGGCCGGCGCCGACGGCGCGGAATTGCCCGAAACGGTCTGGTTTCTGATCTCACCGCGGCTTGATGCCCGTCGCGGGCTGGACTCGCACCTCGCCGCGATGCCGGCGGTATCGAGAAAAGAGTGGCTCGAAGCTCTGGTGCAATCGCCGGCGCTCGGCCGCTATCTTGACGATGGCGAATTGCCGGCGGCCGCAAACGAGGCGTTGTCCAGAATTCGCGAGCCGTTGCGCTCCTACATCGGCGCCGTCGCGCTCCTGGGATCGCGCGCGCCGAAAACGATTGCCGATCGATTTCTGGAGCGCCTGCTGTCGACGTCCCGGGCGTCGGACCTGGTGTTCGAAGATGTCAGCGCGATCGAAGGGGGCGATTTCGTATTCGTTTCCGAAGACGTGCATCGGCAGGCGGTGCAGTCGATCCCGGCTGCGTCGCGGCCCTCTCTCTATAACGTCGCGGCGGAACTGTTGGAGACGATCGAATGGAAATCGCCGGAGGAGACGATCCGAACGTTGCGGCGCTTGCCGCCGGCGGCGCTCTCGCCGGCGTTGCGGCAAAGGCTGGCAGCGGCACTGATCGAGTGCGGCCGCTACGTCGATGCGCGGCAGCTCGCACCCGAAGAGCCGCTTCTGGCGCGTATCGAGCGGCGGATGGGCGACTACGGCCCGGCGTTGGCGCGCTTGGAGCGGCTCAACCACGGCGACTTCGATTCCCAGCTTTTGCGCGCCGAGCTGCTGCTGCTCACCGGGCGGGGCGACGAAGTGGCGGCAGCGCTCGATCG
>JBGPFD010000037.1:0-20963 GCA_041483175.1 Thermoanaerobaculia bacterium | reverse complement strand
GCACGCCGATGAACGGTGTCGTCGGCATGGCCGATCTCCTGTTGCGAACCGCGCTCTCCACCGAACAGCGCGAGTACGCGCAGACCATCCGTGGGAGCGCGGAAGCGCTGCTCGCGCTGGTCGACGACATTCTCGATCTGGCGAAGATGGAGGCCGGAAAGCTGACTATCAAGCCGGTGGAGTTCGATCTCGACGAGCTGATCGACGGCATCACCGACGTTTTTGCCGAGCGCGCCGCGGCGAAGGGGCTGCGATTCCGCGCCGTCATCTATCCCGACGTGCATCGGCATCTCCGCGGCGACGCGCTCCGCCTTCGCCAGGTGCTGCTGAACCTCATCGGCAACGCGGTCAAGTTCACCGAGTCCGGCGAGGTCAGCCTCTCGGTCATGCGTGAGAACGAGCGCGACGATGAAACCGAGCTGTGGTTTCTGGTCAACGACACCGGGATCGGGATTGCGGACGCCGATCAGAAGCGCCTGTTCGAGCCGTTCGTGCAGGCGGACGGCTCGACGACCCGAAGGCACGGCGGCACGGGACTCGGCCTGGCGATCTCACGACAGCTCGTGGACATGCTCGGCGGACGGATCGGCGTCGCCAGCTCCCTTGGCGAGGGCTCGACCTTCTGGTTCACCGTCAAATTCCAGGAGGATCTGCGGCCCGAAGTCAACGCGCGCCGGCCGGCACTGGCAGGCGTGCGCGCGCTACTGGTCGATTCGAACGAGATGAATCGGCTCGTACTCCGGCGGCATCTGACCTCCTCGTCTGTCGCTGTCGAGGAGGTCTCGTCCGCGGAACATGCATTGAAAGCGCTGCGTGATGCGGCGGCGGCGAAGCACCCGTTCGACATCGTGGTGTTGGAGATGCAGCTCGCCGGGACGGACGGGATCAGCGCCGCGCGCGAGATTCACGCCGATCCTGCCGTTTGCGCTACTCCGATCGTACTGGTCACCGCGATCGGCCGCCGCAAGAACGACGTCGAGTTCTTCCGCGCCGAGGGAATCGATACGTTCGTCATGAAGCCCGTCCGCCGCGCGCCGCTCGCGTCGGCCATCGCGCAGGTGATTCGGCGTCTTCCGGTGGAGGACAGCAGCCCTCCGCTCTCCACGCAGCCGCCCGCTGATCAGGCGAAACGAATCCTGATCGTCGAAGACAACCTGGTCAACCAGAAGGTGGCCATGGGGCAGTTGCGGCATCTCGGCTACGACTCCGATGTGGTCGGCAGTGGCGGCGAAGCGATCGATGCCGTTCAGCGCCGGCCGTACGATCTGGTCCTCCTCGACTGCCAGATGCCCGACATCGACGGCTACGACGTGGCGCGGGCGATCCGCCGCATGGAAAACGAAACACGACGGGTACCAATCGTGGCCATCACCGCGCACATCCTCGAGGGTGAACGCGACAAGTGCATCGCCGCGGGCATGGACGATTACCTGTCCAAACCGGTCAGCACGCAGCGGCTCAGCGGAGTGCTCGCGCGGTGGCTCGGCACGCGCGAGCAAGTCGTCGTCGACCAGGGGAAACTCGACGGCCTGCAGATGCTCGCCCGCGACAATCCGACGTTTCTGCGCGATATCACCGGACTGTTTCGTGAGGACGCATCCCTCCGGCTGCACGAATTGCGCGACTCCGCCGCCGCCGGTAATACTGAGGCGCTGGCGCGAGCGGCCCACTCGCTCAAGAGCAGCTCCGGGAATATCGGGGCTACGCGAATGTACTCATTGTGTGCGACCCTCGAGTCCAATGCCCGGGAAGGAAAACTGCAGGATATGGCGGCGATAGTGGAGCAGCTTGCGGAAGAGTTCGACCGCGCACTGGAAGTGTTGGCGGAAAAATCGGTGCGTTCCACAGGTGCTTAGTTACGGCTGCGGCCGATCGTCTGCTTTGTTATCCTCGCACGGCTAATTCATGTCCACAGAGTTGCTTGGTTGCTATCGGCTGATCGATCGCCTCGGTGCTGGAGGTATGGGTGAGGTGTGGCGCGCCGAGGACACGCGCCTGCTGCGGCCGGTGGCCATCAAGATCCTTTCCGAGAAGATCGCCAGCGATCCGGAGTGGAAAGCCCGCTTCCTGCGCGAGGCCCGCACCATCGCGCAGATGAATCACCCGAATATCGCCACCATCTATTCGATCGAGCAGGAGGCCGACAAGCTCTTCATCGCCATGGAACTGGTCGAGGGAGAGTCGCTGGCCACCGTGCTCGCGCGTGGCGCGCTGCCGCCTCGCGACGCCGTGCGCATCGTGCGGCAGGTCGCCGAAGCCCTGGCCGAAGCTCACGGAAAGGGAGTCGTTCATCGCGACGTCAAGCCGGACAACATCATCGTCGGCAAACGGGTCGTGAAGGTGCTCGACTTCGGCATCGCCAAACAAATCATCTCGACCACTGATTCTCCGACTCTGACCCAGGCCGGACTGATCGTGGGCACTCCTTTTTATATGTCTCCCGAGCAGGCCCTCGGCAGGACGGTGGATGCGCGCAGCGACCTTTTCTCGCTCGGTGTGGTGCTCTACGAAGCTGTGGCCGGCAAGCGCCCGTTCGAAGGGGAATCGGTCACCGAGACCATGATGAACATCATCATGCAGGAGCCGAGCGACCTCGGTGCGGTCGCGCCGGCCGCTCCCGCTTCGCTCGTGGAAGTCGTCCGCCGCGCTCTGCAGAAAAAACCCGAGCGCCGCTTCGGCAGCGCGGGGGAGATGGTCGACGCGCTTGCGAAAGTCGATTTCGCAGCGCCGCCGGCCCCACGCGTGTCACCGCCTTCGAGAGCAGACGCGCCGACGGTGGCAATGCCCGCGGCGGAGCCGGCGCAGGCGCCGATTCCCGGACAGCGGGCGCTCATTGCGGATGACGATCCGGTGACGCGATATCTGATCGCCAACATCGTCGGCCGGCGACGGATCGCGTTTGACGAGGCGGCGAACGGCGCCGATGCCGTCAAGGCGCTGAAACAGCACGAGTACACGCTGATTTTCCTCGATTTATTGATGCCGCGGATCGATGGCTGGGGCGTGATCGACTTCATCCGACGGTCGAAGATCAGCAAGCCGCCGCGGATCGTCATTATTACCGGTGTGAAGAATCAGTCTTTGAGCGTGGCCGACCGCGAGCTTGTGGCAGGCCTGATTTTCAAGCCACTCGACCCTGCGGAAGTCGACCGTGTGGTCCAGCAGTCGCTGGCCGGGGTGACGGCGTAAGCCCAGTTTTGTGTAGCGGTGGGCGCCCCCGCCCCCGCCCCCGGGCCGGCGAGGACGCCGGCCCTGCATCTTTTCTTGGCCTGTTTTGAGCAAGTACATGAGCCAGCTATGAGCGATCGTCCACTCGTGCTGATCGCCGATGACGACGAAGATGTGGTCAAGCTGCTGAAGGTGTACCTGAGGCCGCTCCACTGCGATCTTCTGGAAGCGAGAGACGGTGAAGAAGCGCTGACACTAGCGCAATCGCGACTGCCGAATCTCGTCCTGCTCGATGTGATGATGCCGAAGCGCAGCGGCTGGGAAGTGTGTCAGACGTTGAAAGCGGTGCAGCGCACTTCCGGCATCGGCGTGGTGCTGATCACCGGGCGCGGCGATGTCAAAGACCGCCTGACAGGCTTGCAGCTCGGTGCGGACGACTACCTGGTCAAGCCCTTCGATCGCGATCAGGTGGTGAAGCGCGTGGCGGCGTTGCTTCGCCGGAAGGGCGAAGGCCCGGCTGCGGAACCGGAAGCTGCCGGCCGTCCGGTGGAGATGCTGCTCGTCGATCGCGCGACGGGGCTGCCGACGGTTCCGATGGTTCTTCACCGGCTGAAGGAGATCTTGATCGCGCAGGGAGAGGTGGGGATCGTCTACGTCGACATCGAGCAGTTCGAGTCGATCGAGGCGGAATACGGCTGGGCGTTCTTTGATGAGTTCGTCCGGCGCGCAGGCGAAGTGATCAGCGCCGAAGCGCGGGCGCGTTTTCCGAAGACCATCGTGGCGGCCAGTCTTCCGGGCGGATCGAGCTTCTTGATCTTCTTCGAGACACGTGGCAGCGACAGCCGCCAGGAGTTCACGTTCGACAGCATCAGCAACGACCTGCGGCAGAAGCTGATCCAGACGATGCAGCTGCAGTTTCCGCAGATGCAGCCGGAGCAGATCGGCTTCTTCGTCGGCGTGGTGCGCATCGATTACCGGCCGCAGATCCGCCTCGAGCGCCAGATCTATCAGGGGATGCAGACGGCAGCCGACGCGGTGCGCGATGCCGAGCAGCAGCGGAAGAAGCAACTCACGCGCGAGCTGCGCGAGATCATCCGTCGCAAGCGCGTGACCACGCTCTTCCAACCGATCGTCCGGGCGAAAGACTCCTCGGTTTTCGGGTATGAGATTCTGACCCGCGGCCCCGCGCATTCGTCGTTCCGCAATTCCGACATGCTTTTCTCGTTCGCGCGGGAAACGGAGCTGGCGTGGGCTCTGGAGGCCCTGGCGCTGGAGTGTGCTCTGCGGCGTCTGCGCTCGTTCGACCTCGGCGACCGCAAATTCCTGCTCAACCTCGAAGCGGAGATGTTTGCCGAGTCGGAGTTCCGCATTCACGAGGTGGTCTCGTTTTTTTCCGAGCACCGCGGTCATTTCGTTTTCGAACTGACCGAGCGCGCAGCGATCGAGGATTACAACGTTTTCCGCCGATTGCTCGATGAGTTCCGCTCCAAGGGGATCGAAGTGGCCATTGACGACGCCGGTTCGGGATACGCATCGCTGGAAGCCATCGCCGCGCTGGCCCCCGACTACCTGAAAATTACCAAGGCACTGGTCTCCACGCTGGCGAACGAGCCGATCAAGCAGGACCTGGTGAAAATGCTGGTCGAGCTGTCGGGGAAGATCAACGCCAAGGTCATCGCCGAAGGCATTGAGACGGTCGAGGAGTACGACACCTGCCGCGCGTTGGGGATCGATCTGCTGCAGGGCTACTACCTGGCGCATCCACAGGAACAACCCCGCGCCGGCGACGCTGAAGTGGCGCAGTCGGTGGGAACGGTGGCCATGACTTTGTAGGGCACGGCTGCGCCGTGCCGCACCCCGGAGGAACGGCACGGCGCAGCCGTGCCCTACAAAGGCGGCGCCGAAGGCGATTGACCTTCGGACCGCTGCCGTTTACCGTTCCTTCATGCGGCTGAGGCGGAAGCCGTCGCTCTGGTCGGACTTTTTCGCGCGGCTGCTGTTCGCCGTCATCTGGGTCGGTTTCTTTGTCATCGCCTCATGGCTGGCGTGGCATCGGCGAACCGGGATGTCGGCGTTCGTGCTGCTGCTCTTGGCGTTCTTCGATCTGATCGCCGTTGGTCTGCTGTGCGATCTCGCGGTGCGCTGCTGGCGAACGCTTCAGAATCACGAGCCGGTCGTGGAGATCGACCATGACCTGCTGGCCTACGGCGACAGCGCCAACGTGCGCGTGCTCGAGCCCGATCCGGAATCGATCGACGAGATCGGCGTGAAGCTCGTCGGCGAGTGCTGGTCGAAATCGATGACCGATTTCACGAAATATCGACGGACGGTGACGGCGTACTCGCGATGCTACGAGGAAGAGCTGCTGCGGCTGTCGCCTTCCGCGGGCGAACCGTTCAGCCGTCTGCTGAAAATCCAGCTCCCAAAATCACCGCCTGCCGACGGCGTGCGGTGGAAAATCGTGATCGATTCGCGGCTCAAGAAGGGCGGTGTGATCGAGCATCTATTTCCGCTGCGCGTTCGCGAATCGAACCCTTGACATCCAACCGCTGCAAGTAGCATCGTTCCCATTACAGATCGGCAAAGGAGGCACCCCATGGAACTCTCTCGCCGTGGTTTCTTGAAGGCTACGACGGTCGGTGGGGCGATTGCACTGGGCTTCGACCTCACGAAAGCGCGTGCGGAGATGCGGGCCTTCAAGATCTCGCGTACCACGGAGACGCGCAGCATCTGTCCATACTGTGCCGTTTCCTGCGGCGTGATCATTCACACGCTCGGAGATCGATCGAAGAACGCCACTCCGTCCGTCGTTCACGTGGAAGGCGATCCCGATCATCCCATTAGCCGCGGCAGCCTCTGCCCGAAGGGGATCACCCTCAAGGACGACATCACCAATCCCAATCGCCTGACCCGGCCGAAAGTCCGCAAACCGGGATCGGATCAGTGGGAAGACCTCAGTTGGGATGACGCGATTTCGCGCATCGCCCGGCACGTCAAGGACACGCGCGACCGATGCTTCGTGGCCAAGAACGCGAAGGGTCAGGTGGTCAACCGCAATCCTGGCATCGCTTGGATCGGCGGCTGCACCGATACCAACGAGTTCAACTTCCTGCAGTGGAAGGCGATCACCGCCTTCGGAGTGCCATACCGAGATTCCCAGGCCCGGGTTTGACACGGCCCCACGGTGGCCAGTTTGGCCGCCACATTTGGCCGCGGTGCAATGACCAATGGCTGGATCGACATTAAGAACGCGGACGTCATTCTGGCGATGGGCGGCAATCCCGCCGAGAACCATCCCGTCGGATTCAGGTGGTTCATGGAAGCGCGAAAGACGCGCGGCGCGAAACTCGTGGTCGTCGACCCCCGATTCACGCGCACGGCTGCTGTCGCCGATTACTACGCACCGCTTCGTCCCGGAACCGACATCGCTTTCCTGTTGGGATTGATTCGCTACGCGCTCAACACCGGCCGCTATCACCAGGAATACGTGAAGATTCACACCAACGGCCCGTACCTGATCAAGCCCGAGTTTGCATTCAACGACGGCCTTTTCACCGGATGGGATCCGAAGACGCGTTCGTACGCCAAGGATAGCTGGGGCTACCAGGCGGACCCGAAGTCGAAAGCGTACGGCGTCGACCCAACCATGCAGGACCCGCGCTGCGCGCTGCAGCTCCTCAAGCAGCACGTCGATCGCTACACCCCGGAAATGGTCGAGCGCATCTGCGGCACGCCGAAGGACAAGTTCCTCAAAGTCGCCGAGATCGTCACTTCCACCGGAAACGCCCAGCGCGCCGGCACCATCACCTACGCTCTCGGCTGGACGCAGCACTCCACCGCCGTGCAGATGATCCGCGCCGCGGCGATGCTGCAGCTCCTGCTGGGCAACGTCGGGCGGCCGGGCGGCGGTGTCAACGCCTTCCGCGGTCACTCCAACATTCAGGGAGCCACCGACACCGCCGGCAACACGGAAATCCTTCCGGGCTACTTGAAGACTCCGGCCGGCGATCTGCAGACGCTCGAGCAGTATTACGCCGCTGCCGTGCCGACGACGCTCAACAAGATGCCCTGGCCGTCGATGAACTACTGGCAGAACTACCCGAAGTTCATGGTCTCGCTGCTCAAGTCGGCATACGGGAACAACTCGACCAAAGACAACGACTGGGGGTACGGCTGGCTGCCGAAGATCGATGGCAACTATTCCTGGATGTACATCTTCGACGACATGTATCGCGGTTCGTCGATGCGCGCCGGCGGCAAGGAACCGGGCCCCGAGGGCTTCATCACCTTCGGCATGAATCCGGTCAGTCTCGGCCCGAACTCCAAGAAGATGATCGCCGCGCTGTCGAAGTTGAAATGGCTGGTGGCGGTCGATAACGTCGAGACCGAGACCGCGGGTTTCTGGAAGGCGCCGAAGGAATACGGAACTCCGCCGGCCGGACAGATCCCGACCGAGGTGTTCCTCCTCCCCGCGGGGAACTTCGCGGAGAAAGACGGCACCTTCACCAACTCCGCGCGCTGGCTGCAATGGAAGTGGAAGGCGCTCGATCCTCCCGGAATGGCCAAAGCGGATCAGGAAATCGTGTCGCGGATTTTCCTCGCGGTGCAGAACCTCTATCGGAAAGAGGGAGGAGTGGTACCGGAGCCGGTCCTCAACGTGATTTGGCCGTACACCAATCCGGTGAATCCCGATCTCGCCGAGGTGCTCAAGGAGATGAGCGGCAAGGCTCTGGCCGACATTCACGATCCGAAGGACAAGACCAAAGTTCTGAAAACTGCCGGCCAGCAGGTCGATGGATTCGGCCAGCTCCAGGACGACGGCTCCACGATGTGCGGCAACTGGCTGCACTCGGGCGTGTACACGGAGGCGGGAAACAACGCCCAGCGTCGGAGCACTGCCGATCCGACCGGCCTCGGGATGTTCCACAACTGGGGATTCTCGTGGCCGGCGAACCGCCGCGTCATGTACAACCGAGCCTCCGCCGATGCCGAAGGGAAACCGTGGGATCCGACTCGCGTCGGCATCAAGTGGGACGGCACCAAGTGGGTGGGCGACGTTCCGGATATGAAGCCCGATGCGCCTCCGGGAACGTTCGGCGCGTTCATCATGCTGCCTGAAGGAGCGGGCCGGCTGTATGCGCCGGTGCTGGCTGACGGACCCTTCCCCGAGCATTACGAAGCGGTCGAGGCGCCGGTCGCCAATGCGTTGCACCCGAACGTCACCTCGAATCCGGCGGCGCTGAAGTTCAGCTCAGACAAGGATGCGTTCGGGAAGGCCGAGCAGTTCCCCATCGTCTGCACGACCTATCGTCTGACCGAGCACTTCCACTACTGGACCCAGCACCAGCGAGGCGTTCTCAACGAACTGCAGCCCGGTTTCTTTGTGGAGATTCCCGAGCCGCTCGCCAACAAGAAAGGGATCGCCAACGGCTCGCGCGTGAAGGTGACCTCCGCCCGCGGCTCGATCGAAGGGACGGCGATGGTCACTAACCGGATGCCGCACCTCAAGATCGACGGCAAAGAAGTGTGGCACATCGGCTTCCCGATTCACTGGGGCTATGCGGCCGAGAAGGGACATGAGGGCCCGCTGGCGAACTTCCTGACTCCCTCGGCTGGCGATCCAAACACCTGGACGCCGGAGTACAAGGCGTTCCTCGTCCAACTCGAGAAGGCATAAGGAGGCGACGATGAGCGAACAAGCACTCGAAATCAAACGCGCCTCCGCCTCGGTATGGGGAGGCCGCACCGGCATCCGAACCACACCGACCGTCGCAAAGTACATCGACACGACCACCTGCATCGGTTGCAAAGCGTGCGAAGCGGCCTGTCAGGAGTGGAACGATCTGAAGATCGTGGCCACGCAGCAGGAGGGGACGTACCAGACCCTTCCGGAGCTCGATCCGGCTTTCTGGAACCTGATTCGTTTCAACGAACGCCAGACCGCCGACGGCGACATGATGTGGCTGATGCGCAAAGACCAGTGCATGCACTGCGCGGAGCCCGGCTGCCTGGCGGCCTGCCCGGCGCCGGGAGCGATCGTGCAGTACGCGAACGGCATCGTCGACGTCGATCCAAGCAAGTGCATCGGTTGCGGATACTGCGCCACCGGCTGTCCGTTCGATGTGCCGAAGTTCCAGGCCAAGAGCGGCAAGATGGCCAAATGCACGCTCTGCGTCGATCGCGTGGAAGTCGGCCTCGAACCAGCGTGCGTCAAGGCCTGTCCGACTGGCTGCCTCAATTTCGGAACGAAAGAGGACATGGTGGCCCTCGGCAAGGCGCGCGTGGCGACGTTGCAGGCAAACGGTTTCCAGGAAGCGATGCTCTACGACCCGCAGGGCGTCGGCGGCACGAGCGTGGTCACCGTTCTCGGCCACGGGCATCCGGAGTGGTATGACCTGCCGGTCGATCCGAATGTGCCGGTGATGGTCCGGCTGTGGAAGTCGGTCGTGCGGCCGATCGGCGTGCTCGCGGCCTTCGCCGCGGTCATCGGGTCGTTCATGCACTACACGAAGTTCGGACCAAAAGAACCGCCTGACAGCGATGTCAGCGATCGAGCGGCGTAAGGCAGGAGGCGATCATGAGCACTGTAGTTCACGGACCCCTGGCCGGAACCGCGATCGTCACCGCGCGAGATCGCGATAATGTCGTCGTCGGCAACGAGATCGTCCGCCACCGGCGTGTTACGCGCCTGATTCACTGGTCCGTCGCGCTGACATTTTTCATCTGCATTTTCAGCGGTATGCCGATCTGGACGCCGGTCTTCGTCTGGATGGCGTCTTTTGTCGGCGGCCTCGAAGCGGCGCGAGTGATCCATCCCTATGCCGGCGTGCTCTTCTTCATCGCCTCGGTGTTCCAGTTCTTCCACTGGCTGTCCGACATGCACTTCGAAAAGGACGAAAAGGGTTGGTTCGGTTCGAAGCTGCTTTCGTACATGCGATGGGAAACCGGACCGGCCGAGGGAGAAGGAAAGTACAACGGCGGCCAGAAAGTGTTCTTCTACATGGTCAACCTGGCCGCGGTGGGTCTTCTGCTCACCGGGATTCCGATGTGGTTCCCGTTGTATTTCGCGGGTTGGCTCCGCCAGATTTCCATTCTGCTGCACGACATCACCTTCATCTTGTTATTGATCTCGATCATCGGGCATATCTATCTCGGCAGCGCCGCCGAACCGGGAACGTTCCGGGCCATGACCCGCGGCACGGTGACGCGGAAATGGGCGAAATTCCATCACCCCGGCTGGTACCGGAAGGTCACGGGCGAGGGGAAGCGAAAAGCTTGACCCAGGCCGCAACGCAGCGGTCGGCAACGGAAAATTTCGAGCAGCGCGGCGCGCGTGCCGCGCTGCTCGCGTCTCAGAACGATGCGGCGCGCGAACCGCTGCAGTTTGCCGTCGCTCTCTGCAACGCGCAGGCCGCGTGTGTGAGCCGGCTTCAGCCGCTCAATCTCACCGGACGCCTTGCGGACGATGTCGACGCGTTGCTCCCAATCGTCATGCCGCTCATCCGCATCGTGGCCGAACGATCGGAAGAGGCGGAGCAGCGTCTCGATGACGATCCGGCGACCGCCCGGACGCGGCTTCTCGTCTACTGGAACAGCGACTCGAACGACTATCTCTCCCGCGCGCTGCTGCAGCCGCACGCTGCCGTGCTGCGCACGCGCAACCTGACGCCGGACCGCGTGCATAGCCCTGGGCATTGTCCGTTCTGCGGAGGGGCGGCGTGGATCAGCGCCCGGAAATCGGCTCCCGATGCCGAGAGCGGCTTTCGTTATCTTCACTGCGCGCTCTGCGGACTGGAATGGAATTTCAATCGCATCTGCTGCCCGTCATGCAACGAAGGCGATCCGTACAAGCTCCCGCACTTTCAGAGCGACGTGCATTCCAATGTGCGAATCGAAGCCTGCGAGACCTGCCGCCGCTACGTGAAATCGATCGATCTGACGCTCGACGCGCGTCCTGTTCCGATCGTCGACGATCTCCTGTCGCTGTCGATGGATCTATGGGCGGTGGAAGAGGGATTCGCGCGGATCGAACCGGGCATCGCGGGCATTTGATGGTTGGGACCGGCTAAAGCCGGTGCTCCATAGAACTTCGGCATGACATACCGTCTCGATGCCCTCCTCTCGGCACAACGCGCGCTGCGAAGCCGCTTCGACGATTTCCGCCACGCCATGCAGCACGAGAACTGGACGGCTCTGGCGGTCGCGCTGGCCGACTTCGAGCGTCACCTGCGGCGCTGGACCGAAGCGGAGGAGGCGGCGCTGATCCCGGCGATCGAGCGCGCGCAGATTCCGGGACGGAATGCGCGGCGCGAGCTGCGCCTCGAGTATGTGCAGATCCGCGAGCTGACGCACTATCTCATGCAGCAGATTGACGAGGGAATCCGTCCCAACACTCTCGCCGGCTTCGTCGAAAATCTCGATCGCCGCCTGCGCGCGCATGAGAAGGAGATGGGGAAGGTCTACTACCCCGCCGCCGATCCGTTGCTCACCGCGGAGGAGTGGAAGACACTGGAGGCAGCGCGTCCGGAAGAGTAGGGCACGGCTGCGTCGTGCCGTACCCCCGTGGTTACCCCAACTGCGGAAGCTCGAACCGCGGCTCATCGGGCGGCGTATTGAGGCGCTGATATTCGGCGGCGAGCCTCTCCTGCGGCCAGCCGAGGAAGATCCTCTCACCGCGATAGAAATTGTCGAGGAGCGTGATCGTTCCGCTGCCGCCGGGCGTGTCGACGATCATCTGCCATGCGGAGATCGTGGTGCCGCTTTCACGGACGCGAATGGGCACGCGCTCGAGCGAGCGCATGATCGTGCCGGTTGTTGGCCGTTCGGTCGGGCTGGCGGTCCCGGGGCCGGGCAGGTCGGGAAAGGAGCCTCCTTCAGGTTCGGCGCGGAGAAGAGTATCGATTCCGCTGTAGCGGTAGATGACGCGAGGTTTGTTGACCGGCAGGCCGCCCGTGTCGGCTGTCGGTCCGTAGGTCGAGTAAATCGGACGGCCGAGGAGGCGAAGATAGACGATGAGCTGCGCGCGATGATGCGCAGAGTGGGTGAGGCGCCGGAGCATGACCCAGCTCTTCGTCCGATCGACTTCAAAGAATTTTGTTGTTTCCGCGAACCACGACTCCGGCTTTTCGCGCAGAAGGGCCAGGCGGCGTTGTGAGAGATCGGCATAGTGACGGAGAAAGTCGAGGCGCTTTTCCTCTGCCGGAAGCGCCGGCAGTCCGGTGTCGATCCCGAGCATCCCCTTCATCCAGTTGTCTTCGCTGAGGCACTGATGGACCATTTGCTCGTGCGGGGTTCGCGCGCGCGGCGCGGGACGGAATTCCATGTCGGCGTCGGTGAAGACGGACCAGACGGAGAGCGTTTTCAGGCGCTCGGTCTCGTAGGTGTCGAGGAGAAAATCGTACTGGCTCATCGAACTTGACCGGCGTACACATTGAACCGATTGTCCCGCACGAACCCGAGGAGCGTGAGGCCGAACTCGCGCGCGAGCTGGACGGCTAGCGTTGAGGGCGCGCCGACCGACGCCAGGACCGGAATGCCGGCGACGATCGCCTTCTGCGCGAGCTCGAAACTGGCGCGGCTGCTGACCATGAGGATCGCGTCGCGAAGCGGGGTGGCCCCTTCGCGGAAAAGCGATCCGATGGCCTTGTCGACGGCGTTGTGCCTGCCGATGTCTTCGCGCACGCGCAGCAATTCTCCGCTGCGCCGCACGATGGCCGCGCCGTGCAGGCCGCCGGTGGCGCGAAAGGCAGCCTGCTGGTCTCGGAGAAGCTGCGGCAGCGCGTGAATCTGATTCCCGTCGACCGCGGGCGATTCTGGTAGAGGAGCGACGGCCACGCGAAGAGCCTCGATCGACGTCTTGCCGCAAACTCCGCAACTCGAGGTGGTGTAGAAGTGGCGATCGAGTTTTGCGGCGTCGAGGCGGACCCCCTCTCGCAGCGCGACGCGCACGACGTTCGATGAGCCCCAGTGGCGGATCGAATCGATGTCCTGGCACGACCGGATCAGCCCTTCGGTGAAGAGAAAACCGGCGGCCAGATCGAAGTCGTCGCCGGGTGTCCGCATGGTCACGGAGATGTTCTTTTCGCTCTGCCCCGCGGCGACGCGGATCTCCAGCGGCTCTTCGACTGCGAGCACGTCGTCGTTCGGCTCAGCACCGCTGCTCGTGACGCGAGTGACGGTTACAGAGGCGATCCGCTCCTCTGGCATGTCCACGAATTCTACCGTGAGGACCGGCCTCTTCTATAAGATACGCGTCACCAAACGAAAGGAGGCGGCCATGTCTAAGCATTCACCCCGGAAAATCAGCCGCAGGAAGTTCGTCAAGTTGACGGGCGGAGCCGTGGCGGCGGCCGGAATGACCTCGGCGTTTCTATTTCCTCAACGCGCGATGGCGCAGCAGAAGACCCTGAAGATCGTCCAGTGGAGTCATTTTGTTCCCGGTTATGACAAATGGTTCGACAACACGTTCACCAAGGAATGGGGGGCGAAAAACGGTACGAACGTGATCGTCGACCACATCGCCATCGGCGAGATCAACGCTCGCGCGGCGGCGGAAGTGTCGGCCAAGGCCGGGCACGATCTGTTCATGTTTCTCTCGCCGCCCGCGGCGTACGAGAAGCAGGTCATCGATCACCGCGAGGTTTATGAAGAAGTCGAGCGCAAGCATGGAAAGAAGATCTCCCTTGCGGAAAAATCGACGTACAACCCGAAGACGAAGAAGTTCTTCGCCTTCTCCGACTCGTACGTGCCCGATCCGGGAAACTACCGGGTGGATCTCTGGTCGCAGGTCGGCTTCCCTCACGGACCCGACACCTACAACGACCTTCTGGTAGGCGGAAAACGGATCCGTGCGAAATTCGGAAACCCGGTGGGTATCGGTCTGTCGCAGGAACTCGATACCAACATGGCCATGCGCGCGGTGCTCTGGTCATTTGGTGGAGCGGAGCAGAACGAGGCCGGAGTGGTCACGCTCAACTCGAAGAACACCCTCGAAGCGGTCAAGTACGTCCGCGAGCTGTACAAGCAGACCATGACGCCCGAAGTCTTCTCCTGGGATCCGTCGTCGAACAACCGCGGCATCCTCGCCGGGAAACTGTCGTTTGTCGATAACGCGATCTCTGTGACGCGATCGGCAGAGAAGGACAACCCGGAGATGTCCAAGCAGATTCAGATCGCGCCGGCGCTCAAGGGGCCGGTGCGCAGGATTGCCGCCGAGCACGTGATGGATTGCTACGTGGTCTGGGAATTCGCGCAGAACAAGGAAGGGGCCAAGCAGTTCCTGGTCGATCTGATCAACGACTTTTCGACCGCCTTCAATGCCAGCGAGTTCTACAACTTCCCCTGCTTCCCGGCGACGGTGCCCGACATCAAGAAGCGTCTGGCCAATGATCCCAAAGCGGTGCCGAACGACAAGTACAAAGTCCTCGGCGACGTGTTGAGCTGGGCCACGAACGTCGGCTATCCCGGTTATGCCACGGCAGCGATCGATGAAGCATTCAACACCTTCGTCCTGCCGACGATGTTCGCTAAGGCGGCGCGCGACGAGATGACGCCCGAGGCGGCGGTGAAAGCGGCGGACACGGAGCTGCGGCGCATCTTCGACAAGTGGAAGTGAGGAACTTCTGTCAGCCTAAGCGCAGCGAAGGATCTCAAGCCACGCAGTGTGAGATCCTTCGCCGTCTACGCGCCTCAGGATGACGCGTTGCCTATTGAGGGTATTGAATGGCGGTTGTCGAAACTCGAAAGCTCACCAAAATCTTCAGGCGCGGAAACGTTGGCGCCGTCATCGATGTCGATCTGGAAACCCGGGAGGGCGAGTTCCTCGTCCTCCTGGGTCCTTCCGGATCGGGGAAGACCACCCTGCTACGGCTGATCGCCGGCCTCGAGGATCCCACCTCGGGAGAGGTCCTCATCGGCGGGAAGGTGGTCAACGATCTGACGCCGCGCGAGCGCCGGATCGCCATGGTCTTTCAGAGCTACGCGCTCTACCCGCATCTGAGCGTGTACAACAACATCGTTTTCCCTCTCAAGGCGCAGGGCGTGGCAAAGCAGCAGCGCCGTGAGCGCGCGGAGTGGGCGGCCTCCCTGCTCGGCATCCAGCATCTCTTCGGCCGAAAGCCGCGCGAGCTTTCGGGCGGAGAGCGGCAGCGCGTGGCGCTGGCGCGGGCCATCGTCCGCGAGCCGACCGTCTTTCTGCTCGACGAGCCGCTCTCGAATCTCGACGCAAAACTGCGCGCGTCAGCGCGCGAGGAGCTGGAGCAGTTCCAGAAGCGCATCGGTACCACGGCGATCTACGTGACGCACGATCAGGTCGAAGCGATGGCCATGGGCGACCGCGTGGTGGTGATGTCGCAGGGATCGGTGCGGCAGATCGGAACGCCCGCGGATGTCTACGACGAACCGGCCGACACCTTCGTGGCCACGTTTCTCGGCTCGCCGCCGATGAACATCCTGCCCGGTGGCGGCATGCTGGTCGGATTCCGCCCCGAGCACTTCCTTCCCACCGGCAGAACGGAACGGACCGGCGCACACGTCTCGTACCAGTTTCGCATCACGCACAGTGAATACCTGGGAGCGGAGCGAATCCTCTACGGAATCATCGAGGGAGGGCCGTTCGACAAGCAGAAGGCGATCTCGCGAATGCCCTCCACGCATGCAATCGCCATCGCCGACGACACGCATCACACCTTCTCCGTCGCCGAGGATGACGTGAAGTACTTCGATCCGGCGAACGGAAAGAGAGTCAAGGCGCGGAGACTGCCGTCGTGAGCCGCCAACAGCGATGGCTCGCGCCGGCGATGTTCATGCCGGCGATTCTCTACATCGTCGCCCTGGTCGGTGTCCCCTTCGTGATGGCCTTCATCTACAGCGTCAGCGACATCAAGGTGGGGAGCACCAGCTATCACTTCGTGGGGCTGCAGAATTTCACCAGTATCTTCCGGAATCCCGCATTCCTGCGGTCGTTGGAGAACTCGTTCTTCTTCACCATCGTTTCGCAGATTCTGGTGCTGGTCGGCTCGACGATTCTGGCGCTGGCGCTGAAGGACGCCTTTCCAGGCCGCCGCTTCCTCCGCTTTCTGATCCTGCTGCCGTGGGTGGCGCCGGTGTCGATCGGCTCGATCGGCTGGAAGTGGATCCTCGATTCGCTGTACAGCGTGGTGAACTGGGTGCTGGTGCGCATGCATCTGTTCAAGCCCTTCGACGCGCCGGTATGGCTCGGCGAGCCGAAGCTGGCGATGACCTCGGTCATTCTGGTTCACACCTGGCACATGCTGCCGTTCGCCACCGTCATTCTGCTGGCCGGGCTGACCGCCATCCCCAAGGACATCCCCGAGGCCGCGGCGGTCGACGGGGCGGGATTCTTCCGGACTCTGTTTCAGATCACCATTCCGATGATGCTCCCCATCATCAACGTGGCCGTGCTGTTCGGCGTGATCTTCACCTTCACCGACATGACCGTGATCTACATCCTGACCCGCGGCGGACCGTACGACACGACGCAGGTAATTCCCACGCTGGCGTTCTTCGCTGGCATTCTCGGGTCGGATCTGGCCGAAGGGGCGGCGATCTCGATCTTCATGGTGCCGGTTCTGGTCGTGGCTACGTGGCTGGTGCTGCGCTCGGCCTACCGCGCGGAGGTGACGTAGATGGCGCTCCCCCGCGTCCTCCGCTTCGCGGCACCTTCTCCCCGGCGGGGAGAAGGAATTCGCGCGAGTGCCCTCGCCCCGCGTGAGCCGAGTGAGGGGCGTTAGATGGCGATGCCGCGACGCTTCCGCACTTGGTTTGCCCGCATCTCCATGTGGATCGTGCGCATCGTCTTCGCGGTGCTGCTGGCGTTTCCGTTCTACTGGATGCTGATCACTACCTTCAAGCGGACGACGGATCTGTACAACCTGCAGAACAATCCGTTTCTGTTCCACGAGCCGCCGACGCTCGAACATCTGAGACTGCTGTTCAAGGAGACGCTCTTCCTGCGCTGGGTTGGCAATACGATGTTCGCCGGAACGGTGGTGGTGCTGATCACCCTGCTACTCGCCGTTCCGGCCGCCTATGCGCTGGCGCGGCTGACCGGAGTCTGGGGGGCGCGGCTGGGAATCGGCGTCTTTCTGACCTATCTCGTTCCGTCGACGCTGCTCTTCATCCCGCTGTCGAAGGTGGTCTCCTTTCTCGGGCTGCAGGACACGCTCTGGTCGGTCATCCTGGTCTACCCGAGCTTCACCATTCCGTTCTCGACATGGCTGCTGATGGGGTTCTTCAAGTCCATTCCTCGCGATCTCGACGACGCGGCGATGGTTGACGGCCTGACCCGCTGGGGAGCCTTCATCAAGCTGATGATTCCGATGTCCACCTCAGGAATCCTGACCGTGGTGATTTTCGCCTTCACCCTGGTGACGCAGGAATTCGTCTACGCCCTGACCTTCATCTCCTCGGCTTCGAACCAGACCGTCGGCGTCGGCGTCCCGACTTTTCTGGTACGCGGCGACGTCTACTACTGGGGATCGCTGATGGCCGCCTGCCTGATTACCAGCCTGCCGATCGGCGTGCTCTACAACATTTTCCTCGACCGCTTCATCGAAGGTTTCACCGTCGGCGCTGTCAAGTAGGGTTTTGACTGGATTTTGGAATTGGTCTCAACTAATGTATATGTCAGCTTCCTTGCAAAGCCCCAGTCGTTCGAGAGGTCGTTCGAGAGACATATGGACGTCTCGCAACCCGAGTGGTTGGACCGGTCCTTCAGCGTGGCGCAGCTCTGTGCCCAACTGTCTTTCCTTCATCTGCCTGATCATCGTCAACACGCAAAGGGGAACTCTTGTTTGACCCGCGCGTGAAGGATCCTGTCCGACGTTTCCTGGTCATTTTTCCGAATTGGACAATTGAGAAAACTGAAAGGAGTAGTGAGATGGCGCGATTGCGTGTTCAAGGTTTGGTCCTGATGATTTTCCTCCTGGCATGGACAGGAGTTGTTTCAGCCCAGAACGTACAGACCAGCGGGGAAGGTGTGAGCATCCACGGCTTCATCGATGCAACGGCGTTCCTGCAGAATCAGAACTTCACGTTCGGGAACGGGCAGAATGCCGAATTTCCGGTTCCCCCCGAGACCAAGACGGACCGGTGGTTCCTCGACGGAGACGTGCGTAACACCCGTCTGACGCTCGGGTTCAACCCTACCAAGCTGGACGACAACAACAAGGTCGCCGCGACACTCGAAGCCGACTTCTTCGGCGGATTCAACGGGACCGGCGGATTCAGCAACGCGCAGGCCACTCCGCGCCTGCGCCTTGCATTTGTCGACCTCATTCGGGGGAAGACGACCTACCGCGTTGGTCAGGGGTGGGCGCCGCTGTTCGGGAATGTCCCCGCCTCGTACTCGCACCTTGCCTTCCCGATCGGGTACGGTGCGACGGGCTTCGTCGGCTGGCGCTTCCCGGGCGTGTTCATCTACCACGACATGACGCCCGCCGGTTCTGCAGTCAGTTCGAAGTTCACATTCGCTGTGATGCGCAACACGTGGAGCGCTCCCGGCAACATCATCGACTCAGGCAGCGCAGGACCGGCATCCACCCTCCCGCAGGTCGAGGGTCGCTTCGATTGGAGCGGCAAGACCCGCACCGGTACCTGGGGCACCTACGTGGTGGGCCATTGGGACAAGAAGGATCTCTCCGGCGCCGGCACCAAGTCTGCGAAAGATTCGCTGAGCGCGTGGGCCGGTGAAGTGGGTGCGAAGGTCGCCTCCGGAGCGTTCTCGGTCCAGGGCAATGCCTACACTGGAAAGGCCATCGGGCAGCAGTTCGGTCAGATCTCCCAGTTCGGCGACATCAAGAGCTGGGGGCTGTGGGCACAGGGCGGATACGCCTTCAACAAGAAGTGGAGCGGGTATCTGTTCTACGGCATGGAAAAACCCAACAAGGACAACGTGATCGCCGCGAAGGCGACTCGCGTGAAGGAACAGCTTCTGGTTCCGTCGTTGATGTTCAACCTCGGTTCCTACGGGTTCAATGTGGAATGGCTGCACTCCAAACTCACCACGGCGGCCGCAACCGGAGTGGAGACGGGTACCAAGGGCGACCAGCTCGCGGCCAGCGTGATCTATAAGTTCTGAATCACTGAGTTCTACGTTGTAGCGAAGAAAGAAAAGGAGAGCGGATTGTTGCCCGTCCGCTCGTCCTTTTCCTTCGCCCTCATGGCCCTCCTCGTTTAGGTAGGCCGCGACATCGGCGTGGCGCGCGGCTAGAGCGGTATCTATTTCCTCAATACGATTAGCCGGTTCGCGCCGGCTGGAGAGCCGGCGCTACGTTCAATCCTCATCCTTCAGCGGTCCCGACAAAATCCGGCGAGAAATTCTGCGGATTAGCGGGATCGGATGGCCCTTCCCGTCCGGAAGCTTGTCGCCGCGAGCGACAACGCATTGTGATTGCGTTCTGTCAGGCAGACTTCCCAGGCCGATGAGGAGGTTTCCTATTTCTTCTTTTCGCTCACCTGGACCAGTAAGGAGTCGGTGACGTGCGTAACCAGGTCGTGGAAGGCATCCTTCGCCTTTCGGAAGCCCGGATCCGAAAGGATCTTCTCGAGCGCTGCCAGGTTCTCCAGGTCAACCTGCACAACCCGCTGCGGGGACGAACCGCCCAGCATGCTCTTGTACACGTGGACGGCCTTGACGCCGGAGAACTTCAGCCAGATGTCCTTACCCGCGCCCTTACGATACTTCTCATAATCCTCCAGCTTCCCAGGGAGGACGTCGAACCGGTACTCGAATGTGATCATCATTGTCTCCTTCCGACACTCTATCTGCCCGTCCAGCAGGCCGCCCTCTTTCCGAGGAACGCGGAGATGCCTTCCTGGGCGTCAACCGCCATGGAGTTCATCGACATGATCTCCTTGGCATACGCGTACGCTTTCGGCTGGTCCAGGTCGATCTGCGTGTAGAAAGCCTGCTTTCCGATGGCCATCGTAACGGGGCTCGCCTCCGCGATCCGTGCGGCGAGCTTCCCCGTCTCCTCACGCAGCTTGGCAGCGGGGACAACGCTGTTGACCAGCCCCCACTCGGCCGCGGTTATCGCGTCGATCGGCTCGCCGGTCAGCAGCATCAGGAGGGCGCGCTTGCGGCCGACGGCGCGGCTCAAGGCGACCATCGGAGTCGTGCAGAAAAGCCCGATCCGCACGCCGGGAGTGGCGAACGAGGCTTCCTCGGCCGCGACAGCCAGGTCGCAGGTCGCGACCAATTGGCATCCGGCTGCCGTCGCCATGCCCTGAACCTCGGCGATGACTGGCTGGGGTATCGACTGAATCTTCATCATCAGCTCGGCGCAGACGTCGAAGATCTGCCGGTAGTCGTTGATGTTTCTTTCGACCAACTCACTGAGATCGTGCCCGGAGCTGTAGACCTTCCCAGCCGCAGCGAGGATGACCGCGCGAAGCTGGCTGTCCTCGCCGATCCGTCCGAGGCAATCCAGCAGCTCCCGCATTAGTGCTAACGAGAGTGCGTTACGCCTGTTGGGGCGATTCAGCGTCACGACGGCGACGGAGCCGTCTTTATCGAAGCAAAGGTTCTCGTAGATCATCGCGTGAGCCGATCCTAATGCCCGCAGTATTGCGGGTAATACTCTTCGTCGCCGATAAACTCGGGGAATTGAGCGCGCACCTCGCCGAGACTGTGAAAGTCGGCGTCGAACTCGAGGGCGACCACACGCTGGTCCTGCCCGTCGTAGTAACGGAAGACATAGCGTCCATCCGGTAGCGTCAACGCGTCGATGGCCCGGCTGTCGTCGAAGTTGAGCCCCATGCACACCAGCAGGTCG
>JBGPFD010000036.1:0-20970 GCA_041483175.1 Thermoanaerobaculia bacterium | reverse complement strand
GTTGCGCGGAAGTGATTCTTAATTCGAAATTCTTAATTTCGCCTCCCCGCGTGCTTCACGCTCCCCGTTCCGCGGCGATGACCTCCGCCACACACGTCGCGACCTTCTTCGCGTAGCCGATATCGAAAAATTCGTTCGCACGACTGAGGGGAAAGGAAAAGTGAGTGAAGAATTTCGAATGAAGAATGAAGAATGCAGAATCGCCTGCGGTCGGGCGGAGGTGATTCTTAATTCGAAATTCTTAATTCGAAATTCTTAATTTCGCCTCCCCGCGTGCTTCACGCTCCCCGTTCCGCGGCGATCACTTCCGCCACACACGCCGTGACCTTCTTCGCGTAGCCGATATCGAGAAATTCGTTCGCACGACTGAGGGGAAAGGAAAGGTGAGTGAAGAATTTCGAATGAAGAATTTCGAATGCAGAATGAAGAATCGCCTGCGGTCGGGCGGAAGTGATTCTTAATTCGAAATTCTTAATTCCGCCTCCCCGCGTGCTTCACGCTCCCCGTTCCGCGGCGATGACCTCCGCCACACACGCCGTGACCTTCTTCGCGTAGCCGATATCGAGAAATTCGTTCGGCCCATGCGCGTTGCTGTGCGGTCCGAGAACGCCGGTGATGAGAAACTGCGCCTCCGGATAGCGTTCGCCGAGCATGCCCATGAAGGGGATCGATCCGCCTTCACCCCAGGTGACCGCCGGCTTTCCGAACGCCATCCGCGATGCGCGGTCGACCGCTTTCTCCAGCCACGGCTCGGTTTTCGGCGCCTGCCATCCCGCCGCTCCTTTTTCCGAATCGAATTTAACGCGCGCGCCGTACGGTGGATTCGATTCGAGGAGATCGGCCAGCTTGCGATCGATGTTCCGCGCATCGAGACTCGGTGGAAGGCGGATGGAGAGCTTCAGCGCGGTCATCGGCCGGAGGACGTTCCCCCCTTGCACGAGGTCGGGCATGCCGGCCTGGCCGGTAATGCAGAGCGTCGGTCTCCAGGTTCGGTTGAGGAGAAGTTCGACCGGATCATCGGTGACCGGCCGCATGCCCGGCACCCAGGGGAATTTGTCATCCAGGGACGGCCCGAGGACTCGCGCAGTGTCGCGCGTCTGCTCGATGCGATGCGGGGGGATCTCGGCGTGCAGCCAGGTGGGCAGAATGCGTCCGCTTTTTGCCTCTTCCAGCCGATCGAGAAGAATGCGCATAATGCGAACGCTCGACGGCACTATGCCGCTGGCATCGCCGGAGTGAACACCCTCGGTGAGCACGTCGACGATCAGATTGCCGACGATCGACCCGCGCAGCGAAGTGGTCATCCAGAGCTGTTCGTAATTGCCGCATCCGCTATCGAGGCAGATGACCAGGCGGGGAGTTCCGATGCGATCGGCGAGCAGGTCGATGTAGGCGGGGAGATCCGGCGAGCCGCTCTCTTCGCAACATTCAATGAGGATCACGATGCGGGCGTGACGGACGTTCTGTTGCTCGAGCGCGCGCACGGCGGAGACGGCGGAGAAGACCGCATAGCCATCGTCGGCGCCGCCGCGACCATAGAGCTTCCCGTCGCGGACGACCGGCGTCCACGGTCCCAGCCCGCTCTCCCAGCCGACCATTGGCGGCTGCTTGTCGAGGTGCCCGTACATCAAGATGGTCGAGGATGGGTCGCCATCGATTTCGATGAAAAGGAGAGGCGTGCGACCTTCGATTTCGTGGCTTTCGGCGCGCAAGCCGGGGACCTGCTGCTGCTGGACCCATTCACTTGCCAGCCGTAAAGCCTGATGGATGTGACCGTTGCGCTTCCAGTCGGGGTCGAAGAGAGGGCTCTGGTTGGGAATGCGGATGTAGCGCTCGAGGGTCGGGACAACCGATTGGCCCCAGATCTCGTCGAGGGTGGCCGACAGGATTGGAAACTCCATGTTTCCGGAGCATATCCCGGCCGAAGGCCATTATGAAGGAAGGTCGCGTCCCTCTTTGTTTCGTGATATGGTGCGAGGACTAGCTCCATAATTACGCACGTGCTAGACCCGAACGCTGTCGAAATTTCCCCGGCCGTGCCGGAGAGTTCCGCCGTGGCGGCGGTGCTCGACGTGCCTGGCGCACGCTCGGAGTCGCAGGATGTCGGCGCGACGTACGAACAGTATCGCGACCTCCTGCTCCACGTCGCCTGCCGGAAGTTCCGCGTGCCGGAAACGGACGCGGAAAACCTCATGCAGGAAGTTTTCCTTTCCTTCATGCAGAACGAAGCGCGCGTGGAGAATACGAAAGCGTGGCTGGTCGCGGCGATGTGCAACGCGAGCCGGCACTACTGGCGGTTGTCGGCGCGCACCGAAGCGATGCCGGAGGACATCGGCGACCACAGCGATCCTGTCAGCCACGGCCTGGCGGACCGCATGGCGCTGATGCTGACGCTGCGCAAGGCGCTGCGGTATCTGCAGCCGCGCTGCCGCGAAACCTTGTACATGCACTATTTCGAAGGGCGGTCGGCGGTAGACATTGCCCGCGACCTCGACACCACCACGCGATATTCCGAGAAGCTCATTCACAACTGTCTGAAGCGCGTCCGGGAAATCTATTTCAGCATCACCGCGGTGAGACGATGATCATCGAACAGCACTACGACGACGAAGTGCTCATCGGGATGCTCGAGGAGGCGGAAGCGTCCGATCCGCATCTGCCGGCATGCGAGAGTTGCGCGGGATCGCTGGAGTCATATCGCGGTCTCACCAGCGCGCTCGGAGACACGAGTGTGTGGGACGAGCGCGAGCTGTCGGAAGACCCGGTGCCACGGACCTCGTCGATGCTGCGCTCGATGGCGGCGACGACGAAGGCCGAAGACGCGGCGGCGGGCCCGATCGTGGCGAAACTCTGCGAGGCCGGTACGCTGCAGCGGCGTGAGCTCATCGACGCCCACCCGCAGTGGCGAACGGCGGGCACTGTGCGGAAGCTCCTCGAGGCTGTCGACAAATCGAACTTCGTCGAGCCGAAGCTCGCCGCGGAATGGGCCGAGCTGGCGGTGGACGTCGCCCAGTCGCTGGAATCGGGACGATATCCATTCGAAACAGTCATGATCCTCCGTGGCAAAGCGCACCGCGCCTACGCCCACATGCTCTATTACACCGGGTCGTATGCGGAGTCGGTCGAAGCACTCGATCGGACCGATGCGCTCCTGCGCGAGTGCGTCGTCTCGGAATACGACTCGGCCCGCGCGCGCCTGGTTCGAGCGCAGGTTTACAACGAGATCGAGCGACTCGATGAAGCGGTTTCCTTGGCCGATTCTGCGCGAGAGACGTTCCGCGCCTTTGGTGACGTGCGGCGCGAAGCGGTTGCCGAAGCGACGAAGGCCGCCTCGTTCATGTATGCCCGCCGATTTGCGGAAGCGCTGCGTATCTTCGAGCGACTCGCCGCCGATTCTCGAATCGACGATGCAGGGCGCGCGTTCTATGTGCACAACGCGGCGATCTGCCAGCGCGAACTCTCGAGGTTCGAGGAATCGAAGGTACTTTTTGCGCGATCCATCGCGGAATTCGAGCGCCTCGGCATGGCCACCGCTCGGGCCAGGGCTCGATGGCACCTAGGTCAGTTGCTGCTGGCCGAGCGCCGCTGCGGAGAAGCCCGGAGCCTGTTGATCGAACTCCGCCAGGAATTCGAAGAACTGGGCATGCCTCAAGACGTCGCGCTGATCTCGATCGATGCGGCCGAGGCCCTGCTGATGCTCGATCGGCCTGCAGAAGTTGCCCACCTCTGCCACGCAGCGATGGCCTACTTTACCAAGGCGGGCCTTGCGTATACTCAGGGAGCGCTTACCGCGTTGGCCTATCTCAAAGAGGCCGCCGAGGCGCGAACGCTTACGCCGAAAGCACTTGGCGACGTCCGCGCGTACTTCGAGCTGCTCCCGAAACAGCCGGACCTGTTGTTCGCTTACCCCGCCTAAAATCGATAAGGCCGCTGGTCGTGACCCGGATCACAAAATTGGGGTAGGGAAATGTCTCTCCCCGTCACTCCTATGCTAAGGGCGCCCTCCCGTGTGAATAGCAAGGCTCTCTACCGCGAGCCACAAGGAGGGTGTATGCGTCGTTCTCTCTCGGCCAAAGTGGCGGTGATCCTTTTCGTGGTCGCGACGTCGACGGTGCCTGTTTATGCCGCGCCGCGCTCGCGCGACGGCGCTGGAGTCATCGAACGGGCGATCGCGCGCCTGGTCCAGCACATCAGGACCATTCTCGAGGTCCCGGTGATTCAGATCCCGGGCGGCTAAGCGAGAATCCTTCACGCGTACAATACGCCGCAGTCCAATCTGGGACCGCGGCGCATGACGGAAGTCCTTTCGGTTCGCGATATCGTCAAGACCTTTGGCGCTGTGCGGGCGGTGGACGGCGTTTCGTTCACCGTTCGCCATGGCTCCATCACAGGTCTCCTCGGGCGCAACGGCGCCGGCAAGACCACCACCATCCGGATGATCACCGGGATCTTCTATCCCGATTCCGGTTCAATCGAGTGGGGCAACGGAGACCGCAACTCCCAGGACAGAATCGGTTATTTGCCGGAGGAGCGAGGGCTCTACCGGCAGATGAAGATCGTCGAGCTCCTGCTTTTCCTTGCGGAGATCAAGGGCCGCCGGGGGCCTGCCGTGGTCAAAGCGGTCGATCAGTGGCTGGAACGCTTCGAGCTCTCGGATAAGCGCAACGCAAAAGTCGAGGAACTGTCGAAGGGCAATCAGCAGAAAGTGCAGCTCATTGGGACGCTGCTGCACGAACCGGAACTGATCGTGCTCGACGAGCCGCAGTCGGGACTCGATCCGGTGAACATGGTGCTGGTTCGCAATCTCCTCCGCGAGCTGAAGGACGAGGGGCGGACGATCCTCCTCTCCACACATATGATGGGGGAGGCCGAGCGGATGGCCGACGACATCGTCCTGGTGCACCAGGGGAAAGTCGTGCTCTCCGGCCCTCTCGATTTCATCCGGGCCTCATTCGGCAAGAACACGCTGCACATCGGCTACGACGGCGACGGCGCATTCCTTGGTGAACTGCCGGGAGTCAAGCGCGCGGTGGTGGTGAATCACGCCGCGGAGCTGAGCCTCGCGGACGGCGCCGATCCGCAGAAGATCCTCGAAGCGAGCATCGGGCGCCTGCGCATCCGCAAGTTCGAGCTCGCCGCGCCGTCGCTGGAAGAGATTTTCATCGAGAAAGTGGGAGCGGAGACGCTCGAGGCGGCGCAATGAGAAAAATGTTCGCCGTCCTCAAGCGCGAGTACCTTTCGGCGGTACGGAAGAAGATGTTCATCTTTATGACCCTCTTCTTCCCGGTCCTGATGTCGGCCGCGATGCTCCTGCCGACGCTCTTGATTGCCAAAAGTCTCGGCGGGAAGAAGGTCGCCGTCGTCGACGAGACGGGACAACTTCGCGATGCGTTCACCAAAGCCGGGCGCGCTCAGCAGCAGAAGGACCGGCGCGATCTTCCGATCGATCTGAAGATCGATTACCTCGACGCATCCGGAACCGATGCGACCGCTGCCGCAAAGCCATTTCTGACGCGCCTGACGAGCCGCGAGAACGACAAGCTCGACGCCGTGCTGGTGGTTCCCGGGGACGCGTTTGACGGCGAAAACGCGAAGATGACGTTCTACAGCCGCGCGGCGACCGATCTGCTCACGCAGCAGGCCCTCGGATCGGCTGCCAATCGGGCCATCTATCGCCACCGCCTGATGGCCCACGGAATCGATATCGACGCCCTCGACAAGCTCACCCGTAATGTGCCGGTCGATGCCGTCCAGATCTCCAGAAGCGGCGCGCAGAAAAAAGGAGGGGAGCTGAACTTTCTCATCGGCTTCATCTTCGCCGCGCTGCTGATCATCCCCTCGCTGATTTACGGCCTGGAGATCATGCGGGGCATCATCCAGGAGAAGACCGATCGCGTCGTGGAGATCCTCATCTCTTCGATGTCGCCGCGGCAGCTCCTCACCGGCAAGATCACCGGCGTCGCGCTGGTGGGCCTGACGCAGGTCTCGGTGTGGATCATCGTCGGGCTGGCCATGGCCACGTTCAGCGCGGCTTCCGCCGCGATGGCCGGCGTCAACCTCAGCCAGTTCCTGCGCCCCATGGTATTCCTCTACTTCGCGATTTTCTTTTTGCTGGCGTACTTCACCTTCGTCTGCGTCTATGCCATCGGCGGCGCGGTCTGCAATTCGGAAAAAGAGGCGCAGCAGCTCATCGCCCCGATTTCCATGATCATGATGCTGCCGTGGTTTCTGATGTTTGCCATCATCACCAGCCCCGATTCGTCGTTGTCGGTCGGATTCTCGCTGGCGCCGGTGTTCGGCCCGATCACCATGTTCGTGCGCACGCTGGTGTCCGAGCCTCCCGTGTGGCACATCCTGCTGTCGATCGTCATCTCCATCGCCACGATCTTCGCGTTCTTCTGGGTGACGGCAAAGATCTTCCGCATCGGGATCCTGTCTTACGGAAAGCGGCCCACGATCCCGGAGCTGTGGCGCTGGCTCAAAGTGGCGTAGGGCCCGATCTGATACGATCGCGCTCCATAGCTGCGGGGGTGCCGGATGGAGATCAGGACTCTCAACGATATCTACGCCGTCACGTGCACGCTCGACCGCCCGGCGGCGCTGAAATCGAAACGCGATGGAAGCTGGGTGGACGTCACCGTCCCGCAGCTCCGTGACAACGTGCGTCATTTTTCCACCGGCCTTCGCCTTCTGGGGGTGAAGCCCGGCGACCGGGTGGCCATCCTTTCCGAGAACCGGCCGGAATGGGCCATCGCGGATTTCGGCATTCTCTGCAACGCCTCGGTCAACGTGCCGATCTATCCGACGCTCCTCGGGTGGCAGATCGAATACATCCTCAACGATTCGGGGGCCGTCGCCGTGGTCTGCTCGACCGAAGAGCAGTTGCAGAAGATCACCGAGATCCGCCCGCACTGCCCGCATCTCCACAACGTCATCATCTGCGAATCGCCGGCATCGTTGCCGTCAAACGTGCTGCTGTTCCGGCAGCTGGTGGAGAGCGGCCGGAAACACGACGAAACGCACGGACCGGCGCAGTTCGATGAGCGCCGCGCGCAGCCCGGTCCGAACGACGTGGCCACGCTCGTATACACGTCGGGGACCACCGGCAACCCGAAAGGGGCGATGCTGACGCACGGAAACATCGCCGGCAATGTGGCCGCGTCGCTCAGCGCGTTGCCGATCGAGCATGGCCTGACGGCGATCTCCATCCTGCCGCTGTCGCACATCTTCGAGCGGATGGCGGATTACTGCTATTTCTACAAAGGGTGCACGATCGCCTACGCCGAGGGGATCACCAAGGTGGGAGACAACCTGCAGGAGATTCACCCCGACGTTTTTGCCGCCGTGCCGCGGCTGTTCGAGAAGATGCGCGAGCGGATCGTGAATACCGTCGCCACGCAGCCGGCCGCGAAACAGAAGATTTTCCGCTGGGCGCTGAAAGTGGCCGAGGAACGGCTGCCGTTCCGCGTGAAAAGCAAGCCGATGCCGCTGGGCTTGAAGATCCGGTCGGCGATCGCTGACAAGCTCGTGCTTCACAAGATCCTGGAGCGCCTCGGCGGGCGCGTGAAGTTCGTCCTTTCCGGCGGCGCGCCGCTGTCGGCGGAGCTGGCGGCGTTCTTCATCGGCGCAGGGCTGGAGATCTACGAAGGGTACGGGTTGACCGAAACGTCGCCGGTGATCGCGCTGAACACGCCGCAGCACCGCAAGATCGGGACAGTCGGCAGGATCATTCCGGGCGTGCAGGTGAAGATCGCCTCCGACGGAGAAATCCTGGCGCGAGGCCCGAACATCATGAAGGGCTACTGGAACAACCCCGAGTCGACGGCGCAGGCCATCGACGTTGAAGGCTGGTTCCACACCGGCGACATCGGAGAGATCGACGCGGACGGATTCCTGCGGATCACCGACCGCAAGAAGGACATCATCATCAACGCCTACGGCAAGAACATCGCCCCGCAGCCGCTGGAGGCGCTGCTGAAAAGCTCGCCGTACATCGGCACGCCGGTGCTGATCGGCGATCGACGAAAGTATCTGGTCGCGCTGATCGTGCCGAATTTCGAAAAGCTGGAGCGCGACGCGGCGTCGATGGGCCTCCGCTTCGATTCCCCCGACGAGTTGGTCAGGAACGACCGGGTGAAGGCGATCTTTCAGAACGAACTCGACCGCTTCAACCGCAACCTCGACCGCCAGGAGAAGATCCGCCGCTTCGCGCTCCTGCCGCGCGATTTCACGATCGAGGCGGACGAGATCACGCCGTCGCTGAAAGTGAAGCGGCGCGTCATCGACAAGAAATACAAGAACATCATCGATGAGCTTTACATCGACGAAGGCGTCGACGAAGCCCAGGAAGCGAAACACGCATGAAATGCGCCCCTCATCCGGCCTTCGGTCACCTTCTCCCCGCAGGCGGGGAGAAGGCGCGAGACCTCTCGCCCCCGCAGGCGGGGAGAAGGCGCGAGATCCCTCGCCCGGCGCAGGCGGGAGAAGGCGCGAGATCCCTCGCCCCGCGCAGCGGGGAGAGGGTGCCGCGAAGCGGCGGGTGAGGGGTCCGAGGTGAAACAGTCATGACTGCCCTGGCCGAGCCACCTGCTGCAACACACACTGCATTTCGCATCGAGCGCGATGGCGATCTCGCCGTGATCTGGTTCGACCTGCCGGGCGAGAAAGTCAACAAGTTCTCGAGCGTGGTGATGACCGAGTTCGCCTCGATCGTCGGCGAAATGGAGCGCGCGCCGGACATCAGGCGCATCGTGCTCGCCTCGGCCAAGCCGTCGGTCTTCATTGCCGGCGCGGACGTCTCCGAATTCACCATGGCCACCACGCCCGAACTGGTGAAGGAATTCACGCGCTTCGGGCAGCAGACGTTTCATCGCTTCTCCAAACTGCCGCAGGTGACCGTCGCCGCGCTCAACGGAGCGGCCCTCGGCGGCGGGTGCGAGATCGCCATCAGTTGCGACTGGCGAGTGATGTCCGACAGCCCCAAAGCGACGATCGGCCTGCCGGAGACGAAGCTCGGGATTTTTCCGGCATGGGGTGGCACGACCAAGCTGCCGCGGCTCATCGGCCTGCCGGGAGCGCTCGACATCATTCTCAACGGCAAGGCGCTCGACGGCCGGCGCGCGAAAAAGGCGGGCCTGGTGGACGAAGTCGTGGCCGGGGCCATCCTGCTCGACGTGGCGAAGCAGTTCACGAAACGCGGCAAGCGCCGCGACGCGACGCGGACGAAGTTCTACATCGAGGGCAATCCGCTGGCGCGCAAGCTGATCTTCAACCAGGCGCGGAAGAGCGTGCTCGCGCAGACGCACGGCCACTATCCCGCGCCGCTCAAGGCCATCGAGGTCATGGAAGCGGGCATGGCGGCGGGCGTGGAGGCCGGTCTGGCGCGCGAAGTCGAGGAAGTCGCGCCGCTGATCCTGGGGGACGTGGCGCAGAACCTCGTGCGGCTCTTCTTCATGATGGAGGAGTCGAAGAAGGACCGCCTCACCGCGCGGCCGCGCGAGATCGCCAATGTCGGCGTGCTCGGAGCGGGCGTGATGGGAGGTGGCATCGCGCAGAGCATCGCTGACAAGAGCGACGCCGGCATCCGCATGCGCGACATCAATTGGAACGCCCTCGCGGGCGGGCTGCGGGCGGCGGCGAAGATCTGGAAACGAAAGGTCGAGCAGCGCCGCATGACCCGCGGCGAGATGCAGCGCAAACTCGCGCGCATCACCACTACCACCGACTGGAGCGGTTTTCAGGATGTGGACATGGTCATCGAGGCGGTGGTGGAGAACCTCGAGGTGAAACGGAACGTGCTCGCGGAATTCGAGTCGCTGGCCAAAGAAGGAGCGATCTTCGCTTCGAACACATCGACGCTGCCGATCAGCGACATCGCCGCGAAGGCGACGCATCCCGATCGCGTGGTGGGAATGCACTTCTTCAATCCAGTCGATCGCATGCCGCTGGTCGAGGTCATCCGCGGCGCAAAAACCTCCGACCAGTCGCTCAGCACTGTCGCCGGTTTCGCGCGCAAGCTGGGGAAAACGGTGGTCCTCTGCAATGACGGCCCCGGCTTCATCGTCAATCGCATCCTCGGTCCGTACATGAACGAGTCGGGATTCCTGTTGCAGGAAGGGAACACGATCGAGTCGATCGACGCCGCCATGGTCGACTTCGGGATGCCGATGGGGCCGATGGCGCTGCTCGACGAAGTGGGCATCGACGTCGCCGCGAAGGTCGGCATCATCCTGAAGGAACGTTTCGGAGCGCGCGTGCAGCAGTCCAGTGTCGTCGGGAAGCTGTATGCCGATCACCGCCTTGGCAAAAAAGGAGGTACGGGGCTCTACCTCTACGAAAATGGCAAGCGCAAAGGCCCTGATCCATCGGTGTACGCGCTGATCGGCGTTGCCGCGCCGCATCCGGTGAACAGGAAGGATGCGGTCGACCGCATGATCCTGTCGATGATCAACGAGGCCGCGGTGATCCTCGACGAGAAGATCGCCGCTTCGGCGGCGGACATCGATCTGGCGATGATCATGGGTACCGGTTTTCCGCCGTTCCGTGGCGGGCTGCTGCGCTACGCTGATTCGCTGGGCGTGCCGGCGATCGTGGCGCGCCTCGAGGAGCTGGCCCGGCAGCACGATTCACGATTCAATCCCAACGATGCTTTGCGGCGCCTTGCGCAGCGCGGCGCAAAATTCTACGAGGGCACCCCGCGGCGGGCGTGAGTTTCACCGAGGCTCCTGCAGCACTGACGAGTCGGCAGCGGGCGATCTTCTGGATCGCGGCGATCGTCTGTGCTGCGTCGCGATTTCCAGCCCTCTCGCGATCGCTCTGGGACTGGGATGAGGCGCTGTTCTGCCTCGGGATGCGCTCGTACGACGTCGCCAGCCATCACCCGCATCCGCCCGGGTTTCCGCTGTACATCGCTGCGGCGAAAGTCGCCCGCATCTTCACCAACAGCGATTTCCACGCGCTGCAGGCGCTGAACCTGATTGCCGCTGTGCTGCTCTTTCCGGCGATGTTCCTGCTGGCGCGCGAACTGCGGCTGCGCTTCACGACGTCGGTGATCGCCGCGGCACTCTTCGTGTTTTTTCCGAACGTCTGGTTTTTCGGCGGGACGGCGTTCAGCGACGTCGTTTCGGTCACGCTGGTCCTCTACGCCGTGGCCTTTCTCTTCCGCGGCTGCCGCGACGCGAACGCGTACCTGATCGGCGCGTTTCTGCTCGCGCTGTCGATCGGCATCCGGCCGCAGAACGCGCTGGTGGGACTCTTTCCCGCCGTGCTGTCGACGTGGTTTCGCGCGCGGCAGTCGATGCGTGACGTTGTGTTCGCAGTGCTTCTCGGCGGCGCCATCGTCGGGGTCAGCTATGCCGGAGCGATTCATGCCACGGGTGGGCTGGAACGGTATCTCAATGCGGTGCGCGTGCACGGCGAGTACATCACGCGTGTCGATTCGTTCCGCAGCTCCGACCGGCCGCCGCTCTGGCGACTCGTCGACCGCTTCTTCATCAAGCAGTATCAGAATCCGGGCTTGAGCCTGGTCACGTCACTTTTCGTGCTCGTGTCGATCATCGGCGCGGCGCGCACCCGCGACCGGTCGATGCTGGCCAATGCGTTGACCTTCGTTCCGTTTGCCATCTCCGCCTGGCTGATGCTCGATCGCTACAGCGTCAGCCGTTTCGCCATCGGATACCAGCCGATGTTCGCCATCTTCGCCGCCGACGGCATCGCGCGCCTTGGGAGTGCGGCGCCCTGGCGCCGCCTCCGCGAAAGCGGCAGCAAGCCGCCGCACTCCAAAGGCGAGGCGATCCTCGGCGCCACACTAGCGGCATCTTTCATCGTCTGGACCTGGCCCGCTCTGACGGTGGTGCGCAATCAGATCTCGCCGTCGGTTCTGGGGGTCGATGCCGTGCGCCAGCATCTCGACCGGCGCCGAACCGATCTCTACGTCGCCTTTCCGATGACGCCCTTCATCGACTATCTGCTGCCGCATTTCCCGTACCGGCGGCTGTTTGATGAGCGCGGGCTGCCGCTGAGCATTCCGGCGCGCACGCCAGCCTTTCTGACGGAAATCGATCACACCAAGCCTTCGGGCTACATCTTCCGGCGCGATCGCGACCGGCTGTGGAACATCGCGCGGCGCCACTACTTCCAGGTGGCTCTCGAGCCGATGCAGCGCCGGGCGCAATTTGCGGACGGGTGGTATCCGATCGAGCGACACGATGAGGAGGAGTGGCGATGGATGGGCAAGCGTTCCATCACCACGCTTCCGCCGCTGCACGGGACGGCCAGGCTGCGCGTGCAGTTCGACGTGCCCGACGAGCTGATGCCGTCGCATCCGACCGTCACGTTCATCCTGAACGGCGCGGTCATCGATCGATTCAAGCCGGCGGAGGCCCACCTCGTGCGTGAGTACGACGTGATGCCCGGTCCCGCGGCGAACACGCTGGAGATCACCACCGATCAAACTCTCGACGAGTCGCGCCAGCACCTCAGCAGCGATGTGCGCGAGCTCGGGTTGCTGGTGCGCTATCTGTCGTGGGGTTCCGAGGGTTGATTTCATAGAATGCGCGGACAGGAAACGATTCGCGATGCTGCTCGTCGTCGCCCGCCGTCCCTTCGGGGCCGCCGATCGGGGGATAGTTGTCAAGTGCAGCCGACCGGGAGACCGGGCGAGCCGACAAAGATAGAATTGCCTCCCGCATGACTCTCACGGCGGAAGACCGGAAAGTCGATCTCGTCCAACGACTGGCCATAGAGGTCAGGAATCGCGTCAGCGCGGACGATGCCGAAAGCGTAGCGCATTTCGTCTGGCGCTACTTCGCCCTGGTCTCGCCGGACGACATCATCTACACCTCGTTCGACACGCTCCTCGGCGCGGTGCTGTCGCTGTGGGAATTCGGACGCGAGAGAAAGCCGGGCACGCCGAAGATCCGCCTTTTCAATCCGACCGCCGAGAAGAACGGCTGGGCGCTCGAGCACACCATCATCGAGATCGTCAACGACGACATGCCATTCCTGGTCGACTCCGTCACCGCGGAGATCAACCAGCGTAGGCGGAACATCCACTTGCTCCTCCACCCCGTCGTGAGCGTCCGGCGCGACGCGAAGTGCCGGCGCGTCGAGCTGGCATCGACTCAGACCGCGACGACGGACGCGTTGACCGAGTCGTACATGCACATCGAGATCGATCAGGAGACCGAGGCGGCGGAGCTCGAATCGATCCGCGCATCGCTGGAGCGAGTGCTCGAGCAGGTGCGGCTCGCGGTGACCGACTGGCGCGCGATGCGCGAACGTCTGAGCGAAAACATCCGCGAGATCGAAGGGCACAAGCTTCCCATGCCGCAGGAGGAGGTCGACGAAGCTGACGCCTTCCTGAGATGGCTCGACGACGGCAATTTTATTTTTCTCGGATACCGCCGCTACGGATTCGAGACGCGCAAAGGGAAAGACTATCTCCCGGCGAGACCGGAGAGCGGGTTGGGGATCCTGCGTGAGGTGCGCCCCGAATCGATCGAACGGAGCAAGGAGCCGCTTTCGCCGGAATTCAGCGCGTACGCGCGGCGGAAGGACCTGCTGATCATCACCAAGGCGAACAACCGCAGCACGATTCATCGGCCGGTGCCGATGGACCGCATCGGAATCAAGCTCTACGACGGCAACGGCGAGTTGATCGGAGAGGATCGCTTTCTGGGACTGTTCACCTCCGCCGCATACAGCCGCAGCGTGAGCGAGATCCCGATGCTGCGGCTGAAATTCAAGCGCACTCTCGATCATGCAGGGCTCGATCCGCGCAGTCACAACGGGAAGGCGCTGGTGGAGATCCTGGAAACCTTCCCACGCGATGAGTTTTTTCAGATCACCGATACCGATCTGTTCGACATCGCCCGCGGCATCCTGCTGCTGCAGGAACGTCATCGCGTGGCGCTCTTCACGCGCAAGGACATCTTCGAGCGATTCGTGTCCTGTTTCGTCTTCGTCCCGCGCGATCGCTATACGCCGGACTTCAAGGATCGGGCGAAGCAGATCCTGGAGCAGGCGTTCGACGGTCGCGACACGACGGTTTCCGATCATGTGACCGACGCCGCGCTCGCGCGCGGGCTGTTCATCGTTCGCACCACGCCAGGCCGCATTCCGGAAGTCGACATCAAGCGCATCGAGGCATACCTCGCCGAAGCGGCGCGGACGTGGAGCGACCGGCTGCTGGAAGCGCTGGTGCAACAACGCGGGGAGGAAGCCGGGATCGAACTGCATCATCGCTACAGCAAAGCGTTTCCCATGGCCTACTCCGAGCGCTTCTCCGCCGAGGCCGCGCTGTACGACATCGAGCACGTCGAGGAAGTGCTGCGCGGCGGAGAACTGGTGGCCGATCTTTACCGCCATCGCGGACAGGAGCAGCGGCAGTTCCACTTCAAGATCGTGCACTCCGGCCCGCCGGTGCCGCTCTCCGAGATCATGCCGCGCCTGGAGAGCATGGGCCTGCGCGTGCAGTCCGAAGTGCCCTACGAGGTGCAGCCGCTTGGCGCGGCCGGTCCGGTGCGCATCCGTGACTTCAGCCTTTCCGCCTCCGGCATGCAGGACGATCTGCAGCCCATCAAGCAGAAGTTTCAGGAGACCTTCATCCGGGTCTGGAATCGCGAGGCGGAGAACGACGGCTTCAATCGGCTGGTGATCGGCGCGGAGCTGGAGTGGCACGAAGTGGTGGTGCTGCGCGCCTACTGCAAGTACGTCCGGCAGATCGGCGTGCCGCTCAGCGAAACGTACATCCAGCAGACGCTGGTGAACAATCCCGCGATCACGCGTCTGTTGCTGCAGCTCTTCCGCAACAACTTCGACCCCACGCTCGGACCGGGGACGAAGACGGGAGGCCGCCGCGCGGCGTCACTGGGCATCTCCGCGCAGATCGAGGAGGCGCTCAACGCGGTGAGCAATCCGGACGAGGATCGCATCCTGCGGCTGTACGTGACCCTGATCGATGCGACGCTGCGCACCAATTACTTTCAACGTAGCGCCGCCTCTCAGGCGGCGCCGGAGCCGGCTGGAGAGCCGGCTCTGGGTCGCAAGCCCTATCTCTCGATCAAACTCAACTCGCAGTTGATCGCCGAACTGCCGGCGCCGCGGCCGATGTTCGAGATCTTCGTCTATTCGCCGTCGATGGAAGGAATTCACCTGCGCGCGGGCAAAGTCGCGCGCGGCGGCATTCGCTGGTCCGATCGCCGCGAAGACTTCCGCACCGAGATCCTCAGCCTGATGAAGGCGCAGAACGTCAAGAACGTGGTCATCGTGCCGATGGGGTCGAAGGGCGGATTCGTGGTGAAGAATCCCTCCTCCGACCGCGCCACGTTCCAGCGCGAAGGCGTGGAAGCGTACAAGACCCTGCTCCGCGGCATGCTCGATCTGACGGACAACCGCCGCGGGAACGATGTCATCCCGCCGCCGAACGTCGTCCGCTACGATGACGACGATCCCTACCTGGTGGTCGCCGCCGACAAGGGGACGGCGACGTTCTCCGACATCGCCAATTCCATTTCCGGCGACTATGGCTTCTGGCTTGGTGACGCCTTCGCATCCGGGGGCAGCGCCGGATATGACCACAAGGCCATGGGCATCACCGCGAAGGGCGGGTGGGAGGCGGTCAAGCGCCACTTCCGCGAGCTCGGCGTCGACATTCAGCACGAAGACTTCACGGTCGCCGGCGTCGGCGACATGTCCGGCGACGTCTTCGGCAACGCGATGCTGCTGTCGCCGCACATCAGGATGGTCGGCGCGTTCAATCACTCGCACATCGTCGTCGATCCCGATCCCGATCCTGCCGTGAGCCTCGCCGAACGCAAGCGCCTCTTCGACGAGCGCCTGAACTGGAACGGCTACAACACCAAACTGCTGTCGAAGGGCGGCGCGATTTACGAGCGTTCGGCAAAAACGCTGAAAATTTCCGAGGAAGTGCAGCGGCGGTTCGATCTGCAGGCCAAGTCGGTCAAGCCGGCCGATCTGATCAAGGCCATTCTCCGCGCGCGGGCCGATCTGCTCTGGCTCGGGGGGATCGGTACGTACGTCAAGGCCAGCCATGAGGAGCACGCCGCGGCGCGCGATCGCGCGAACGACGCGCTGCGCATCGACGCCACGGAGCTGCGCGCACGCGTCGTCGGCGAGGGAGCAAACCTCGGCTTGACGCAGAAGGCGAGAATTGAATTCGCTCTCGACGGCGGGAAGATCAACACCGACGCCATCGACAACTCCGCAGGCGTCGACACCTCCGACCACGAGGTGAACATCAAGATCCTCTTTTACGATGCCGTCGAGCACGGCGAGCTGCGCTCCGAGGATCGCAACGAGCTGCTCGCGGAAATGACCGACGAAGTCGGCCACCTGGTGCTGCGCGACAATTACGAGCAGACCCAGGCCATCTCCATCACCCACACGCTCGGCGAATCGGTACTCGACGAGCATGCGCGTTTCATGCGCGTGCTCGAGCGGGCCGGCAGGCTCGATCGCGCGCTGGAAGGTCTTCCCGACGACGACACCATCGCGGAGCGGCACGCCGCGCATATCGGCCTGACGCGCCCCGAAATTGCCGTGCTGATGGCCTACAGCAAGATCGCGCTGTATCAGGACCTTTTGGCGTCGGATCTGCCCGACGATCCGCTGCTGGTCGAGGATCTGATCCTCTATTTTCCGCACGCGTTGCGCACGCGGTACCGCGCGGCCATCGAACGGCACCGGCTGCGGCGCGAGATCATCGCCACGTATGTGACCAACACCATCATCAACCGCGTGCGCCCTACGCAGATGATGCAGATGAACGAGGAAACCGGAAAACCGGAGTGCGACGTCGCCCGCGCCTTCACCATCATCCGCGAGTCGTTCGACCTGCGGTCGCTATGGTCGGAGATCGAGGCGCTCGACAACAAGCTGCCGGCGCAGATTCAGATCGAGATGATGATCGAGGTGGGACGGCTTCTGGAGCGCGCCATCGGCTGGCTGTTGCGGAGCGGGTACGAAAAACTCGACATCGCCAAGTATGTCGCCGAGTTCCGCTCGTGCATCGAGACATTGGCCGGCAAACTGCACGATATTCTTCCGGCGCTGCTCCTGGCCAGCCTCAAGACGCGGCAGGGAGAGCTCGAGGCGAGCGGCATCCCCGAGCACCTCGCGTATCGCGTGGCCAGCCTCGGCGTGATGAGCGCCGCGCTGGATATCGTCCACCTCGCGCGCAGCGGCCGGAAAGTGGAGGACGTCGCGCGCGTCTACTTCGGCCTCGGCGCGCGTTTCGGGCTCGACCGGCTCCGCGCCGCCGGCGCGTCGATCGCCGCCGAAACGCCGTGGCAGAAGGCCGCCGTCGCCTCGGTAGTCGATGATCTGTTCAACTACCAGAGCATTCTCGCCTCGCGCGTGATCGGCGAGACCGACGGCGCCCGCGATCCCGTCGATGCATGGCTGGCCTCGCGAACCCGCGTCGTCGAGCGGATCGATCAGACCATGATCGATTTCCGCGCCACGACGACCATCGATCTGGCCATGCTCACCGTCGCATCGCGGCAGTTGCGGGCCCTCGTAGAAAGCTGACCGTGTAGGGGCCGGCGTCCTCGCCGGCCCGGCGGGCGATGACGCCCGCCGCTACACCGTTAGCTCTTACTGGAACACGTCGCTCAACACCCTCGCAAACGCCTCCGCCGGATTGTCGCCGACACGGTAATCCTCCTGCTTCAGCTCGTACCGAAACACGGGCTGCCCGTTTTTCAGGACCGTTGCTTCTGCCGCGCGCTGTTTCCTGCCGAAGCTGAGATGGGTCACCTTTCCGTAGAAACGAATCTGCACATCGGCATGGTCCGCGACCGTGAGATTGATCCCCTGCAGTCGATCCGCGAGCTGCTTGCCGAGGTCGGCGTCGCCGCGGGCATCGAGCGATACGCGCTTGACCCCGCGAAGCCGTTCGCGTGCAAAACTGATCGCTTCCTCATTCCGCGATCCGACGCCCCCCTCGGTGTAGATCTGCGTCGGTTCGGAGGAGGCAACCGATCGCTCCGGCTCGCGCGGCGCCGGCTGCGGTTGTGATTCCCGTTCGGTCTCCGCTCGAGCAGGTGTTTTCTTCGGGGCCGGCGCAACGGTCGCCGTGACCGGGGTCTCAGGTTCCGGCTGCGGAACGGGCGGCGGCGGCACGACCTCCACCGTGGTCGTCGCCGGTTGCGCAGGCATGGGCTTCGGGGCTGTCGCCGCTATAGTACTTGTTACTACAGCGGCGGGACGCGGCCACATGCGCCATGCGACGACCGCCACGGCGATCATCGCCGCGACGGCGATCAGCAAGACGATCACCACCACGACGATGGTCGACGATCGTCGCTGCTGCGGCTCGACGACGGTTGGCGCCGCGGGGGCTTGGGGGACTTCGGTGCGGATCGTCGCGGTTTGCGTTGCCGGGGCTTGCGGGACTTCGGTGCGGATCGTCGTCCCCGATGGGGGCGTGAGGCGGAGCGTCTGGTCGTCGGAGATCGTCGTTAGCGTCCCCGCCAGGCGATCGAGAGCGGCAGCGAACTCGCGCGCGCTGCCGAACCGTTTGCTGCGATCGTGCTCCAGCGCCTGGCGAAGTACGCCCTGCAGCTCCGATCCGCCCGGCAACGCGGAGAGATCCAGCGATTGCACGCTGGTATCGCGCGAGTGGTGCAGGATGTACTGGTGCGGCGTGGTGGCCTCGAACGGCGGTTTGCCGGTGAGCATTTCGACCAGCACAACGGCCATCGAGTAGAGGTCGGCGCGCCCGTCGATTTTCTCCCCCTCGGCCAGGAAGCCGAGGTGTTCGGGAGAGGCGTAGCGCAGCTTGCCGACGAAGATGCCGGTACGCGTCACCGCGTAATCGCCCTCGTCCGATTTCGCTACGCCGAGGTCGATGATTTTCACCAGGCCATCGCGCGTGATCATCAGGTTTTCCGGGCTGATGTCGCGATGAATGATGCCCGCGCGATGGATGGCCTCCAGTCCAGCCAGGGCCTGTACCGCGAGGCCGATCGCTTCGCCCGGCGGGAGGACGCCGCGGCGATGGATCACCTGCGCGAGGTTCTCTCCCTCGATGAACTCCCAAACCATGTAGTGCGATCCGTCCGGCAGCGCGGAAAAATCGTGCAGCGTGGCCACATTCGGATGCTGCACCCTGGTGGCCAGTTGCGCCTCGCGCAGAAAGCGCTCGTGCGCGTCTTCGCTCCCGGAAATCTGCGGCCGGATGACCTTGATCACGCGCGTCGAGCGCAGGAAAACGTGCTCGACTTTGTAGACCTCGCCCATGCCGCCCGCGCCCAGCCGCTCGACGATGCGGTACTTCCCGTCGACCGGCTCCTCGAGATAGCGGCGGAGAAAGTCGGTCACCGGCTCGCCGCAATGCGGGCAGGCTTTAAAAATGCGGTCGATTTCCGCGTGACAGCGGATACACTGGAAGGACATAGGGTGAACATGGTACCGCTCTGACGGTTCGCGAACCGCTTGCCGCGCGACCACCGCTGCGTCACAATAGCTTCAATCATCCAGAAAAGAACCGCTTGGGTCTGTACTCATCGAGAGTACTGCCTCGGTGTAAACGGGTTCGATTCCACAGAAAATACTTAGGGGGGAAAATGTCACGTAAGCTCGGAAGATTCGTCTTTGTCTTTTTCTTGTGGCCTGCATTTGCATTCGGGCAGTCAGCCCCCATGCACGTCTCGCGTGAAGCGTTTGGAGTGAAGACGTTTCCAGCCGCGCCACGTCTCGCCGATCGCATGGCCATCGAGCCTGCCGCCGTTCTGGGCGCCGCGGAGATCGTGGTTCCCGAGAAGTTGGCGGCACTCGAGCAATGGAATGAGCAGCCCAACGTGCCGACACGCAACGGTTTCTCGCGGTCCATTGGCGGTACGCTGCCGGTTCGAATCGACCAGCTCCAAGCCTTCAAAGGTGCTCCGGTCGGTGTTGCCGGTGGACTCATGGCGAAGTCTGACGGCGGAATCGTCTGGAGCGCATCGATTGAAGTCCAACATGCCTACGGGCTGCGGCTGCACCTCGAGAACGTAAAGCTTCCGCAGGGCGCAGTACTCTGGGTCTATGGCGAGGGGGATACGCCGACCGCGTTTGACCAGAGCCTCATCGATCCACATGACGCCATCTGGACGCCGAGTACACGCGGACAGGTCATTCACATCGAAGTCGAAGTACCCGCCGGAAGCGACGGCGCGTCATTCGACATCCGCGAAGTGATGGAGCTCGTCCACCTTCACCCACTCCTCAAACCTGGCACCAATGATGATCCGACCTGCCTGGTCGACGTTCAATGCGTCACGACAGGAACGTGGTCGCCAGTCACGCAAGTGAAGAGTGCAATCGCTCAGCTCGTGTACGTGAAGACTGAAGACGGCTTGAGTTACCTCTGCACTGGTGGCCTGTTGAACGACCAAGCGAACAGCCGTACGCCTTGGTTGCTTACGGCCAATCACTGCATTCATGACCAGACCGCGGCGAGTTCTCTGGAGGCCCACTTCGATTACGAATACGTGAGCTGCGTTTCGAGCGAGTATCCTCCGCTGGACACCGTCCCACGTTCCAACGGCGCCACACTCCTCGTGAATTCGACGAGTAGCGATTTCTCATTCATGCGTCTGAACGCCATTCCGTCCGGGCGTGTATTTCTGGGCTGGAACGCGAGTACTTCTGCCGTTGCCGACGGGACAAGGCTTTATCGCGTGTCGCACCCCGCGCCGAGCGGTGTTCCCTATCCCGAGCAGTTCTCCACGACAGTCAGTAACTCGGCGCTGAGCAGTTGTTCCAGCTGGCCTCATTCGAGCTTCCTCTACAGCGCCTTTACAAGTCCCACTGAGGGCGGAGTCTACGGAGGTAGTTCGGGTTCCCTGGTCATGATTGCCAGCGGCCAGGTCGTCGGCCAGCTTGCCGGCGGTTGCACCACCGGCCCCAATCAGGATCCCTCGGCCGGATGCGATCCCCGCATCTCGACCGTGGACGGCGCGTTCT
>JBGPFD010000035.1:0-22104 GCA_041483175.1 Thermoanaerobaculia bacterium | reverse complement strand
TCGCGCATGTGCTTGACGCCGGTGTCGGGGTCCTTGTCGTAGACGAAGAGGCGGAAGGTGACCTTCAGCGGAACGCTGTAGGACATCCCGCGCTCCTGGCACTCCTCGACCGAGTACTTCATCTGCAGGTCGACGGGATTGCCACAGATCTCGCAGATCTCGACGCGATTCTTGTTGATCACGCCGCACTTCTGGCAGTTCACGGTCTCTTCGTGCGGGTGATCGGTGATGATCTTCGAGCCGCAGTTCGCGCAGGTCATGCGCAGGTGCTCGAGCCCTTTGAGCACGCCGCACTTGCACTCCCAGTTGCCGATGGCGAACTTCACGAAGTCCAGCGAGCAGGTCTCCCGGAAATCGGAGAAGGGGAAGACGCTGGTGAACACCGACTGCAGGCCAGTGTCCTCGCGCTCTTCCGGCAGGAGATTCATCTGCAGGAATCGCTCGTACGACTTGCGCTGCACATCGATGAGGTTGGGCAGCGCCATGTAGCTCCGGATCTTGGAGAAGTCGTGGCGGACCGGCTCCTGTTTGGGCGTGGCTCCGTTCATTCGGATGGCTCCTTCTCGAGGGCGCAGCTTCGCTGCGCGTTGTCGGTGGTCGGTTGTCGGTTGCCCGGACACACGTCGGCTGACAACCGACAACTGACAACCGACAACTGGTTGGTCACTGCGAAAGCTGTGATGATCGCCCTCAGCGAGATCGTTGTGGCAGGGCCCCACCGCAGGCGACGCGGCGAGGTGACTTGCGCGGGATGTGGGAGCCGTCGCGGAAAGGGCCGCTCCCCCCCTTTCCTGGCTCCGATTTCTATAACAAGTCTCAATTCCGGGCGGGCATTCCCGACCGGCTTCGTCATCCAGATCCTTCGGCCGTCTACGCGGCCTCAGGATGACGGTTCAGTGACTGCGTCACTTCACCGTCACCTTCGCTCCGGCTCCCTCGAAGACCTTCTTGATCTTCTCGGCCTCGTCCTTCGACACGCCTTCCTTGACGGTCTGCGGCGCGCCTTCGACCAGGTCCTTGGCCTCTTTAAGGCCGAGGCTGGTGACCTCGCGGACGGCTTTGATCACGTTGATCTTCTTCTCGCCCACTTCCTGCAGGACAACCGTGAACTCGGTCTGCTCCTCGGCAGGAGCCGCCGCTGCAGCGCCACCGCCGGCCACGGCCATCGGCACCGCGGCCGCAGCGGCCGAAACGCCGAAGCGCTCCTCGAGCGCCTTGACCAGGTTGGAAAGGTCGAGCACCGACATCGACTCGATCTGCTTGACAAAATCTTCCGTTGCAATCGCCATTTCTTCCTCCAAAAATTATTGATCCGGCGGCCTAGGAGGCCGCCGCTCCACCTTTTTGCTTTTCGATCTGATCGAGAACCACCGCGAGATTGCGGATGTTCGCCTGCAGGACGGTGGCCAGCCCGCGAATCGGCTGCTGCATCACCCACAGCAGCTTGGCGATCAGTTCCTTGCGTGAGGGCAGACTGGCAATGGCCTGGATCTGCGCGGCAGGGACGACCTTGCCATCGAGCATCGCTCCCTTGAACTGCATCGCGGGAACGTCTTTCGCGAATCGGGTCAGCGCTTTCGCCAGCACGACGGCGTCCGTAGCGTTGTAAGCGATCGCCGTCGGTCCGGTGAAGTGCTCCTTCATGGCCACGATCGGCGAGTCCTTCAAAGCGATCAGCGCCAAGGTGTTCTTGACCACGACATACCCCGAGTGTGCGTCCCGGATCTGCTTGCGCAGCTCGGTCACCTGCGGGACGGTGATGCCTTTGAAGTCGATCAGGAACGCGTTGGAGGCCTTGCCGATCTGCTCGGTCAGGCCCGACACTTCCTGAGCTTTCTGTTCGCGCGTCTTCATGCCCCTCTCCCTACTCCGCCTTCACTTCGGCGGTGGCCGTGTCGAGCGAAATCGACGGGCTCATCGTCGATGAGACGAAGATGCTGCGGACGTACTTTCCCTTCGCCGCCGGCGGCTTGGCCTTGCGGATGGCGCTGATCAGGGCGAAGGCGTTATCGCGAAGCTGCTCCGCGCTAAAGGCGGTCTTGCCGACCGGAACGTGGATGATCGACGTCTTGTCGACGCGGAACTCCACCTTGCCGGCTTTGATCTCCTGAAGCGCCTTGGCCACGTCGAAGGTGACCGTGCCGGTCTTCGGATTGGGCATCAGCCCGCGGGGACCGAGGACCTTTCCAAGCTTTCCGACGGAACGCATCATGTCGGGCGTGGCGATGACCGCGTCGAAGTCGACCCACCCTTCCTGGATCTTGGCAACCATGTCGTCGCCCCCGACGAAGTCCGCGCCGGCGTCCTGCGCTTCCTTCTGTTTTTCTCCGGCGGCGATCACCAGTACGCGCTTCGTTTGTCCAGTGCCGTGCGGGAGCACGGTGGTGCCACGGACCATCTGATCAGCGTGCTTGGGGTCGACTCCGAGGAGGATCGACAGCTCGACCGTCTCGTTGAACTTGGCGTAGGCAATCTGTTTGAGCAGTTGCATCGCTTCATCCAACTGGTACGGCCGATGCTCGACCTTCTCGGCCGCCGCACGATACTTCTTGCCGTGTTTGGCCATTGTTGTTCCTCCGTAGTGCTATCGGCTCTCGCGAGCCTCCTACATGTTCCCGTGTAGCGGCGGGCGTCTCGCCCGCCGTGGGCGCACGAGACGTGCGCCCCTACACAACCTCGATGCCCATCGAACGGGCAGTTCCTTCCACTGTTTTGATTGCCGCATCCAACGATGCCGCGTTCAGATCGGGCATCTTGGTCTTGGCGATTTCCTCGACCTGCTTGCGCGTCACTTTGCCAACCTTGTCCTTGTTCGGCACGCCGGAACCTTTCTGAATCCCGGCGGCCTTGAGCAGAAGCACCGCGGCGGGCGGGGTCTTGGTAACGAAGGTGAAGGATCGGTCGGAGTAGACGGTGATGACCACCGGAATGATCAATCCCTGCTGCCCCTGCGTCTTGGCGTTGAACGTCTTGCAGAACTCCATGATGTTCACGCCGTGCTGGCCGAGGGCCGGACCGACGGGCGGGGCGGGGGTTGCCTGGCCAGCGGGGATCTGCAGTTTGATGAATGTTGTAACCTTTTTAGCCATCGTTTTTACCTGTTGAATGCAGAACGCAGAACGAAGAATTCAGAATGAAGAAAGCGCCAATTTTCTAATTTCTTCATTCTGCATTCTGCGTTCTGCATTCATCTTTTCTGCGGCACAGCCGGTTCCTCCGTCGCGTCGTACCGGTTGACCTGCAGGAAGTCGAGTTCCACGGGAGTCGATCGCCCGAAAATCGTGACCATCACCTTCAGGGTGCTCCGGTCCAGGTTCACCTCTTCCACCACGCCGGTGAAGTTGGTGAAAGGGCCGTCGATGATCCGGACGTGCTCGCCGTGTTCGTAAACATGCTTTGGCTTCGGCTTCTCTTTCGTCGTCACGACCTGCGTCAGGATCTGGTCCACCTCTTCCTGGGTCAGCGGGGTCGGCTTCTTGCCGGTGCCGACGAAGCCCGTGACCTTCGGGGTGTTCTTGACCAGGTGCCAGGCATCGTCCGACATCTCCATTTCCACCAGAATGTAGCCGGGGAAGAACTTGCGCTGCACCTCGCGCTTCTTGCCCGACTTCATCTCCACCAGCGTTTCGGTGGGGATCTTGATCTCGCCGAATTTCTCGCGCATGCCGAGGGCGTCGATGCGCTGCTGGAGGTTCTCCCGCACCCGCTCCTCGAATCCGGAGTAGGTATGGACGATGTACCACTGCTTCTGGTTCTGCGCGACTTCGGTCATGACGAGATGCTCGCTCCGAACTTGCTGAAGAGGAAATCGATGGCTTTGTAAAACACGACGTCGCAGCCCCACAGATAGACGGCAAAGACTACGGTGGCGATCAGTACCACCACGGTCGTGCCGACCACCTCATCGCGGTTCGGCCAGGTGACCTTCTTCATCTCCGCGACGATGTCGCGCCGCCATTCCTGCAGGAGGGCCACCCACTGCTTGGGCTTGGCGACGAGTGCGTTGGTATCTTCCATGTGAATGAATGCCTCAGAGTTCCATGGCAGGCCAAGAGGGGCTCGAACCCCCAACCTGCGGTTTTGGAGACCGCTGCTCTACCAATTGAGCTATTGGCCTGAATGCGCTGCAAAAGGCTGACAAAGCACGGTTTCTCCGACTTATTCCCAACAGATCCTTCGGCCGTCTCCGCGGCCTCAGGATGAAATGACGCTCCGCGTCATTTCACTTCCTTGTGCAGGGTGCGTTTGCGATCGAACCGGCAGAACTTCTTGAGTTCCAGCTTTTCGGTCGAGGTCTTCTTGTTCTTGGTCGTCGAATAATTCCGACGTTTGCACTCGGTGCACTGGAGCGTGATGATTTCCCTACCTGCGCGAGCCATGTTTTCTCCAGGCGTTAGGTGTCAGGCGTTGGGCCTTAGGTGATCTCCTAACGCCTAGCGCCTGATACCTAGCGCCTCTTTCTTTTTCCTGGAGCCCTCGACGAGATTTGAACTCATGACCCCGTCCTTACCAAGGACGTGCTCTACCCCTGAGCTACGAGGGCAAATTCAGTCCTGAGTGCCGAGTCCTGGGCGCCGAGCAAACCACTCAGGACTCTGCACTCGGCACTCAATTTGGAGCGGGAGACGGGATTCGAACCCGCGACCAACAGCTTGGAAGGCTGTGACTCTACCAACTGAGTTACTCCCGCACTCAAAGGCAGACGTCAGAAAGCAGAGGGCAGAAGTACTTCCGCCTTCTGCCTTCTACCCTCTGCCTTCAATGGTGGAGAGAGGAGGGTTCGAACCTCCGTAGGGCAATGCCCGGCAGATTTACAGTCTGCTGCTTTTGACCGCTCAGCCATCTCTCCACAAGACCAGTCCCGAGTACCGACTCCGGACTCATTTCTGGAGCTGGCGACGGGACTCGAACCCGCGACCTGCTGATTACAAATCAGCTGCTCTACCAACTGAGCTATGCCAGCGAGAGACTTCGATTTTTCAAAGACACGATGAGCCTGTGCCAGATAAACAGAGAACGAGTTTCGACGGCGCGGCCGAGGAATTGTGGCTTATAGCAGAATTGCCAAACGGGACGCAAGAGGTAACTATTCCGGGTAGTGGTCTAGTTTGAAATGATTCCCGTAACAGGAGTTACCGGCCGAAAAACCGCTTGATTTGTTCAACCAGACTCGGCCGCTTCGGCTGATGTGGGGCCCGGATTGGATTTAGATCAAGATCGCGAATGGCGTTTTCGACGTGTTCAAGCGCGCGTTCTGTGATCGGCCTTTCGCGCGGTCTCAGATCGGGACTGCCGAGCATCGATCGCATTAATTCCTGCGCATCTTCCAGAAGCTCGTGAGCCCTTACTCCAGCAGAGCGGTGGTAGATGCTGGCGACGTCAGCATAGGTTCGTAGAACCTCGCGCCGGCCGATTTTAGAGGCGTTGTGGCGAAGTTCTTCAGCCAACGCGAGCGCCTCGCGAGCGTCACCTGGATCTTTCCGCAGAGAGTAATAGTATGCCAAGTTATTGATCGAACGCCATGAGTACTCGCTTCGCTCGAATTTTTCGAGTGTTGTGCGGGACCGCTGCGTTAGTAAGATGGCCTTGTCCAGCCAATCGCGATGTACGATCTCGTCCTTTTCGTTTCGACACAAGAGGCCCCAGACGACACCCTCCATACCAATGAGTCTACCGGAGAGTTCTTCGGTAGTGCGGGTCATCGCACGGCTCACTTCTTGGGACACGAATCTCGAAATCCCGGCCCAACCAACCGCACCCAAAACAGCGATGAAAAGCGTGAGAACGGTCAGGCTCACCGCCAAGCCACCGAGAACGGTTTGAAGCAGCGTCCAGCCGCTCTCTAGGTTCCGCAGCCTTTGTTCCGCCAAACCTGAAGTAATGCTCGTACTTGGTGGCTTCCCGGGCCATGTGGGGGCCATCAAGGCACTTAGAACAAATATAATAACTAAGACGAGGCAGGCCACAAGCAGCCACGGCAGCAGTGTTTTCATACGGAACTGGCCCGGAATTATATGCCTCTCGGTGTGTTTCTTGCTTCGTCCAGTATCGTGATCCGCGAGCTTGACGAGACGAAAAGTTCTGTTCATGCTTATGCGGAGCGGAGGTCCCATGAACCAGGAGGAAGTGGAGTTCTAGCCCACGGTCTCTTCACACCACAAAAATTAAGAGAGCGGCCACGTGCCGCTCTTTTAATTTGCGCTTCGGCCGACACGCGCTAGGCCGCTTTCTGCGTATCCCATATATCCAGCGTCAGGAGGTCCGACATCTCCCAGACGTGATTCGTGATCCCGGCCGCCATCGCGGGCGTGCAGCGGAGCGTTTTGTGGATTCTGACGAAGTTGTAGTGCATGAAGTTGATCGCCAGATGATGCGCGTGATTCTCGACCTTTTTCGAGAAGGCGTTAGTGAGGCGCGTCATGCGCCTGTTCGACATGCGCCACGTCAGGTTCGACCGCTCGACGAACGAGGTTGAGACGTGCTGCGTGTCGGGGTTGCCAGCGATCGGCGTGACCTCGGCGCGGAGAAACTTACTCGGGCTGTACTTCCGCCGCTCTTCTTTCGGCGCTTCGCCGTAAATCTTGACCAGCGCAGCGTAGTCGATCGCGTCGTAACCAAAGGCTGCATCCACCGCGACGGGGTATGTGTGCCAGCCGTCCGACGTGAGTTGAATGCGAGTGTTCAGCCGCGAGGCGAGATCATTCAAAAATTCGATGGTGGTCTGCTGCGAGCGATTTCCGAGCTTCCATGTGATGAGGAGCTTTGAGTCGGCGTCGATCGCGGTGAATGTCCACACGTCGCCGTAACCGAATTGCCCGCGAAGCTCGGCCGGAACGTTGCGACTTTTCATTCCGACGAAACTCCAAATCTCGTCAACCTGCACGCGCTTGCAATCGAGATTACGGAGCCAGCGATCCTGAAACGCCGCACACGCGCTGCCGACTTCGGCCAGCAGACTAAGCACGGTCATCTTCGCCGCGCCGGTCATGCGGCAGGTCGAAGCGATGGAGTTGCCCTCGACCAGGGCGGTAAGGATCGCTGTCCGCTTGTCGTTTGAGAGTTTGTTCATGCACACCAATATATGCTTGCTCGGGCAAGAAGTCAAGCCGAATATCGCAACTTTGAGGCGCGAAAGTTTGCTTGACTCCTTGACGCCCAAGAACTAAATTTCACCGAGACGGGGTTATACCTGTCGATTAGTTCTTTGCAGTAACGGTGGCCTCGGCGGGGATCGAACCCGCGACACTCGGCTTAGCAGACCGGCACTCTGTCCAACTGAGTTACGAGGCCATTAGGTGCCATCCGGATTCGAGCCGGCTAAAAACCACATCCCTTGCGAAGGAAGGGGCGACCCAGTCGCCTCATGGCACCTTAAGTGGATCTTCGACGCCTCGCTCGCTCTCGGGTGAGGCGTTTGCTTTTGGTTCCTCATCTTCACTTTGAATTTCCTCCGGTATCGCGCCAAAGCGATCCTCATACTCGCGGACCTTAGCTGCGACAGATTCAATGAACCGCTTGGCGTGCTGAGGTGACATCACCACCGAAACTCGGTCGACCTGCACGACTTCACCCCCGCTTGTCATCATGACCTCGGCAAAGAGGAAACGGAAGTCGTAGATCCCGACGGCAAGACGAGACCCATTGCAGTACACCGATACGATCGGCGGTTCCTCAACAACGCGAAACGGCTTGAGTTTGTTAGATGGCATAGGCGTCAGCGGCATATGTTGCTCCTGTTTCCATCTGGATTTCCCGCGCATAGTCGGAGATCACGGGAAGGAAGAGTTGCCCTTCGTCAATCTCGTACTTCTCAGGCGGCGCGGTCTCGACGGTATGAGACGATTTCCACTGCGACAGCTCCACGATCTTGGCAGCCAAGCCACGCTTGCTTCGAGCTTCGACCTCTTCTGCGAAGCTGAGAGGAACCAGTTGACTCGTCGCAAGTTTTCGCTCTCGCCTCCATAATTCACCAAAGGACACAAAACTTACATCGAGGCCCACGTCAAACGCTTCGGCAAGCTTCAGCAGCGTCGAGATGGTTTGCTTCCCGTAGCCGACCCGCTCACATCGCGAGATTGCTGGTTGAGTGACGCCGGAATGGGCAGCAAGGTCGTCCTGACTCCAATCGCGAGTGGCTCGTAGCGCACGAATTTGCATTGCCAGATGCGCCGCTGTCCGCTGACGAAGGAAGTTGACCCGTCGCTCTTTCGGACTGAAGCGGTTAGTCCAGTTTGATGGCACGCCTACATCCTCCATATCGAAGCACGTTGTCACGGCGAGGCTTTAAGACCCCGAAGACGCCGGCCGGGTCATACACCCTCTGCTTGTGGGTTGCATACGCCACGATCGTGTAGTGTTGTCGCCCTGGTCCCATGAACCCCATTGGTCTTTGCTGAACGTCCCCGACTACGAACACGTTCTCGTAGAAATCCCTGTATTTCTTGCCATGAAGCGGCCTCGTCGCAGACCAGAGGTCTGGCGCGATAGTCCGCTGGCGTCTAAGTTGAGCCAATAGAGCATCTTGCACGAGAATATCCATCTCATCGCGAACGCAAGCGCCTTTCGGCGAAACATACCAGAAAAACGCCCACTCCCAGATCATAACAATTTTGTATGGACGCCAGCAAGGATAATCTGGCGTATGGGTGCGGTATTCCCTAGTTGCGAATGCTGGGCTACGGTTTTGACCACCGTGCCTTTGCCGCTTTCTTGGCAATTTCGGCGCGTCGCTTCGCTGTCAGGCTCTTCGCGCGGGCCTCGCCGCCCTTGGACGCCCCGAGCTTCGACAGCGCAGCGGCAGCGGCGGACACGGCGGGATCAATCACCCGTTCGGTCTTTTCGATGAACTCGTCAACGATCCGGCGGGCGTTCTGGGAGGCGTCAGGTTTCTTGCTTGCTCGACGAGGCATACCCTACGGTAGCGCCGCCGTGCCAATTCGTCAATGATTTGCTGTTACAAGTGGACCATGAAACTAGACCACTACCCTATTCCGGTGATTTGCGTGCATTGAAGAGCCGCTCCGCCGACCTCGCCGCGCTGGCCGCTTTGACGCTTTCCGTCACGGCCGCGTTCGCTGGCATCCTCTTCCGCAATCAAACCCTCTACATCCGTGACGTGACTCGCTTTTTCTACCCGAACTTCGCCGTGCTGCGCGATGCGATCCGTTCCGGCTCGCTGCCGTTCTGGACCTCGCGCTTCAACGCCGGCCAGCCGTTCGCCGCGAATCCGGCCTACGCCGCGCTTTACCCTCCGCAATGGGCGGCGGCGCTGTTCGACGGCACACTCGGCTTCCGCCTGGAAATCGTGGCCCACTACCTCCTGGCAGCGATCGGCACGTACGTCCTACTGCGATCGATGCGCGTCCGGCCTGCCGCCGCGCTGTTCGGCGCGTTCAGCTTCGCTCTCGGTGGGATGCTGTTGTCGCTTTCGAACCTGATCAACGTCCTCTTCGGTGTCGCCTGGCTTCCCTGGCTTGCCTTCGCCGTGCGGCGCTTCTTGCTCGGCCGCGCCGCGCGCGACTTCGCCCTCGCCGCGCTGATCCTCGGCTCCATCCTGATCCTCGGCGATCAGGCCGTCATCCTGCAGGCCGGATTTCTGTGCGCGGCCTGCGCGATCCGCTACCGCGGCGCGCGCGGCCTGCTGCTCTGTGCCGCGCTCGTCGCGGTAGCGCTCGCCGTCGGCGGCGCGCAGATCATCCCCGCGCTCGATCACCAGCGCGATTCCGGCCGCGCCACACCAGTTCCCTTCGCCACCGCCACGCAGTGGAGCCTTCCAGCCGTGCGGGTGCTCGAGCTTGCCTTGCCATCGCTCTTCGGTTCGTTTCGCGAATGGACGTTCTACTGGGCGGGGATGCGGTTCTACGGGAACGCAGGCGTTCCGTGGGTCTTCAGCTTTTATCAGGGGTTGCTCGTCTTCGTCCTGGCGCTGGCCGGATTGCTGCGCCGCGTTCGCGGCTGGCCGTTCACGCTGATCGTCAGCGCGATCAGCTACGCGTTCGCGGTGTTTCCCCTGCTCTATCTCGCCGGCGTGCATTCGATTCGCTATCCGGAAAAATTCTTCATCGTTGGTGTTCTCGCGCTCACCGTGTTCGCCGCCGTCGTCGCCGATCAGATCGCCGACGACGAGTCGTTGCGGCGAACGGCGACCGTGATTGCGTTCTGCGTAACGCTCGCCGCGGTCGCCTGGTTCATCTGGCTCACACCCGCGCATTTCGCTGCGATGTGGCGCCTGAGCGGCTATTTCGGCGATCTCTTCGCTCAGGCGCGTTCCGCTGCCGCAATCACCATCGGCACAGGGGCCGTTTTGTTCTTGATTCTCGGCGCGAGGCGTTTTCTCTCTCCGCCGTTGTGGATGGCCATGCTCGCGCTGTTCGTCCTCGCCGATCTCGCGCCGCGCATCGGCGGGCTGACGCCGGCCATCGACGGGTCATATTTCGATCCTCCGCCGGTCGCGCCGGCGTTGCGCGACGCGCGGGTCTACAACGATGCCGACTGGCGGCTCGCCCTCCTGCCGACGCCGCGCATTCCGGTGGAGCAGCGCGCCTGGCGCGTGCGCAACGCGATGCTTCCCGAAGCGCAGGCGATCTGGGGCATCGGCGCGGTGTTGGAAAACGACATTACGCGGACGAATCTGATCCCCTCGATCGACTTCAGCCGCATGTTCTGGGCGGCCCAGATCGGCCAGCGCGCCGAGCTGGTCCAGCTTTTTCTGGCCATGGCCGGAACGACGGATGTGGCCGAGCTGCGCGACGCCACGTCGGCCGGCGATCCGATCCGCATCATCCACCTCGGCAATCCGCGGTTCTACTTTGCCGATCGGATCCTCCGCGGCCCGATCGTTCCCGCGTCGTCCCGCGCGGCATTCACCGATCTCACCTTTACGCCGGCGGCGGGACGCGTGCTCCGCGCGGCCGAGCGGCCGAACGCGATCGATCTCGACGTCGATGCCACTGGCGACGCGCTGCTGGTGCTCTCGGTGACGCGGCACAAGTACTGGCGGGCGACGATCGACAGCGCTCCGGCGCCGCTTCACCCGACGAATATCGCGTTTCAGTCGCTCGTCGTTCCGCGCGGACGGCACCACGTCGCGTTGCGCTATGGGAATCCGCTGGTGGTGACCTTCGGGATCGTCTCGATTGTCAGCGCCGCGGTGCTGCTGGCGATCGCTGTTGGCGGCGCACTTCGTAGCAGAGCACCGCGGCCGCAGTGGCCACATTGAATGACGCAACCTTTCCGGACATCGGAATGGTCACCACGCGATCGCTGTGTTCCCGGACGTTGCGCCGGATTCCTTTGCCTTCACTGCCGAGGACCAGGGCCACTTTGCCGCGGAAATCGATCGACTCCGGTGCCGCGCCTCCTTCGGCCGCGGCGTAAATCCAGAACTCCCGCTGTTTCAGCGACTCGATCGTACGCGCGAGGTTCGTCACCTGCGCGACCGGCACCCACTCCGACGCGCCCGCGGAGGCCTTGACTGCGGCGGGCGTCAGTCCGACGCTCTCGTGCTGCGGAATGACGATGAGACTCACGCCGAATCCTTCGGCCACGCGGAGGATCGCGCCGAAGTTCTGCGGGTCGGTGATGCCATCGAGGACGAGGACGAAATCGCATGTCTCGCGCGCGACGATCTCCTCGAAATCAGCGTACGCCGCATCGGAAAGATCGGCGATCGCGCCGTTGTGCACGCCGCCGCCCGCGAGACGATCGATCTGCTCCGGCGGAAGGACGCGGAGCGGCACGCCAGCCTTCTTCGCCTCTTCGAATACGCGCTGCACTTTGCCGCCGCGCTCGCGCGAAATACCGATGTAATGGATACGCTCCGGATGCGAGCGAATCGCTTCGAGGACGGGATTGAGGCCGTAGATGATCATGGCAAACGATGAACTCTGAACGATGAACGATGAACGGGGTCGATGGGGTTCATCGTTCATCCTTCATCGTTCATCGTTTGCCAGCGCTCGCGCAAGTCGTGCCGGCAGCGAGGGCCCCTCGTACACGAAGCTCGTGTAGATCTGGACGAGATCCGCTCCCGCGCTGAATTTGGCGCGCGCGTCGTCCGCGGTGAAGATGCCGCCGACGCCGATGAGCGGATAGCCGGGGCCGATGATTTCGCGCACCTGTCGAAGCACGTTCGTGGCGCGCGCGAAGAGCGGCTTGCCCGAGAGTCCGCCGTCGGGAGTGATGGTCGTGTTGGTGCAGACCATTCCATCCGCCATCCGCCTGCAGACGTCGCAGATCTCCGCTAGCTGCGCGCCATCGATGTCCGGAGCGATCTTCACCAGCAGCGGCCGGGCGAACGGCAGCTGCTCGCGCACGGCGAGCACCAGCTCGAGAACCTTCGACAGCTGCTCGGGCTGTTGCAGTTCGCGCAGGCCGGGCGTATTCGGCGACGAGACGTTGAGCACCGCGGCGTCGGCCCATCGCGCCACGCGCAGATAGCATTGCGCGTAAGAGTCGGCGGCCGCGTCGAGCGGCACGTCGCGATTCTTGCCGACGTTGACGAACAGAGGAGGCGGATTGACTGCCGTTTCGCGCCAGCGCTGCAGCCGTTGGGCGATAGCCTCGGAGCCGTCGTTGTTGAATCCCAGGCGGTTGACGAGCGCGAGGCGATCGGGATCGCGGAACAGGCGCGGACGCTCGTTTCCCGGCTGCGCGTGCAGTGTGACGGTGCCGATTTCGATGAAGCCGAATCCGAGCGCGGCGAGGAAGGGCATCATCACCGCGTTCTTGTCGAATCCGGCGGCGATGCCGATCGGCGAGTCGAAGGTGAGGCCCCACAGCCGCCGCGGGGCCCGCGGAATTCTGCACAGCCGGGCGATGGTACGCAGCGCCAGCGGGATCTGTTGCAGGCGGAGAATCTGCTCGACCGTGAACTCGTGCGCCGATTCGGCATCGAGGCGGAACAGAAGAGAACGAATCAGCGGATACATCGTTCAGCGCGCTCGAGCGGTGAAAGGACCGAAAGGTCGACGGCGCTGACGTGCTGCAGGAGCGGAATCGCGCGCACCAGTTCCGGCCCGTGATCGCTGCCGGTCAACGCCAGGCGCAACGGCATGAAGAGGGCCTTCCCCTTGAGTCCCGTAGCCGTTTTCAGACGTTCAGTCATCGCCTTCACGCCATCGGCGTCGCGCGGCGCGCCATTCGTCCGTAACTCATGGACCAGAGCCTCGGCAAAGGAACGATCGATCTGCGGCGGCGTGTACTCGAGGACGAATCGGAGCGCCTCGCGGAACTCCGTCAGCCGGTGGACGCTCGTCTTCACCACGTCGATCCCCTCGATCAGCCACGGCACCTCGAGAAAGCGGGCGACCAGCGGCCGCAGCTCGCCAGGAGTCATGGCGTGGATGTACTGCGCGTTCAACCACTCGAACTTCTGCGGATCGAACACTGCCGGCGCGGAATTAACGCGCTCGAGCGAGAAATGCTCGATGGAGTACTGGCGCGAAAAGATCTCCCGCCCATCCGGCGACGACCATCCCAATAACGTCAGGTAGTTGACCATCGCCTCCGCGAGGAAGCCTTCCTCCGCCCATGCGGATACCGAGGTCGCTCCGTGCCGCTTGGACAGTTTCGAGCGATCCTGTCCCAGGATCAGCGAGACGTGCGCGAACTCCGGAACGCTCCAGCCGAGCGCGCGGTAGATCAGAACCTGCCGATGCGTGTTGGTCAGATGTTCCTCGGCGCGGATGACATGGGTGATCTCCATGTCGTGATCGTCGACGACAACCGAGAAGTTGTACGTCGGCAAGCCATCGGATCGCATCAGGATGAAATCGCCGAGTGACTCGCGCCTCCAGGTGACCTCGCCGCGAATGAGGTCGTTGATCGTGACGTCGCCGTTCTCGGGAACGTGAAAGCGGAGCGCGTGCGGCGCGTTTTCGTCGTCGCGCCGGTTGATCCAGCACGTCCGGTCGTAGTGTGGCGGGCGATTCTCCTTTTCCGCCTGTTTTCGTTTCGCCTCGAGCTCTTCCTCGCTGCAGTAGCAGCGATAAGCGACGCCGCGCGACAGCAGCTCGCCCGTCACTTCGTGATAGCGGCTGGTCCGCTCCGACTGCCGGTATGGCGCGTCAGGGCCGCCGACATCCGGCCCCTCGTCCCACTGCAGACCGAGCCAGCGGAGATCGTCGAGCACCATCTGCTCCGATTCGCGCGTGGAGCGCTCGACGTCGGTGTCTTCGATGCGAACGATGAAACGACCACCGTGATGGCGCGCGAAAAGCCAGTTGAAGATCGCCGTGCGCGCGCCACCGACGTGCAGATGCCCGGTGGGCGAAGGAGCAAAGCGGACACGGACGGTCATCTGTTCAGTTTATCCCGCGATACCGTTGGCCAATGATGTGGTGTAACGCAGATCATCGCCAGTCGGTAGCAGCCCCGCTGTTGCTCCGGAGACGCTTCGCTTCGCTCAGCGCAAACTCATGAGTCAGAGCGCGCCCTCGACGGGAGAGCGTTCATCTTCCGCTCCGGTATCAATCAGCACCACCGCGATGGCGCAGATCCCCTCCCCTCGCCCGATGAAACCGAGGTGATCGGTGGTGGTGGCCTTGACGTTGACGTGGCCTGCGGGGATGTCCAGCAGCGCGGAGATTTTCGCTTTGATCAGATCGCGATGCGGCGCGATTTTCGGTTCCTGGGCGATGATGGTCACGTCCACGTTGGCGATGTCGGCATCCATTTCCGCGACGATGCGCTTCGCCTCGGCGATGAATTGCGCCGAATCGGCGTCTTTCCATTGCGGATCGTCCGAAGGAAAGTACTCGCCGATGTCGCCCGCGCCGGCGGCGCCGAGGAGCGCGTCGGTGATGGCGTGCAGGACGACGTCGGCATCAGAGTGCCCTCCGAGACCGCCATGCTCACTGATACGGACGCCTCCGAGGATCAGCGGCCGCGCATCGTGGAAGGCATGCACGTCGATACCCTGGCCGACACGAATCATTCCCGACTCCACTCCTCCAGGTGCGCCTCGGCGAGCGCGAGATCTTCCGGACGGGTGATCTTGATGTTGAACGGATCGCCTGCGACGACGCGCACATCATAGCCGTAGCGAGCCGCGAGGCCCGCCTCGTCGGTGGCGTCGAATCGTTCCTGTTCCGCGCGCGCGAGGATGTCGCGCAGGATTTCGATGCGGAAACATTGCGGCGTCTGCGCGGCGACTAGATTCGATCGCTCGATCGTCGCGGCGAGCCGGCCGTCGCGTGCGGCGTGAATGGTGTCGGTGAGCGGAATGGCCGGCAACGCGGCGCCGTGCTCCCGCGCCGCTTCGAGGAGCGCGCGAAAGGTCGCCATCCGAAAAAAAGGGCGGACCGCGTCATGAATGGCGACGACATCGAACTCCCCCCCAGCCGCTGCCAGCGCATTCGTCACCGACTGCTGGCGCGTCTCTCCGCCGGCGACGAACTGCACGTGATCCTGCGGCGCCTGCCTCACAGTGGTCAGCAGTGGCTCGGCGACGGCGACCACGATCCGGTCGACAGTCCCGCTCCCGAGAAATCGCTCGACCACCCGTTGCACGATCGGTTTTCCGCCTAGAGGCTGGAATTGTTTGGGAAGCGGACCTCCGAAACGCGATCCCGATCCGGCGGCGGGGATGATCACCAGAACAGCCATTCAAGTTTGTAGGGGCGGCTTGCAGCCGCCCGTCCCCGCGGGAGTGCGGGCGGCCGCAGGCCGGCCTACACAGCCATGATCTCCTGCTCTTTGTGCTTGACGATCGTGCCGATTTCTTCAATGTTCTTGTCGGTCATCTTCTGGATCTCGTCGAGCCCGCGCTTCTCGTCGTCTTCGGAGATCTGATGATCCTTCAACATTTTCTTCAGCTTCTCGTTGCCATCGCGGCGCACCTGACGGATCGCGGTGCGCGCCTCCTCGGCGACGTGATGCGCGAGCTTGCCGAGCTCCTTCCGCCGCTCCTCGGTGAGCTGCGGAACGGGAATGCGCACGAGCTTGCCGTCATTCGACGGATTCAGCCCGAGGTCCGAGTTGCGGATGGCCTTCTCGATTGCCGCGACCATCGATTTGTCCCACGCCTCGGCAACGATCAGCGAGGAATCGGGAATCTTGAGGCTGGCCACCTGCGCGAGGGGCGTCGGGGTGCCGTAGTAATCGACGGTGATGCCGTCGAGCATGGCCACGTTCGCGCGGCCGGTCCGAAGGCTCTTGAACTCGCGATGCAGCGCTTCGATCGCGCCGTGCATTCTGTGCTGGACGTCCCTGACGACATCTTGAATCATCGCTTCGTCTCCACAGCGGGCAGTTCCTCCGTCACCACCGATCCGATCTCCTCACCGAGCAGCGCGCGACGGATGTTGCCTTTCTCCCGGAGAGAAAAAATGTAGATGGGAATCGAGCTTCCGCGCGCCAGATCGATGGCCGACGCGTCCATCACCTGCAATCGCTCGGCGAGGACGCGCTGATAGGTCGCGTGCGGGATCTTCTTGGCGTTCGGATCCTTTTCCGGATCGGCGGTGTAGATGCCGTCGACCTTCGTGGCCTTGAAGATGATCTCGCATTTCAATTCGCTGGCACGGAGCGCCGCCGCCGAGTCGGTGGTGAAGAACGGATTGCCCGTTCCGGCGGCACAGATCACGATGCGCCCCTTTTCCAGATGGCGGATGGCGCGCCGGCGGATGAACGGTTCGGCCACCTGGGCCATGGTGATGGCCGAATTGACCCGCGTGTTTCCGCCACGCCGCTCCATCGCATCCTGCAGCGCGAGCGCGTTGATGACCGTCGCCAGCATCCCCATGTGATCGCCGGCCACGCGGTCGATGCCCTCGGTGGCCGCAGTCACGCCACGGAAGATGTTTCCGCCACCGATCACGATGACGATTTGGACACCAGCCTTATGCACCGCGACGATCTCGTCGGCGATCCCGGCGAGCGTCTCGGGGTCGATCCCCGTCCGCCGACCACCCATCAGCGCCTCGCCGGAGAGCTTCAGCAGGATGCGCTTGTACTTCGGCTTACGGGGGGCGCTCATCGCGCCGGAGTTTATACCGGATGACGGCCGCGCCGTCACTTCACGTACGACATCACTTCCGCGACGAAGTCGCCCGGCTTCTTCTCGATTCCCTCGCCGAGCTTGTACCGGGTGAAGCGCGTTACGGTGAAGGCGCAGCCGGCTTCTTTGCCGGCGGACTTGAGATAGTCGCCGACGTTCTGCTTGTCGTTGCGGATGTACGGCTGCTCGAGCAGGCAGGCCTCGCCGTAGAACTTCTCCATCTTTCCGGTGACCATCTTCTCCACGATGTTCTCCGGTTTGCCCGATTTGAGCGCCTGATCGCGTGCAATCTCCCGCTCGGTGTCGAGGTCCTTCTGGGTGACGTCGCCGCGGCCGATGAAGCGCGGTTCCGTGGCAGCGATGTGCATGGCGACGTCGCGGGCCACGGCCAGCGCACGATCACTGCTGTTGTTGGCCACCACCTCCACCATCACGCCGATCTTTCCGCCGGCGTGAATGTAGGTTCCGATCGAAGCGTTCGGAGCCGCCTGATAGCGCGCAAAGCGGCGCACGGTGATGTTCTCGCCGAGCGCGGCAATCACACTCTGCGTCTTCTGCGCGAGCGTCTCCCCTTTCGACCACCCCTCGTTGTTCAGCCCGGTCATGTCGCTCGCTTTGCTGTTGGCGATGAACTTCGTCACGTCGGCGGCGAACTGCCGGAACTGATCGGTGCGCGCGACGAAGTCGGTCTCGCAATTCACTTCCACCAGAACGCCGATGTTGCCGCTGGTGTACGCCTGCACGGCACCCTCGGAGGCGATGCGGCCAGCCTTCTTCGTGGCGGCGGCCAGCCCCTTCTTGCGGAGGATCTTGGTGGCCTCCTCCATGTCGCCGTTTGCTTCGGTCAGCGCGCGCTTAACGTCCATCATGCCCGCGCCGGTTTGTTCGCGCAGCTCCTTGACCATCGCTGCCGTGATGTCAGCCATTGTTGATTCTCCGGAAGGGCGTTAGGCGTCAGGCCTTAGGCGTCAGGAAGAAAACCCTAATGCCTAGCGCCTGACACCTGACGCCTGGATTTCTACGACACTGCCGGGGCAGGCTCAGGAGCCGGTGCTTCCGCCGGCACGGCGGCCGGCTGGGGAGCTTCTTCGCCCTTGTCTTCGGTTCCGACGTAACGCTCCTCGGCGAGGTTGTAGCCTTCCAGGACCGCGTCGGCGATCTTCTGGGTGAACAGCCGAATGGCCCGGATGGCGTCGTCGTTGCCCGGAATGACGTAGTTGATGTCTTCAGGATCGCAATTCGTATCGACGATGGCCACCACCGGGATGCCGAGTTTCTTCGCTTCCTTGACGGCGATGTATTCCTTCTTCGGATCGATGACGAAGATGGAGTCGGGAAGCGAGTCCATTTCCCGGATGCCGATCAGGTTCTTCTGCAGCTTCTCGCGTTCGCGATCGAGCGCGGCGCGCTCCTTCTTTGACAGTTCCTTTTCCGTGTCGGCGAGGATTGCTTCGAGTTCCTTGAGGCGCTCGATGGAGCGGCGCACAGTCGTGAAGTTCGTCAGTGTTCCGCCCAGCCAGCGGTTGTTCACATAGAACATGCCGCAGCGGTTGGCCTCTTCGAGAATGGCGTCCTGCGCCTGGCGCTTGGTGCCGACGAACAGGATGCGTTTGCCCTGGGAGGCGAGGTCCGAAATGAATGCGGAAGCTTCCTTGAAGAGCTTGAGCGTCTTCTGCAGGTCAATGATGTAGATCCCATTGCGCTTTCCGAAGATGTACTTCTTCATCTTCGGATTCCAGCGCTTGGTCTGATGACCGAAGTGCACGCCAGCTTCCAATAGCTCTTTCATCGTAATTGAGACCGCCAATTGAACCCTCCTTTGCGCGTTGACGTTCGAAAAAAACAAAGGACAGGAACGAGCCCGCTCCTGTCCGCGAATTCAACTCCTCGATTGCAGGAAAACCATCAGAAAATCAGCGCTTCGAGAACTGGAAGCGTGCCCGTGCGCCGCGCTGGCCATACTTCTTGCGCTCTTTCATCCGCGGATCGCGCGTCAGGAGGCCACCCTTCTTGAGGCGCTTGCGCAGCTCGATGTTGTAGATCAGTAGGGCGCGTGAAATGCCGTGGCGAATGGCTCCCGCCTGTCCGCTGGGTCCGCCGCCGTCGACAACCACGACGATGTCGAATTTGTCGCCGGTTTCGGTCAACGAAAGGGGCTGCTTGATGATCATCTTCAGCACGTCATTGGCGAAGTACTCGTCGAGCGTTCTGTTGTTGACCGTGATCTGCCCCGTTCCCTGCCGCAGATGCACGCGCGCCGTCGAGGTCTTCCGCCGTCCCGTGCCGTAGAATTCAACCAGAGTCAAGATTCCTCCTCACTCACTCCTTGACGTCGATCCGCTCCGGCTTCTGCGCCTGATGCGGATGATTCGTGCCGCGATAAACCTTCAACTTCTTCAGCATCTTCCGCCCGAGCTTGTTCTTCGGGAGCATTCCCCACACCGCCTCTTCGATCATGGCCTCGGGCTTCTCGGCACGCATGAATCGCGCCGGGCGCTCCTTCAGGCCGCCGGGATACATCGAGTGGTGGCGGTAGATCTTGTCGAGTTCTTTCTTGCCGGTGAGAACGATCTTCTCGGCATTGATGACAATCACATGATCGCCCGTGTCGAGAAAGGGGGTGTAGATCGGCTTGTTCTTGCCGGTGAGAATCCGGGCGATGGTGGTCGACAACCGCCCGAGGACTTTGCCCTCGGCGTCAATGATGAACCAGCGAGCCTCGACATCACCCTTCCTGGGGAAATAGGTACGCATGACTCTCCCAAAACAACCGCTGAAAATTCAGTCCTGGAGGACTCCGGCGCGGTGGGACTGCTACGCCGAAATCATTCAAAGACAACGACTACACACCTTTCCCGGGAAAGGGGTGAAACCGTAACACTGCCGAACAGCGCGAGTCAAGGTGTTCATTCCTTCCCAGCTCTCAGCTGTTAGCTCTCAGCTCTTAGGCCCCTCCACCCAGCAGTAGTCGTCGGCTCTCCCTAAGAGCTAAGAGCTGAGAGCTAAGAGCTGAGAGCTCGGTTGTGGTACAAGCGCCGCCGTGCCGGCGCAGATCATCGACGGGAAAGCCGTCGCCCAGCAGGTCGAGGCGGAGGTCCGCGAGGCGCTGGCGGCGATGCCCTTCAAGCCCGGCCTGGTGGCTGTCCGCGTGGGCAACCATCCGGCGTCCGAGATCTACGTCCGCAACAAGGCGCGCAAGGCGCAGGAGCTCGGACTCCGCGGCATGGAACGGGTCTTCGACCCCTCGATGCGCGAGGCCGATCTTCTCGCGGAGATCGATCGGCTCAACGGCGACGACGAGGTCGACGGAATCCTGGTGCAGCTCCCGCTGCCCAAACAGATCGATCCGAAGAAGGTGATCGACAGCATCGATCCGGCAAAAGACGTCGATGGATTTCATCCGGTCAATGTCGGGCTGCTGCACCTCGGCCGTCCGACGCTCGTCCCCTGCACGCCGGCGGGAGTCATGCGGCTCCTCGCATCGACGGGCGTGTCGATCGCCGGATCGCACGCCGTGGTCGTCGGCAGAAGCAACATTGTCGGCAAACCGGTGGCCGCACTCCTCCTGCAGCAGAACGCGACCGTGACGATCTGTCACTCGCGTACGCGCGACCTTGCCGCGGTGACGCGCGAGGCGGAGATCCTCGTCGCAGCGATCGGCAAACCGCGGTTCGTGACGGCAGAGATGGTCAGGAAGGGGGCGGTGGTGATCGACGTCGGCATCAACCGCGTCGAGGGAAAGCTCGCGGGCGACGTCGACTTTCAGCGCGTGCGCGAAGTCGCATCGTGGATCACTCCGGTACCGGGCGGTGTGGGCCCGATGACCATCGCGATGCTGATGAAAAATACAGTGGCAGCGGCCAAGCGGCGGCGGCGATGATCCTGCGCGTCGGACTCACGGGTGGCATCGCCTCCGGAAAATCGACCGTGGCGCGCACGCTCGCAGGGCTCGGGTGCATGACCATCGACGCCGACAGCATCGTCGCCCGGCTATACGGGCCGGGGGAAGCGGGTTACGAGGCGCTGGTCCACACGTACGGGCAGGAGATTCTGCGCGCGGACGGCGAGATCGACCGGGCAAAAGTCGCGCGGATCGCTTTCGTCAGCGATGAGGCGGCGAAGAAACTGAACGCGCTCATCCATCCGCTGGTCATCGACGAGCAGGAGCGGATGATCGCCTCCGAGGCCCGGCGCTTCCCCAATCGCGATCGGATCGTGGTGATCGAGGCGACGCTGCTGCTCGAAGCTGGCGGCAAGGGCCGCGACGACCGCATCATCGTCGTCGACAGCGATCCGTCGAAGCAGATCGAGCGCGCGGTGGCGCGCGGGATGGAGCGGCATGACGCGGAGCTGCGGATGGCGCGGCAGATGCCGCGAGCGGAGCGTCGCCAGCAGGCCGACTACGTCATTGAAAACGACGGCGACCTGCACGCGCTGGAGATCGAGGCCTGCCGCGTGTACGAGAAACTGCAGGCCGACCTGGCGCAGAAAAAAAAGAGCGCCGCCGGAAACCCGGCGGCGCCTCCGAACCAAAAAACGTGAGATTTAGTGCTTCTTGGTTTTCTTGGTCTCGGTCTTCTTTTCGACCTTCGTAGTCGTCGTCGTCCCGGTAGTGCCGGTGGTCTCCGTGCCAGTCGACATCGTGCCGGTGGTCTCCGTGCCGGTCGACATCGTGCCGGTGGTGCCGGTCATCGACGTCTCGGTGGTCGTCATGGTCGACGTCGTGCTACTCATCGCCGTGTCGGTGGCCGTCGCCGTCGCGCCGGTATCCGTCGCGTTCGTGGTGGTCTCCTGCTTACAGGCGTACCCAAAGAAAGCAAGGGCCACGACCGTCAAAAGTGCCAGTAGGGGTTTCTTCATACGTTTCCTCTCTAAAGTTTTAAGTGATTCGCGGAAAAAATGTTTTCGTGGGGGATTCTGACAGTGCCTGCCCTCACCTCCTTGCGCATTCCCTGGGTTGACCTGGAGAACCTGAATCGCGCGAGGCGATCGCCCCGCGTGCCATTTGCGAGTTGCCGAGTTGCCAAGAGAAATTAGCAACGCGGGTGCCAGAAGCCGCAAAAACGCATGCGCTCCGCCATAAATCGAGCGGAGCGCGTTGGTTG
>JBGPFD010000034.1:0-22557 GCA_041483175.1 Thermoanaerobaculia bacterium | reverse complement strand
GGCGGTCTGGATGAAGGCGAAGTCGCGGTGCATTCGGGCGGATTTTATTCGCTTCGAGCAACAGTTGCCGGTTAAGGGTTCCGGTTGCCAGGTGCGGTATCGTGACTTTCATGTCCGGCGACCGGCAACTGCCATCCGAAAACCCCGAGCCCGAGCGCATCCGCACGATGTTCGCCTCCATCGCCACGCGCTACGACCGGGCGAATACGATCCTGTCGGCGGGCACCCATCACCGGTGGCGGCGGCGGGCAGTGCGGCGGGCGGGGGTGCGGCGCGGCGATCGCGTGCTCGACTGCGCCACCGGGACAGGCGATCTGGCCATCGCTTTTCAGCGCGCCGGCGCCGAAGTCACCGGCATCGACTTCACGCCGGAGATGATCGCGCTGGCGATGGCGAAGGCGCCTTCGATCCGATTCGAGACCGCGGACGTCACCGCGCTGCCCTATCCCGGGGCGAGCTTCGACATCGCCAGCATCGCCTTCGGCATCCGCAACGTCCACGATCCGGCGAGGGGCATCGCCGAAATGGCGCGCGTGGTGCGGAAGGGCGGGCGGGTGGTGATCCTCGAGTTCGGGCAGCCGCACAACCGCCTGGCACGCGCGCTCTACGAGGTCTACCGCAAGCGCCTCCTTCCACGCCTCGGTGGCGCGGTCACCGGGGAACGCGAGGCGTATCGCTATCTCGAATCGTCGTCGGCGCAATTTCCGTGCGGGGCCGACTTCGTCGCGCTGATGCGCGGCAGCACGCCATTCGGAGAAATCACGGTCGAGCCGCTGACGTTCGGGATCGCCTGGCTGTACGCCGGCACTACCGCTTGAGCCACGGCCGCAGCACGAAATGCTCGGGAGTCGCGGTGCGCGAGTCATGCGCGGTGCGCAACAGCTTACGGCGGTTCAGCAGACGGATGGCTCCCTGCACGGCGCTCTTCGACAGCCCCGTCAGGTCGGCGATCCCTTTGTGGCTGATGCGTACGCTGCGCGTCCGCGTCCCGGCCGCCGACGCCCACAGGAAGGCATAGACGACGAAGGCGGACGGCGAGCGATCGTGGCTGACGAGGTCGTTCATGACGGAGTCGAATACGGCACGGTCTATCGATATGGTAGCCATTGCTATAGTCTACATCACTATATCGACCCCGGCACCGTGTCGCACGGCATGTTCGTAGACCACCGCCGCCGCTGCCGCGTCCTGAAATCCCACGCCGGTGGAATCGAAAATGATGATCTCCTCCGCGCTGGCACGCCCCCGCACCCGCCCGGCCAGAATCTCCCCCAACTCGGCGTGCACCGCCGCACCGGGGGCGTGATGCAGATCCCCGATGGCCGCCGCCTGCTCGGTGGAGTCGGCGACGATGGTGCTGGAGTGCATCAGGGCGGGATCGATCTCCGATTTCTCTGGATTGTCCGCGCCTACCGCGGCAATGAACGCCCCCGGCCGCGCCTCTCGCAGAAACGGAACGCGCGACGTCGTACAGGTGACGATGACATCGGCCACGCCTTCACTAACCACCGGGAATTGCGTGGTCAGGCGCCGCACCGCCTCGGGGTCGAGGTCGTGCGCGATGACCTGGTGAATCGAAAGCACGCGCGACAGCGCCTCGAGCTGCACGCGACCCTGCCGCCCACAGCCATAGATCTCCACCACATGCGCGTCGCGGCGTGCCAGAACCTTTGCCGCCACCGCGGTCGCCGCGGCAGTGCGGCGAAGGGTGATCTCCATCGAGTCCATCGCCGCGAGCGGAACGCCACTGCTGCGATCGAAGAGAAGCAGCAGGCCCTGCACCGTCGGCAGGTTTCGCTTCGACGGATTCGACGGAAAATTCGCATTGGCCTTCGCCGCGAAGTAGCTGCCGAACGATGCCGTCTTGATATGAAACACGCCGTTCTCCGCATGGCTGCTCAGCAGACCGGCTGGCGGCAGACGTCCTTCGCCGCTCGCACGAAACGCTGACTCGACTGCGGCGATGCAGTCGTCCAGAGTCAGCAGCGCGGCGACGTCCGCGCCAGTCAGGATGCGCGTCATCCCATCTCCATACTGTATGGCGATCGTCGAGTGCGTTCTATCGCGAATACTCGTCGATGACCCGTTCGATCGCCTGCCGGCAGACGCGGCAGAAGCCGACCTCGTCGCGCGTGAACATGATGCAATCGACCTCCGGCCGGTAAAGGCCGTGCGGCTCGTACGCTGCCCCTTCGAAGGCACCCACTTTCCCGGCGTACTTCTGCGAACCGAGGAACTTCGTCTCCCACGCGCGCTCCTCGGTGAAGAGTCTGTCCATCACGCTTTCCGGCTCGTTCGCCGCGCGAATGCGGGCGCGCTCCGCCTGAATGGCCCGGCTGTGTTTTTCGAATTCCTCCTTGTCCCACGGGGTCGGCAGCGGCGCGCCGGAGTCCACGGCCCACTTCGGATGCGTGCCGTTCGCCGTCACGTTCGGCTCCCACGGCTCGGGATGCTCGGCGCTGCCGGACGTCTCGTACGCAACCGGCGAGGTGTAGTACTCGTCAGCGAGCGCCGCGAAGTGATGACCGAATTCGTGGACGAACACGTACTCCGCGAACGCGCTGTCGGCGCACGCGGTCGCCTGATCGCGAAAGATCCCGCCGCCGCCGTACGTCTTTTCGTTCACCAGGATCTCGAGGTAGTCATACGGCGCGGACGATGCGACGTCGCGCAACCGGTGATCCTGGAGCGTGAGGACGTAGCGTTCGGAATCGAAGATGTTGTACTGCGCGCCGGTCATCGTGCGGCGGTTGTCGCCGGTGCGGGGGCGATTGACACCGCTGCGCGGCTCGATCAGATCGAGCGCGCGCACGTTGAAGTCGTTCTTGCGGCTCTTGTATGGCTCGGTATCGAAGAGCTTGCCGACCAGCCGCTGTACGTCTTTGTGAAATTTCGGAATCTCCGCCTCCGTGTATCCCTCGGCGATCACCAGCACGTCGACCTTGTCCGATGGCGGGCCGTTCTCAATCACGTTCCACACGCGACCCGCGGGCGGTCGGTCGGCGGGATTGACGAATCGCGAACTCGGGTCGATCAGCGTGGAAAAAATCTGCTGAAACGCGCCATCCTTGTCGCGCTCTTTGATCACCATCTGCACCGGCTTTTTCGGCCATGGAAAGCGGACCGACTCTTCGAAGGTTCCGGCACGGTTCTTCGCTTCGTCGGTGGTCACCCACTCGCCGAACACCGAGGCAAAGCCGCGTGAGTAGAGAACCTGATTGGTCTGGCGATCGATCACCTCGACCATGGTGTTGCCGAGGTTGAGCGTGTCGAGCAGGCGCGTGCGGCTGCCGGGCCACGGGCCGTCGGAGACGATCGAGCCGAGGGCGATGATCTCCTGACCGCGATTTCCGGTGTGGTAGTAGTTCACGCGCATCGTCTTGTCGAGGAAGAAATCGCCGAAATTCGCCCCGAAGGCGCCGGTGGTGACGAACAGGAAAACGAGCAGCAGTTTGCGCATCGGCCGATTGTAAACTTGGGGCATGCTCGCGGCCGTTATTTTCGCGGCGACGATGGCCGCCGCCCAGCAGTACCAGGAGAAGATCACCGTCGAGCGCATCCTGGTCGACGCGCGCGTCACCGACTCCCACGGCGATCCGATCCTCGGCCTCAAGCCGGCGGATTTCCGCGTGCGCGTCGACGGCCGGCCGGCAACGGTCGAGTCGGTCGACTGGATTCCCGAAACCGCCGCGGCGCGCGCGCTGGCGGACATCGAGCAACCTCAGGAGGAAGTGAACACGACCCTCGATGTTCCGGCGCCGCGTGGACGCCTGCTGGTCTTTTATTTCCAGACCGACTTCGCTCGCAATTCGGCTCGCATCGCCGGCCAGATGGACATTCTTCAGAAAATTGATGAATTCCTCGACGTTCTGGAACCGGGAGACCGCGTGGCCGTGCTCTCGTTCGACTCCCATCTGAAGTTCCGGCTCGATTTCAGCGACGACAAGCACCGCATCGCGGCGGCGATGCTCGATGCGCTGCTGACGAACGAGCCGAACACGCCGCCCATCGTGCCGATGCCATCGCTTCGTTCGCGACTCGATCCGGCGGCCATGAAGAAGGCCGCGAGCTCGGAGGAGGCGCTGCTGCTGCTCGGAAACGCGATGCGCCCGATTCCCGGGCCGAAGTCGCTCATCCTCTTCGGCTGGGGCCTCGGAGTTTTCAGCGGCGGGCGCGTGTGGATGCTGCCGGTCTACGCGGCCGCGAGGCAGGCGCTCGAAGCGGCACGGGTGAGCGTCTTCTCGCTCGACTTTACCCAGGCCGACTACCACTCCCTCGAGGTAGGACTGGGAAAGGTTTCCGGCGACACGGGCGGCTTCTACGCCAAGACGTTTCGCTTCCCGGAGATCGCGATCGGCCAGCTTACGCGAGCGCTCACCGGCCACTACGAGATGGAAGTGCGAAAGCCGGCGTTAAAAATGCGCGGCCTGCACAGCATCGAGGTGGACGTCGATCGGCGCGGCGCCGAGGTGATGGCGCGCAGCACGTACGTCGATACCGAGTGAGGCCTGCCACTTGCACCGACGTGGGCAGGAGGATCTATGGCCGGAAGGTACAGTAAGAAAGCCTCGGAGAAAGTCGAGAGGGCGATGCACAAGCGGAAGCGCGGAACGCTGAAGTCGGGCCGCTCGGGAAAGAAAGTGACCAGCCGCAAACAGGCGATCGCCATCGGACTTTCCGAGGCGCGCCGCTCGGGCGCGAAAGTGCCGAAAAGGAAATCGTTTAAAAACAAGTAGGGCACGGCTGCGCCGTGCCGCACCCCGGCTGCGCCGTCTCAGAAGTGCAGCCCGAGAAGCGCGGTGGCCGTCGCGTGGCGCCGATGCCCGTTCGGGAGTCGCTCCCGTCCCGCGCCGGCGCGGAGCTGCAGGAACCACGGCGCGGCGATGCCGAACCGCGCGTCGGCCGCCGCATCGAGCGAATCGAGTGCCGCGAGATCGGTGATGCTGCGGATCTCTTCGCGCGTTGACCCTTTTCCCACGTGCAAACCGACGTAGCGATCGGCGCTGCCGAGGTAGCGGCGGGCCATCACCTGAAACGAATTCGTTTGGTCGGAGTGATACCCGCGCGCGGTAAAGAGCCAGTCGCGCTCATATTTGCTGAGCGAGCCGGTGTAGATGTTCGCCGCCGTTGCGAAATTCAGACGGCGGTAGCCGAGCGATGCTTCGAGGCCGGGGCCGAATCCCTGGAAGAACTCGAATCCGTATCGCGATCGCGGGTAGAGCCGCGCGTGCGGCGAGTAGCCCGCATCCAGATAGAGGTAACCCTTCGCTCCGACGCGCGGATAGAGCTCGATGCCGAGCTGATCGTCATTCAGGTCGAAGCGACGGGCGTGCGCGCCGCGCAGGACCGCGGCGCCGAATCGCAGGTTGCTCTTGACACCGATCTCCGCCTCGCGCCAGGCGTCGGAATCCTGAATATCGTCGTATGTTCCGCCGAACATGACTTCGTTTCTTACGACGGGCTGCCGCACCGACCATTGTTCGACGCGAGCGAGCGCTTCGCGCGCGTCGCGATTTTCGGGATCGTGCAGCAGCGCCCACTGCAGCGCGCGGCGGGCGCGCGGGAAATCGCCGTCCCACGAGAGGACCCTTCCGTAGAGTGTCATGGCGTCGATGTCATTCGGCGCGACCGCGATCCGCTGCTCGAGGATCTGCAACGCTTCGCGGCGCTGACCAGCAGTGGCGAGCTGGCGGGCGCGATCGACGTCCTGCGCGAATGCGGAGCCGGAGATCAGGAACACCGCCAGAATCAATGCGCCCGCCGAGAATCCGCGCCGCTCCATGATTCCCCATCCTTTTTTCTTGCCGCGAAGTCCATCGATCAACCCGCGGGTGCGCCAGATGGTGAGCAACTGGCGGAAGCCGAGGTTCTCCAGAATCGCCGCGCCGAAGAGCCGCGCCAGATCGGCCGGCCCGGGATACCGGCGCTTGGTCAGCTCTTCCAACGCCACCGCGCTCATCGACAACAGAATCCCGAAAAGAATCGAAACAATCAAGAAGAGGACAGCGAGCCGCGGCGCAATCAGGCCGAATGCCAATCCGAACAGCGTCATCTCGTATCCGAGCAACTCGATCGCCGGGCCGATCATCTCGAACAGAAAGAAGTACGGGAAGGCGATCAGGCCCACGCTTCCAAAACGAGGGTTCAACAGCATCTGCATGTGACGCCGGACGCTGTCGACAGTGCCGCGCTGCCAGCGGTTGCGCTGGCTCCGCAGGATGCGCATGCGCTCCGGCACCTCGGTCCAGCAGACCGGCTCGGGGACGAAGACGATCCGATACGGGCGGTGCGCCGATCGCCACAGCCGATGCAGGCGCGTCACCAGCTCCATGTCCTCGCCGATCGCATCCTGCCGGTAGCCGCCGGCCTCGATCACCGCCTTTCGATCAAAGAGGCCAAACGCGCCGGAGATGATCAGCAGCGAATTGAGAAAACTGAACGCGACGCGGCCGCCAAGAAACGCCCGGAGGTATTCGACGGCCTGAAACAGCGGCAGGAGCCGCCGCGGCGCATGCACCTCGGTGACCTGCCCGCCTTCCACGCGGCAGCCGTTGACCACACGCACAATCCCGCCCGTGGCGATGGTCGTCCGATCTTCGAGGAACGGTTTCGCCACGTAGAGGAGCGAGTCGTGTTCCAAAAGCGAATCGGAATCGGCGATGCAGACGAGGTCGGCGCGCGCGACGTTGATGCCGGCATTCGCCGCATCGGCCTTGCCCCCGTTCTCCTTGTCGACGACGACGAGGCGGATCGGATCGCGCGATTCGTAAACGCCGCGGATCGGCTGGTGTGACAGCGATGCGAACGCGATCCGTCCCGATCGATAGAGTTTGAATTCCTCGATCAGAATCTTCAGCGTATCGTCCTTCGACCCGTCGTTGACCACGATGACCTCGTGGTTCGGGTAACGGAGGGCAAGCATGTTGCGCACGCTCGTGCGGCACGTCGCGGCCTCGTTGTATGCCGGTGCCACGACGGCGATCGACGGCAGCAGCGGCGATCGGAGGAGCTGCTCGCGCGTCTCCACAGGAAATTCGCGCTCGCGGCGGAGCACGAAGTAGCCGAGAAGGATCAGCAGGAGGTATATCGCATTGATCGCGGCGACATAGACGATGAGCATCGTCTCGATGAGCGTGAATGCCCGCTGCAGGATGTCGACGATCACGCCACCTCCAGCCGTCCGAGAGCCGCTTTCTCCAGCGCCTCGAAGGCCATCGATGCCGCGGTACGATCGGGCGAGAGGACCGCGCGCTGCAATAGAACGTCGCCAGGCCCGCCGAGCGCAGCGAGGGCGAATGCCGCGGCGACGGCCACAACCCGCTCCGGGTCGCTCAGGCGCGCGCCGAGCGCATTTGCGGCGAGCATGATTCGCATCCTGCCGGCAGCCGTGGCCGCAGCGGCGCGGACGGCGGTGTCTTCGTGATCGAGCGCTTTGATGATCGCCGGGGCGATCGATTCCTGCGTGGCATCGGCGGCCGCGTATGGCAAGGCCAGAAACGCATTGGCGCGAATCCCGGCGTTCTCGTGGACGAGCAGCGGGAGGAATCCGTCGACGTGCAGCGCGCGGCGCCACGAGCGCAGCATCTCCAGAGCAGCGACGATAACCTGCGGGTCCGATGCCTGCAGCGCGTGCCGGATCTGCGATGACGCAAAGCTCGCGGCGTGCGGCGCCAGTTCTTCGGCAGCGACCGCGCGTAGCAGGAGATTCTGATGCGCGATCTCGGTGACGATCTGCTCAAAGCGCTCGGCCGGCCCGAGGCGCACGAGATCGCGGATCCGCTCGATCACCCTCTGCTGGCCTCGCGTTTCGAGCATTTCGAGGGCGGGAACGAGGCTGGACACGCGATCGCGTGGCTCGCCTCGGGTCGATGCGAGCACCGCAAATAGAGTTTGGCGCACATCTTCGGACGACTGCCGCCGCAACTGTTGCAGCAGCGCGCTCCGATCGAATCCGATGGCGTGCATCGCCAACGCATCCTGGATCTGCGGGACGAGGCGGCGCGACCGCGCAGCGCGGATCACGTTGACCTGCTTCCGCGCAAACAGCGCCGCGACCATGAGAATAATGGCAACCATCTGCACCAGCGCAAAGGCAAGGGCAAGCGACATGTCCCTGCCGAGGTTCGTGCCCGTGCGCAACAGTTGCGCCACGATGGCGATGGCGGCGCCATAGATCGCGGCGGTGAGAAGGGTGCTGCGCCAGATCGCCGCACGCATCAGTGCTTGCCGACCAGCCTCTTGACGCGCGCCAGCAGTTCCATCGGATTGAACGGCTTGACCACGTAGTCGTCGGCGCCCAGTCCGAAACCGCGGACGATATCCGACTCCTGCTGGACGGAGGTGAGCATGACGATGGGGATCCCGGCCGTTTCCGGATCGTTCCGCAGGGTCGAGAGCACCTCGAATCCGTCGATGAACGGCATGTTCACGTCGAGCACGATGGCGCTCGGCTTCAACGCCCGCGCTGATTCAAGCGCCTGGCGGCCGTCGGTGGCAACGTGACAGGTCAATCCGCTGCGGGTAAGCACGGCGCGCACGATGGCCGTGGTCGTCGCGTCGTCATCGACTGCCAGAACGGACGGGTTCGTTTCCGCCGCGGCGCGCCGGGTGGAGGTCAGCAGCCGATAGGCCCGCAGGAGGACTTCCTCGCTGCGGAGCGGCGGCGCGACGAGGAAATCGGAGTGTTCGGCGCCGCGGCGCTGCGTAAACGCATCGAGCTGCCCGACGACAAGTAGCGGGACGCCGGGATCGACGTGCGATGCGGCGGCCGGCGAAGCGACGACGAGATCGGCGCCGGTCGGAGCGCCGCTGTCCATCACCGTCGACTCGGCGCCGGCCAAACGGAAGATTTCCGCCAGTTCTTCGGCAAGGCTGAGATCAACGCCGAAGATCGACACGCGCTTGCCGGGGAACACCGCGGTCAGATCGCTGTTCATGCGCGGCGCATCTCTCGCAGCTCGCCACTGGCGCGCTCATATTCGGATTCGAGGTGCGCCAGCAGCTTGTCGGCGCCGTCAGCCACACCGCCGCGCCCGATGACCTCCAGCTCGCCGCAGATCTCGCACACCCGCGTGGCTCCGACATTCCCGGAGCTGCTCTTCAATGCGTGCGCCGCGGAGGTCAGCGATTCCGAATCGCGCGCGGCGATTGCGTTGCGAATCGTGTCCATTCGCGCCGGAGCGTCGGCGAAGTAGAGATCGATCACTTCATGCAGGATGTTCTCGTCGCCCTCGCCGATCTGCTGCAGCACGGTCGTGGTCGCGCTGTCAATCGCCGGACGGCCATCGACGACCCACTGCCTCAAGAGGCGATTCAGGTCGGCGTCGGTGATCGGTTTCGTGACGTAGTCGTCCATCCCGACCGCGATGCATCGGTCGCGTTCGGGGCCGACCGCGCTCGCCGTCAGCGCCACGATCGGCGTGTGCCGCGCCGTCCCTTCCCGCCGGCGAATCTCCTCCGTGGCGTGAAAGCCGTCCATCTGCGGCATGTGGCAGTCCATGAACACCAGGTCGTACGGCACGCGACTCAGCGCTTCGAGCGCCTCGAGGCCGCTTTCCACGCTGTCCGCGACGAAGCCGAGGCGTTCCAGACGGCGCGACGTCAGCTTCCGATTGATCGCCTGATCATCGGCGATGAGAACCCGGAGGGTCTTCGAAGATGGCGGCATCGGTCGGCCTGAACCATATTCATTGTGCCCGATTCCCGCGCAAACCTCGAAAGTCGGTCATGAACCAGACGGCCAGCATCAGCACGCCGATGCCCACGTAGAAGTTGCGCGAGTGCACGCCGCGGGCGAAGTTCGCCAGCCAGGGAAGAATGAGAAGCAGCAGCACCAACAGCAGCTCGACCGCGCCGTGCAGCGGGAAGCGCACGATCTTCATCACGCCGAGCGGATGGCGCGTGAGGAGCGTGAGGATGAAAAGCGTCGCCGCGAGGACGTAGGCGAGCGTCGCCTGCCGTCCGGCGAATCCCCACACCGACGGGCCGATCACCATCAGAATGACCATCAGGTAATCGATGATGGAGTGAGACCAGGCACCGATCAGTCGCATGGTGGAATGTCTCTCCCTTCGCCGTGCTCGAGGATCCAGAATCGCGGGTTTTCGTTCGCGGCGATCGCTTCCTGGAGATCGCGGAGCGGATCGAATGCGCCGTCGTCTCCAAGGGCGAATGTGCCGAAGTGGATGGCCACACTGGTCTGGGCCCGCAGCACGAAGTGGGCTTCGACCGCCTCGGCCGGATCGATGTGCGCCGGCTGCATGAACCAGCGCGGCAGATACGATCCGATCGGCAGCAGCGCGAGGCGGATCGGCGCGAAGCGACGCCCGATATCCCAGAAATGACCGGCCCATCCGGTGTCTCCGGCGAAATATACATTGCCGGACGGCGAGCCGATCACGAATCCGCTCCAGAGATTGCGGTTGCGGTCCGACATGCCGCGCGCCGCGAAGTGCTGCGCCGGAACGGCGGTGATCTGTGCGGGGGCCGGCGTCCTCGCCGGCCCGACGGCGGGCGGGACGCCCGCCGCTACACTTTGCCACCAGTCGAGTTCGATCACGTTCTCGATTCCATGCCGCTTCATCAGCGCGCCGTTGCCGAGCGGTGTAACGATCGTGCAGCGGAGTCGCCTCAGGGTCGGGAGGTCACAGTGATCGTAGTGATTGTGGCTGACGAGGGCAAAGTCGATCTGCGGGAGATCTTCGAATCGAATGCCGGGCGGGCGGTGGCGGCGCGGACCGGCGAAGCGGAGCGGCGAGACGCGCTCCGACCAGACAGGATCGGTCAGGATGTTGATGCCGTCGAGCTGCACGAGGGTGGTCGAATGGTTGATGAACGTCACCCGGAGGCCACGCTCGCCGATGCGGCGCGGCGGCGGCGGTCCGTACGGCGCATCGATCCACTTCGGCCAGTGCCCCTGCTGCCGGTTGAGCGCCCACTTCAGGAACGCGCGCTCGCTCTGCCACGACGGACTGGCGTTGTGGAAGCGCTCGCCGTCGAAGTGATCGGAGAGCGGCCCGCGGTATCGCGGCGCGGCGAAGAAGTTCCGCTCGATGGCCACCGCTCCTGCCGCAGCGACCCCAATGGCCATCGCCCTCCTGATCCTGCGCATGGTTGCCTATTGCATCACAATTAAAGAGCGATGCATCGGATCGCCGTCTGGGGCGTGGGACGAATTCCGCCGCCGAATTTGGCCCCGAATTTGACCGTGCTATCCTAGCGACCCCGCGGAAATAGCGGAGGAAATGCGTTCGTTACCAGCGGTGAGGCTTCGCAGGACGGCGCAGATGCGAGGCGCGCGAAGCGAGGGCGACGAGGCGTACAAATCAGTACGTTGAGGAGCCCGAGCGAGCGCAACGAAGCAGATGTGGCGTCATGCGAAGCCGGAGATAGGCGCTTAGCTCAGTTGGTAGAGCATCACCTTCACACGGTGGGGGTCATCGGTTCGAGTCCGATAGCGCCTACCACTTCTAAACACGCCTGGTTCCAGGATCTTAGCGCCGGCTTCGTCCGCGGAGGTCGAGCAATCCCTTGCGTTCCCCGGTGCGATTGCGGCGGACCGGGTCATTCCGCTCATCATCATCCCCGCTCCTCCGGCTTGGGCGAGGAGAAGCGGGGCGCAGAGTTCTCGTCGACGGCGTTCCAATATGTCGGGCCGGCGAGGGCGGCCACGAGATAGCACAAGGCGGCAAGGCGGAAGCTCGTTGGAATCCCGAGGGCAACCGACACCATGACGGCGGCGCCGGCACCGAGCACGCTGGTGATGCCGTTGACCGCCAACGCGGCCGGGGCGCCCACTTCACGGTGGGTGAAACGAAGTCCCGAAGGGAACAGCATGCCGAGAAGGGATCCGGCCAGCGCCGCGCAGCCACCGGTCCATAACGCGCGCACGGCAAGCGATGCGTCCCCGGTGCGGTGGGCCAGCGGAGCGATGACCAGGTTCGGCAGCACGGCCAGAAACGCGCCCGCGACCGCCGCGACAATCGAGACGGAGCGCCGCGATCGCACGAGGCGCGTCGACAACGCGCTGCCCGCGCCGGTGGCCATGAGCAAACTCGCCAGCACGACGATTAGCGAATACGTCGGATGACCAAGCACGACGTGCATGCGCTGCATGAGCGCGATCTCGACGATCATGAAACCGGCACCGAGGGCGCCGAAGTAGACCCAGGCCCGAAATCCTGGCAGGGGCGGGAGAGGCGAGCGTAGCGACGTGAACAGCGTCGGGCCGAGCAATAGGGCTCCAACGATGGACACCGCCAGCAGCATGAGCATCATGCCGATCATGGCGGTGACGTTGCCGGGGATCACGCCGCCGCCCAATCCATAGCTTTGCCGCATGCCGCGCATCGCCTCGAGGGGATGAAGCCACGCGGCGGGTGCCAGAAGCTGGAAGAAGAAGGGCCGGTCGTCGGTGGGCGCGGACGTATCGAGACCATACGGCACACCCGCCTCCTCGAGCGCTTGGATCGAATCGGCGTTGACCAGATGATCGATGAGCGAATCCGCAGGACGGCGCCCGGGGGCTACGAGCAGTTGATAGTGCAGATCGCGCTCCAGGCGGTCGATTGCGGCACGGTCATCGGCCGAGAAGGGGCGCGGGCTCACCAGAATCGTTGCGCAGTTCGTCGAGGCGAGAACTGCAAGGTGGTCCCGCGGATGGGCAACGCCGCGGTCGAGCAGCGACGCGACCGCGAGCGAGATCAGCCGCGCGGTTTCACTGACGTGCGCCGGATCGTACCAGCGTGAGAAGGTGAGAATTCCGTCCGGCTCGACACGGCGCAGGAACAGCAACCACGCCTCGCGTGTGTACAGCGTGGCCTCGGTGTGCGCGAAGGCCCCCGCCGACGTCGCCGCCCACGTGTCGATGAGTGAGGCCTGCAGCACGCTGCATTGAATGTCCGTTCGCGCGAGCACGGCGCGTCCGTCGCCGGTCACGATCTGTACGCGAGGATCGCGAATCACCGGCGAGACATTGGCCACTCTGCGTAGAACCTCGATCATGGCTGGGTTGATCTCGATGCCGAACACGTGCGGATGGCCGTATTGCAACGCGGCGAGGAGATCCCGTCCCCCACCCACGCCGATCACGCATGCCGTGCCGCGCGGGCGCAAAACGTGCGCCGCCGTCGTGGCGTCGTAGCGCAGGAACGTCAGCTCACTCGGATCGCGATACGGCGAGACGGGCGTCCAGGCCTCGGCGTCGATGCGCACGATGCTCGTCGGATAGATGCCTCGTGGCTGGAACACCGGTGACGCCGCCCACAACACCGGAATGCGCCGCGGAATGAACCGCGTGGCGTACACGTACGACAGCGGATTCCAGATCTCGAAGACCGGCGGTTCGATGTCCCGGAACGCGCTTCCTTTCGCCTGACGGATCAAGAGACCCGCCGGTGAACCCTCCGTGAGCACGATGACGGTCAGGGAGACGAGTACCACGCCGATTGCACGTTTGGCGACGACTCGCGGTGCCGCGAGCCACGATCCGGCAGCCGCCATCGCGGCCAGCAACGCGGTCGCGCTCGGACCGCTCAGTGGACCGAGCAACACCAGCGGGGCCAGGGCCCCGGCAGCCGCAGCGACCAGATCGACCGCGTAGAGGGTGGGCACGGACACGCCTCCGCGCGACATCAGTCGAGCAATCACCGCTCCGCCGGCGATCAGCGGGAACGTGTTTGCGGCGATGACCACCAACATCGATAGAAACGCCAGGGCGTCGGCGTGGAACGAAAGCGGCGTCGTCACGGTGATGACGTCGGCGATGAGCAACCCCGCCCCAACCGTGACCATGCGCTGGGCAAGCCATGACGCGAGCGGCTTGCCGTCGCGCTCCGCCCGCGCTGCCTGGAGCGACCCGGCAGTGAGACCGACCATCGCCAGGTTGATGACCACGAAGGCGAGGCTGTACCAGGTCGTCACCGAGAGAACGCGGGTGAGCAGCACCTCTTGAGCGACGATGACCGCCGCCGTCAGCGCCAACAGAGCAACCGTGCGCCAGGTCGAACACACGACCGCCACGTCACTCCTCGGCTCAGCAGACATACGTTCCGACGGTTGCCCTTCTTGGCGCCGATTGGGAGCCGCGCAAGTATGCGAAAGCGCCATTCTAGTCAATCGGCCATCGACTGACGAATTCGGAGCGCTCTAACCTCACGAGGCCGGATCTTGCGCCGTCCAATCCTTTCGGCGCAGGGACACAGCTTGCCTCCATGGTTCTCGCATGGTGTTTCGCTGGCCTCCCATTGACAGCGCTGGCCTCCCATTGACAGCTTCAATGTCCCCACGCTCCGCGATGTTCAGAAGATCGCCGCCAGTAGTCGATGATCGCGTGCGATCACCGGGTCGTGGTGTTCGCGGAGTGTTCGCGCGGTCATTCTACGGACGTCCCTGGACATCCCGGGATATCCCTAAGTTGTTGGGAACACGGTCATCTCAGGTTGTGTTAAGTTGTCGCCGAAGGTGGGATCACCTTCACACGGTGGGGGTCACCGGTTCGAGTCCGGTAGCGCCTACCAACCGCTTAACTTCACTCCCTCAGTTGCACCTCACCCGAAGGCGTATAGCGGATCACCGCCTGTCCGCTTGAATCCACAACGGACACTCGCCCTCGAGGAACCGCATGGTGCCAAAGCTCGAGCCAGCGCCGCGCCGCAGCACGACGCGAATCGCCCGACCTCTCGAGCCAGCCCTTCGAGACTTCGATGATGAGCAGCGTCGGCTTCTCAGAAGGCGACCAGACGCGCTGAATAGCCTCGCGTGCACGGACCTCGTCGGTGCTCAGATGTGCGATCACCTCCGCACGGGAGATCGAGTGCGCGAACGCGGCGGCGGCGACAAGAAAGAGGAACGCCGCCGCTCGTTTCACTTGCGGATGTCGCGCATCCTTGCCTCGAAGCCGTGCATGACTTCAGGCGTGATCTGCCAACGCGAAAAGACCAGAAGATCGTCGGGGCCGTGCGGCAACGGAGCCACGTGAGAGAGCTTCATCGTCACCGCCGGAGCTGCAGGCAATCCCGGCGGATCGAATTTTCCGTTCCCATCCACATCCACCCAAATCGGATTCGTGAACGCCAGCGGCACGAAGCCGGGAGCCACAGCGGCGTAGATCTCCGGTGAGGGAGGCTGTGCGATTCCATCGTCGCTGCCGTTGATGACACCGTCACCGTTCGTGTCCGATCGGTCGACGACACCATCTCCGTCGGTGTCAATGGCCAATGGCAGCCGCGCGCCTGCTTCGATCATGTACGCCGTATCCCGAGTCGGATTCACCTTCACAGATGCATTGAAGCGCCTGGTCCCCTGTTTTGAGGTCGGATCGGATGGAGCGGCAGTCACGGTCGGATGCGTCGAGTTGTCGAACGTCGCAAACAATTGCCCGTTTGCAAAGATCCGTACTTCGTCCACTGGCACCCATGCCGGCGCGTCGACGATGATTTCCAGCTTGCTGCTGTTCTTCGCCTCTACCAGCGATCCGATTGGATGATTGTCGATCGTGAAGCGGATGAACGGGCCGGACGAACCGAGGGCATTGCGGCTCGAAACGACTGCGGACGTGATCATGGAATCCGTAAGCATGCTCGGCTCGTCCACGGGTGTCGCCACGTAGCTGCGCGGCATTCCGGCCGTCTCTAGAACAACCCGGTGTGAGTCCGTGACGGCAGTAGCAGTCTTGACATAGCCCTGGTTCAACAGACTGAACCAGTCATTGCGGCACTGCAGGTACTGCCCGATGTTGTCGCCGTTGTAGATCTCCAGCGCATCAAAATCAATGTTCCGCGTTCCCGTGCCCAGGAAGCTCTGCTGCAGCAGCACGCCCGAGATCGGCACCGTGGGATTGAATCCGACAGTATTGAAAAGACCGATCAGCGTCAGACCGGCGACGCCGGCCCGCGGGTGATTCAGTTGGATGACCTTCTCTACCTCCGGGTGCTTGGAACGCGCGCGGTCATAAAACGTCGCCGCGTTGACATACTCCGTCGGCACCGCGCCGCGCCGCGGCGCCAGCGGGTCGACGAAGAAGGGGAAGACGTTGTGGTGCCCGAACGCCTGCGGGAACGAAGGCGACGGAAGGCTGGTGGTCATCTCGTCCCCTACCATCGTCTTCAGGAATGCGCCGTAGCCCGCCTGCTGAACGATGGGAGCAAGATCGGTGATGAAGTTGTGGTCGGTGGAGACGAGCACTTCCACGCCTTCCGCGACGTAACTGCGCACGCGATCACGGAGCGGGGCGGAAGAGTCGAAGCTCCGCGCAGAGTGAACGTGGAAGTCTGCAGATACGTAGCCGGACGTGTCGATGACTCTCTCCAGTTCGAGCGCGAGGTCGAGCGCTTCTCCAGCGTGGACGGTAATGTTCTTGCGCGCGATCGTGTATTCGATACCGCGTGACGCGATCACCTGATAGGTGCCCGGCTTGATGGCCTGCTGACCTTCCTCGTCGGTAAAGAGGACGTTCTTCGACGGCGACCCGCCGAATGAGCCCGGATCGACATTCGATAGCGGCTGATGCGTCAGCGGATCGAAGCGCACAGCATCGAAGTAGCGCGAGAAATCGGGCGATGCTGTTCCATCGATTCCCAGGAAGGTGAGCTTTGCCGGAATGGGCCGCTTTTTCTCGGTTACTGAGTAGCGAACGTGTCCCGTCGGGCTGAGTTTCGGAAGCGTGGCGGAGGAGGTCCCCGGCGTCACGGTAACGGTCGTCGTGATGTCATTTCGCTCAGGAGAAGAAATGGCGATGCTGTAGGTACCGCTGGGCAGAGTAACGGCGAAGGCGCCGTGGTCGTCGGTGCGCACTTGCGTCAGCGGAAGGGGCGCGGGGCCGAAGATCGGTGCAAGCGTTCCGGTGAAGATCAGATTCGCTCGGACGTCAGCCGAATCCTCGGCGTCAATGTTGCCGGTCACTGTTCCCGTGGGGAACGGGCCGCCTCCGAAGACTAGGTCTGATACTGAGGCTACGTCGATCCGGGAACCGACGAGGAGACGTCGTGTGTAGGTGAATGTAACGCCCGGCGGGAGAAGCGGCGAAGTCGCCGGATTGAACGGGTTACCGACTCCGCTGACGAGGTCACTGTTGACGCCGAGGAGTACGGATGCCGGAATGGTAGTCGGGCCGATGCTGAAGCTCACGGGAACGATCGCGTACGCGACCTCTCCTGCTGTGGCCCCAGTCACCGTATCGATGACGCCATCTTCAGGAGAAAGACTTCCGGGGAACGCTACGAACGGGTAAATGCCGAGCGCCGCGCTGATGCCGGCCGGCGTCAAGTCAAGCTTGGGATGATTGAAGCCGCGGCCAGGAAATGGCGCGAATGGAACCGTCGTCCGGCCGACCAGCGTCACCACGTCCGTGATGTTGAAGAGCGGCAGCGAACCGGCTGTGTTGTTGACCACGCTCGAGGTGATAGTGATGAATGGCTGACCCGGTGCCACGGAATAGGTTGTCTGCGCAGGGAGCTGCAGTGGCCCGAACAGAAGCACACCAAAGGACGTTAACGAGGCGCTCGACGGCGTCACGCTGGGGATCACGGCCGCGTAGAAGAACGCGTCGGACGCGTTGAGATTCGCAACCTGAAAGATCTGATTGAGCTGGTCGTTGTCGTGGCCGACGGTCCCCACGTCGACGAGGTTCCCGCCGGACGGCGAGATCATGTTCTGCTTGGGCACCGGCACGTCGGCTTCGTTTCCAGCGTCGTCGACGATGACTTCGACGATCCCGTTAGAGAGATACCAGTCACCGACGCCGCCGACGGCGTCGGAACCGGAGAAGAGGCGGGTTGCCGCGTTCGCGGTCGTGACCCGCTCGGCCACGAGCTGCGCGTTCGCGACTCCGGCGAGGAACAGAACGGAAAGAGCAAGGACTGCGCGTCTCAGAAGCATGTGGCCCCTCCTCTGGTCGACGCCTCACTTGTTACGAAAGGTGAATCGTATGCTGAGATCGGCCTTCGGGCAAACGACCGGAATCTTGAACTCATCACGCCGCTCAGGTCGCGCTCCGCACGCAGCACCAGCTCGGGTCGACCAGATCAACCTGGTCGAGCGCTGCGTGACCTATCGTTATGTCGCCTATTGTACTGTTCAACAAGTATTCACGGGGTCCGGCTGCGGACGACCCCGGGCATCCGCGGATGCCCGCAAGTCATTCGGAACACCATCGTCCCAGGTTGTGTTAAGTTGTCGCCCGAGGGTCGCATCACCTTCACACGGTGGGGGTCATCGGTTCGAGTCCGATAGCGCCTACCAGTTCAAGGCAGAGGTCAGAAGGCAGAAGGAAAAAACTTCTGCCTTCTGCCTTCTGCCTTCTGCCTTCTGCCTTTCCAACAGGCCCTTAGCTCAGTTGGCTAGAGCGCCACCTTGACACGGTGGAGGTCAGCGGTTCGAGCCCGCTAGGGCCTACCAATTCACTTCACCGGCAACGGGCTGCCGTCCCCTTTACGCGCGCTGCGGCAACCGCAGCTTCTAGTCTCGCGGCAGCAGCGCTTCGCCGAGCTCGCGCGAGCGGCGCGTCGCCGCTTCCACTGCGTTCATCAACGTCGTTCGCAAGCCGCCGCTCTCCAGGGTGTGCAAGCCGGTGATTGCCGTACCGCCGGGCGAGGTGACCATGTCCTTCAGCCGCCCGGGATGCTCGTTGGTCTCCAGCAGCAGCTTCGCCGACCCGAGCAGCGTCTGCGCGGCGAGCAGTTGCGCGTTGCGTCGCGAGAGGCCCACTTTCACCCCCGCGTCGCTGAGCGCTTCGAGGATCAGGAAGACGTACGCCGGCCCGGAGCCGGAGAGGCCAGTGACCGCGTCGAGCTGTGACTCGTCGAGGACGACGGTGATGCCGACGGCGTCGAAGATGCGGCGCGCGTCGTCGAGGTCGGACTCGCGCGCGTGCTCGCCGCCGGCGATGGCAGTGGCCGCCGCGTCGACCAGCGCCGGAGTGTTGGGCATCGCGCGCACCACGCGCGTGCCTTTCGCCAGCTTCGACTGGATCGCCGCCACCGGCACGCCGGCAGCGATGGAGATCACCAGCGCGTCAGGATCGATCGCATCGCCGATCTCGTCGAGCACCCGGGCGATGATCTGCGGCTTGACCGAAAGGACCACGATTGCCTGCCGCGCGGCCTCGCGGTTGTCCTGCGTGACGCGGATGCCGTACCTCTCCGCCAGCTCGCGGCGGCGCTCCTCGCGCGGGCCGGAGGCGGTCACCTGCGGCGGCGCAAACACGTGACCTCGCAACAGGCCGCGGATCATCGCCTCGGCCATGTTGCCGGCGCCGATAAAGCCGATGTTTTTTTCGCTCATGTTACTCACCGCCGCTCATCCTACAGATCCCGCCGCGCGCAGGCCACCATCGCAATGACTGATCCGGCGACGAAGATTCCCGCGAGCACGGCGACATCGACGATTTCAGCGGGAACGGACTGTAGTAGTGGAATGGCGAGAGCATGGAAACGCCGCCGATGGCTTGCCAGAAGCGCCCGACGTAGTCGAGGACGAACATGGCGAACGCGAGAAAGCCGCAGATGGCCACGGCGGTCGCGCCCGGCTGAGGCGCAGGAGGTCGAGCAGCATGCGAATCGTGGTCGTCTTTCCCGCGCCGTTCAGGCCGAGGAATCCGAAGGTTTCGCCGCGCTGGAGCGAAACGCCCCGACGGAAATTGCAGCTTCTGCCAAAGGTTTGACGGCAGTATATCTGTTGGTTTCCAAAAGTGGACGATAAGTTCGGCGTTTCCAAAGAATTGCGACCGTCGAGACGTAGAATTTTTGCTGCTTGTCGTCCACATCGGCAGCGATTCAGGTCACGGAATTCGTGCGCGCTCTGGCGCTCGGCTGGAAGAGCCTGGCCACGTATCCGCCCGGTCATCCGACGCTCGTCAGCTCTCTCGAGCTGGTCAATCGCAGGTTGGCAGACCTGCGAGGCCCGGCGGGCGACGTGAGTTTCGGCATCGCCGCTGACGGGCTCATCTACGGCGACGTGAAAATCGATTCCGCGGCAGCGAGCAAGTTCGCGCAAGCGCTCTACACACGAGGGGTCGCCGTTCTCCGCTTCGCGAGCGACACGAACGCGCGCGATGTCGAGGCGTTCCTGCGGCTGCTCGCCGCGGGCGCCCCCAGCGGTCAGAAGCGCATGCTGTGGGACGATCTTACTGCGTGCGGAGTGGTCAACATCAATCTGCAGCCCGTCAACTACTCCGCGATCGAGCTTACCGACGATCTCGAAGGCCGGCCGCCCGAGCAGCGCGACGTGCCGCTGTTCGAGGAAATCGTTCGGGCGCTGCTGGAAGGCCGCCACTTTTCCGTGGTCACGCAGGATGTTCCGATGGTGGCTTCTGCGGACGAGCTGGCCCGACTGATTGCCCAAGCTGCCGCCACGGCCTCAGAGATGCGACCGAAGTTCGATCCCCAGGCGACTTTCGGCGTCCGCATTCCCGATGCGCAGGAGACGTTTCAAACCTTCCTCGCGGAGACCATCGGGAGGTACATCTCCGGCGCCAGAGGCCAGAAACGGCAACATTCGCTGGAGCAGGCGGTGCAACTGATTCGCAGTCTTCCCGATCCGCTCAGCCAGACGGTGCTGCGCTCGGTGGCCGGGGCGCTGGCCATGGATGAAACTGCCGGAGCGCTCCTGCGCGAATTCGCTGCGGAGCTGCCGAACGACGAAGTGCTCGAAGCCATGCGCTATCTCTCGTCGATGGGAACTCTGTCGGCACACGCGATGTCGCTGCTGCAGGCGCTGACCAGTGTGGAAACGTCGTCGCGAGCGCACCCGCCGTCGCCGAGCGTGATCGCCGATCTGGTGGAGCTTTTCGGTGACGAGGACATTGACCGCTACAACCCCGCGGATCATCAGGCGCTGCTGGCTGCCGTTGCCGTTCACATCCCGACGATTCCGCCGGAGGCCATGAGCTCGATCGAGAAGCTGGAGAATCGCGTGGACACGGTCGTCAATCGTGAGGTCCAGCGGCAGTTCGCGGTGATGTTGCTCGAGCTGCTTCCCGACCTTGGCCGCTCGCGCACTTCGGAGGTCATTCTCGGAAGGCTTGAATCGATTTTTCGCTCGTCCGTTCGCGCAGCCGAGTTCCAAGAGGCGGCCGAGTTGCTGCAACGAATGGAGACCATCCAAAAGTCGACAGCGAGCGACACGTTGCGGCGCTCCATGCAAGAGGCGCTTGGACGCATGGCGAGCGGCGACACGATTCAGGCGGTGATTGATCTGATCCAGAGCGCTGGGCCGGAGAAAGCCATCGCCATCCAGCGCTTCATGGATGCGCTGGGAGGCAGCGCGCGGCGCAACCTGCTGCTGGCGCTCAGCGAGGAGAACAATCGCTCGCGCCGCCGGCGCCTCTTCGATTTCATCGTATTGCTCGGTCCGGCGATCGCCCCCGACGTGATCCCCTTCCTCAATGATCCGCGATGGTACGTGATGCGGAACATGATCGTGCTGTTGCGGACCGTGCAGGACCGCACGTCGCTTCCCGAGGTGCGCAAGCTCACACGGCACCGCGATCTCCGCGTGAAGCTCGAAGCCATCAAGAGCCTCTTCGCTCTCGATTCCACGGTTTCCGTAGCGTTGCTCGAGAATCTGCTCAACGACCCCGACCCGAAGCTGGCCGAGATCGCGATCACGCTCGTCGGCAACTACAACATCAAAGAGGGAGTCGACCCGCTGCTGCGCCTGCTCGCCCACAACGATATGTTCGGGGCCCATCGTCTCCTGCGCGTGAAGGCGATCCGCGCTCTCGGAGAACTCGCCGAGCCGCGCGCGCTCGATCATCTAGTGCGATTCTTCACCCTCTCCATGCTTCCGTGGCCGGCGAAGGAGGAGCGGTACGTCGCCTGGGAATCGCTCAACCGCTATCCGGCCGAGGCGCGTGCGCCACTGGTCGAAAAAGGGCTTCGTTCACGAGATCCGCAGGTGAGGGCGATCTGCGAACGTCTCGCTCAGGGCTGACATGGAACGCGTGGCCACTCTGATTTCCGCCGCCGTCAACATGCGCACGCTCTACCCGGCCAGTCATCCGCGCGTGGTGCATGGCGTCGGTCAGGTTTTGGCCGCGATCCACGAATGGGTAGCGGAGACAAAAGCGGACTCGCTGACCTATGTCCTGGTGGGAGACGATCTCGTGCTCGGAGACGAGGTCGTTCGAAAAGCGAGCTTGCCGTTGCGCGAATTCATCGGGCTGCTGACCCGCCGCGGGATCGAGCGGCTTACATTCGCCGCCGGAATCGGCGAGGATGAGGTGCGGCCGTTCATCGACGCTCTGGCAGCCGGAGAGACGATCGTATCTTCAGGCCACATCATCGTCGGGCGGGCACGCGTGGTGATGGACGACGAGGAAAAGCCCGGCGTCAAACATCGCGAGTTGTCGGTCGAGCAGATCGAAGTGGTCCGCGATGCGTGGGCGCAATTTCGCGTGGCGCGGAAATTGCCCATCGATCAACTGGAAGAGCTGGTGTGGAGCTTCATCGACTCCGTTGCCGGTACCACGCGATCGATGCTCCCCATGGCGCAACTGAAAGAGCACGACGAGTACACCTTCGTCCACTCCGTCAATGTCTCGCTTCTAGTCCTCGCGCAGGC
>JBGPFD010000033.1:0-22792 GCA_041483175.1 Thermoanaerobaculia bacterium | reverse complement strand
GGCAGCTCACCGGACGCGAACCGGAGCTCTGATCTCGACGTAGCGCCGGCTCTCCAGCCGGCGCGGACCGGCTGAGAGCCGGTCCCACGTTCATACGGGACGAAGACGCGCGACAAGTACGTCACGGCCTACTGGCAGCTCACCGGACGCGAACCGGAGCTCTGATCTCGACGTAGCGCCGGCTCTCCAGCCGGCGCGGACCGGCTGAGAGCCGGTCCCACGTTCATACGGATCGGATGACCACCGCGCGCTCCGCGGAACCACCATCCCAGCGGAAATCGATGGTGAAGCGATAGAGATCGGGCTCGATGTTGTGGTGAACGCCGGCGCGCCTGAGGATGATCGATCCTCTTGTCGTACCGTTGAATTCCAGCTCGGCCTTACCGTCAAGGCTCGCGACGCAATCCGGCAGCGGCGAGCCGTCGGCGGCCATCGCCGCCACGCGTATGGTGACGTTGCTGTGATAATCGAGGACCTCGTCACTGTCGGCAGCCGCAGCGACGAACGGTTGGCGCGGTGCGTCTGCAATGATCTCGTCGAAAATCTGCAGCAGCGGCGGCGAATCCCACAATTGCGCGTGCAACTTCGGGATGAAACCTGTCGCGTACGCCCCGATCGGAAGAACCAGTGAACGGACCTGCGCGCCCTGCAGCCATGACGACGAAGCGATGGTCACCGTGCCATCGCCAGCATCCTTGTCCTGCGGCGAAAACTCCAATCCGCCGTTCACCAGCGAGCACGACGACCACGTCGGCGCCCCCCAGGCGCAGACGTTCGTCACCGGCAAATCGTCGAACTGTTGCGCGAACGGAGCGTGCGCCGTCGCCGCGAGCGCGCGCATATACGGCTTCGTGATCCACGACTGATTCGCGAGCCATGCGCGCGGAATCAGATCGTAAGCGGCCTGCGCGTGGCTGATCATCCAGGCGGCCTGGCCTGCCGAGAGGAGCTGCAGGAAAAGGAACTTCTCCGACTCACCCTGCGTGACGGCGTACAACGCTTCGAGCGCGCCGCGCCACGGCACGCCGAACGCGAGTACCTGCTCGAAGCATTTTCGATATTCGGGCTGCTGTTCGAGAAACGCGCGGAAGACAAGCCCGCCCGTGGAATGGACGATGGCCAACACGTTCCCGGCCTTCTCCGGCGAGACGAAATCGAGCACGTCGCGAATCGAGGCCATCGTCTCCGCCGAGCTGATGCTCTCGCGCCAGTCCCAACCGATCGGCGCGAATTCCGCCGGCTTCAGCCCCGAGGTCTCGTAGCCGAACTGGTGCGCCAGAATGTCGTACAGCGACTGCGCTTCTCTGGCGATTCCGGCAACGGTGGCAATCGGAGGGCCGGCGATCAGGCCCCCGGGTACATCGACCACCGCGTCCAGGAACCGCTGTTTCTTGGCCGGATCGAGCAGCGTCGTCAGCGAGGGTGGATACACAGTCGCTCCGGTCCGCGCATCGTGCAGTTCGCTCGCCGGGAATCCGGGGATGAACAGAACCGGCTTCACGCGCCTTTGTGGTGCTCGACTTTGACCGAGGTCCTGATCCCGCCGCGCGGGTAAAAGTCTCCCTCGACGACGATGGAGCGCGGATCGAGCGCGGCGATGAGATCGTCAGCGATCCGGTTGGTCACTGCTTCGTGGAACGCTCCCTCATCGCGATACGACCAGAGGTAGAGCTTGAACGATTTCAACTCCACGCATTTCTTGTCCGGGGTGTAGCGGATGCGGATGGTGGCGAAGTCGGGCTGCCCGGTCATCGGGCAGAGGCAGGTGAACTCAGGCGCCTCGAAGGCGATCTCGTAATCGCGCTCGGGATTCGGATTGGGAAAGGTCTCGAGTTGTTTCGACGGCTTCGTGGGCATGGTTGCAATGTCAGCGCTTGACTCCGCCACCGCCACCGCCCCCGGCTGCCATGAGCTTCTGATTCAGCTCCTTGATGCGCTCCTGAAGCTGTCCGATCTTGGCCTGGGCGTCGGCGCGGAGGCGGTCCATGTCCGCCTTGACGCGGGCAACCTCATCGTCCTTCGACGACTGTGCGTCCTGCTGCGAGGTGAGCTGCTGAATGCGGAATTCCATGTCGCGCCGGAGATTGTTGATCTCCTCATCCTTGTCGGCCAGGCGCTGGCCCCACTGCGATTCCTGCTCTTCGTAGAGGCGCTTGATGTCCATCAGTTCGGTGATCTGCGAGAAATCCGAATGGCTCAAAGCCATGTCCCCCCCTTGGCGCACGCGCTCTTCGATCTGCGGGAAGAGCTTGCGCAGTTTGAGTGAAAGGTCGTCGGGATCGCTGGCGAGCGCCATCGCATCCTGATACGTGATCTTCTGATGCGCCAGCAGGGCAATGAGCGATTGATTCATCGACTGCATGCGGAACACGCCGACCGAACTCTCCATCGCCTCGAGAATGTCTTTGGTCTGTCCGTCTTCGATCATCTTGGCGATCTGCGGCGTGTTCTTCATGATTTCCACCGCCGCGGTCAGCTTTCCCTCGGTGTTCTTGATCAGCTTCAGGGAAATGATTCCTCGCAGGACCAGGGCGAACTGGCTGCGGATCTGTTTGTGCTGATCGGGCGGAAACGCATCAATCACGCGGTCGATGGTCTGCGCAGCGTTGTTGGTGTGCAGCGTGGAATAGACAAGGTGTCCCGTTTCGGCTGCGGTGAGCACGGTCTGCATCGTTTCCACGTCGCGCATCTCGCCGACCATGATCACGTCAGGATCCTGGCGCATGGCGTTGCGCAGCGCTTCACGGAAACTCGGCGTGTCGGTGCCCACTTCGCGCTGCGAGATGGCGGCGACCTTATCGATAAACAGAAACTCGATCGGATCCTCGATGGTCACGATGTGCAGCGGTTCTTTCTCCGAGATCTCGCAGATCATCGCCGCCAGCGTGGTCGACTTTCCCGACCCGGTCGGACCGGTGACCAGCACCAGCCCGTCGGGGATTTGCGTCAGATCGCGAACCGCGCGCGGAAGCTCGAGCGCGTCGATGCCCAGGATCTGAATCGGAATGCGGCGGAACACCGCGCCGACCGTGCCGCGCTGCATGTAGAGGTTGCCGCGGAACCGGGCCACACCCGGCACGCCGTAGCCGAAATCGACCGACTGCTGCGCATCGAACTTCTCTCGCTGCGGCCGGTTGAGAATCGGCAGCAGCATTTTTTCCAGGTCCGTCGGCTTCAGCGGCTCGGTCTTCACCGGCACCAGCTTGCCGCGGATGCGCACCAGCGGCGGACGCATCGGCTTCAGATGGAGATCCGAAGCTTCCTGCTTGGCCATGTAGATCAGCAGGTCGTTCAGGCTGAAGGCCGGTTGGCTGTCGGCAGCCACGTGTGCCGGAGTTTGTACAGTCACGGTCTGATTATACGGGTCCTGCGTCCCGCGTCCCGCGTCCTACCGTTTCATGAACGTTATCCAGAATCATGAGAAACGCTTCCTGCGGCTTCGGATCGGCCTTATTGATGACACTGATCGTCTCCCCGATCCGGTAGAGATGGTGCATCTCCTCGGCCGGCTGTGGAGTCGATCTTCGTTAGCGCGTCATAAGGATGGCTATACGTCACGCTTCATCGCTTCCGTTTTCGAGGCCTGGCCGTCGGAAGCGGCGCGGGCGCGCGGAGGTCGTATCGCACCACGCCTCCGACGATGGTGGCCACCACGCGGCCTTGCAGCGTCTCGCCGATGAACGGCGAATTCGACGCTTTCGAATGAAAGGTGTTGGTCACCTGAAAACGGCTGCCGAGGTCGAGCAACGCGACGTCGCCCGGAGCGCCGGGGCGCAGCGTCCCGCCGGGCAGGTTGAAGATGCGCGCCGGAGCGCACGACATCAGCTCGACGAGCCGCCGGAAATCGATGATGTGCCGCCGCACCAGGCGGTCGTAACAGACGGCGAACGCCGTTTCCAGGCCGATCACGCCGAACGGCGCGAGATCGAACTCCACGTTCTTCTCGTCGAAATGATGCGGCGCGTGATCGGTCGCGATGGCGTCAATCGTTCCATCGGCCAGCGCTTCGATGACCGCCTGCCGGTGCTCGGGCGATCGGAGTGGTGGATTTATTTTCAGGTTCGTGGAGAACGACTGCACCGCATCGTCACCGAGCGCGATGTGGTGCGGCGTCGCTTCGCAGGTGACGTGGACGCCGGCACGCCGCGCCGTCCGCACGCTTTCCACCGCTCCCGCCGTCGACAGATGCGCGACATGGAGATGAGCGCGCGTCATTCCCGCGAGGATCACGTCGCGCGCGACCATCGTATCTTCGGACGCGGCGGGAATTCCCTTCAGGCCCAGTAGCGTGGAGGTGAAGCCTTCGTGCATCACGCCGCCGTCAGTGAGGTTCCCCTCTTCCTCGTGCGCCACGACCGGGATGCGGAGCATGGAGCAGTATTCCAGCGCGCGTCGCATCAACTGGGAGTTGGCGACCGGCTTCCCGTCGTCGCTTACCGCGACGCATCCAGCGAAGCGCAGGTCAGCCAGCTCCGCGAGCTCTTCGCCTTTGAGTCCCTTGCTGACCGCGCCGACCGGATAGACGCGGCACGCGCCATTGCGCGCCGCCTCGGCGATGATCATCTCCGTCACCGCGCGCTCGTCGTTCGGCGGAATGGTGTTGGCCATCGCGCAGACGGCCGTGAAGCCGCCCGCCACCGCCGCCCGCGTGCCGGTGGCGATGGTCTCCTTATGTTCCTGCCCCGGCTCGCGCAGATGCGTGTGCAGATCGATGAATCCGGGAACGACGGCCATCCCCGCGGCATCGACCGTCGGCACGTTCGCGCGCAGCTTCCTGCCTGTCTCGACCACGACGCCGTCCCGGATCAGCAGGTCGAGTTTCGCATCGAGGCGCTGGGAAGGATCGACGAGGCGGCCGTTCTGAATGAGCAAGTTCATACGGCGTTGAATTTCGAATTTCGAATGAAGAATGAAGAATGAAGAATTCGAGGGTGGGTGTGCTTCTTCATTCTTAATTCGAAATTCGAAATTCGAAATTCTCTCATTCCGCGTGTGCTCCTCCGAGGAGGTACAAAACCGCCATCCGAACGGCCACTCCGTTTGTCACCTGATCGAGAATCACCGAGAACGGCCCGTCGGCGACGTCGGAGGCGATCTCCACGCCGCGATTCATCGGGCCGGGATGCATGACGATGGTTCCCTCTTTCGCGCGGCGCAGGCGATCGGGGGTGAGCCCGAAGGTGTTGTAGTACTCGCGCAGCGATGGGATGCTGAGTTTCCCCTGCCGCTCGAGCTGGATGCGCAACATCATCACCACGTCGGCCCCTTCGATCGCCTCCTCCAGGGAATGCACGACGCGAACGCCGAGCCGCTCGATCTCCACCGGGATCAGCGTCGGCGGGCCGGCCACGGTCACACTGGCCTTCATCTTGGTCAGCAGGTGAATGTTCGAGCGCACCACGCGCGAATGGGCGATGTCGCCGACGATGGAGACGTTCACGCCGTGCAATCTGCCGAGGCGTTCGCGGATGGTGAAGGCGTCGAGCAGCGCTTGCGTCGGATGCTCGTGCGCGCCGTCGCCGGCGTTGATGATGGACGCTGGAAGTCGGTCGGCGAGCATCTTCGGCCCGCCCGGATGCTTGTGGCGGATGACGATCATGTCGGGATGCATGGCCATCAGGTTCTCCGCCGTGTCGATCAGCGTCTCCCCTTTTTCCACCGACGATCCCATGGCGCTGAAATTCAGCGTGTCCGCCGAGAGGCGCTTCTCCGCGATCTCGAACGACACACGCGTCCGCGTCGACGCTTCCATGAACAGATTGATGACCAGTTGTCCGCGCAGCACCGGCACCTTCTTCACCGGCCGCTCGCTCACCTCTTTGAAACCTTCGGCTGTGTCGAGAATCAGCGTGATTTCTTCGGGAGTGAGCGGCTCGATGCCAAGAAGGTCCTTGGATTTGAGAGTGGAGGTCGGTTCGCGCATCGCTGGTGGTCTGTCATTCCGAGCCGCGTAGACGGCGAGGAATCCCCTTCGCGCTTGCGTAGGAGATCCTTCGCCGTCTACGCGGCTCAGGATGACCTTCGGCTCGCTTCGCTCACCTCAGGTCACTTCTCCATGATCAGCACTTCATCCTCCCCATCGAGCTCCGCCATGCGGACTTTGATGACCTCATTGGCATCGGTGGGAACTGTTTTTCCGATCACATCGGCGTGAATGGGCAGCTCGCGATGGCCGCGATCGACGAGCACCGCGAGCATGACCGCGCGCGGTCGGCCGTAGTCGATCAGCGCGTCGAGTGCAGCGCGCACCGTGCGTCCGGTGTAGAGCACGTCGTCCACGAGCACCACCACCTTGTCGTCGATCGGCTCGGGAAGTTTCGTCGGCTTGACCACCGGCTGCGGCGCGATGGTGGTCAGATCGTCGCGATACAGCGTGATGTCCAGAATTCCGAAGGGCACCGGGTGTCCTTCCATCTCCTCGATCTCCTTGGCCATCCGTTCGCCGATGGGCACGCCGCGGCTGCGGATGCCGACGATGATCAGGTCGTGCGTACCGCGATTCTTCTCCACGATCTCGATGGCCATTCTGCGGATCGCGCGGTGCATCCGCGCGCCATCGAGCAATCGTTTCTTGACGTTCATCGTGAGGAACCGTCCGGCCGGCGGCGCGAGAGGATACCATGCGGGCCGGGGAATGATGAACGCTCCCAGAAAGCTATTATTTGTAGCAGTGAACGAAAACATCCTGACTTCCGTATGAAATATGCCGTTCCACCATAAAATCTACCCGCAAGTGCTTTCCCGCTTGTGATTTACAGGCTTGACACTCCCCCCCTGTCCCATACAATACGGCGCCACCAACGGCTAATCGGTTGAGTCAAACTCGCGGAAGGGGAGCTGGACTGGAATGGATAAGCGTTACTCAACGATCATTTTTGTCCCGCACGCGCGGGCCAAATTTCGGAAGTTGAAGCTATCGCACCGCCTGCTCTTCTCCCTCCTTTCGATCGTCAGCTCTTCGCTCTGTCTGTCGACCTTCTTCTCGGTTCAGTATTTCACTTCGCTTTCGCAGACCCACGAGCTGTCGAAGCTGCGCAAAGAGAACCGCGAACTGCAGACGGCCAACGAGCAGTTCAGCCGTTCGGTGGAATCGCTTCGGACGCAATTGCACATGGTCGAGGATCGCACCCGCAAGCTGGCGATCTTCGCCGGCATCAGTACGCTCGATGAAACCAGCCAGGGCGGCGTCGGCGGCCTGCGCCCCTCCGACCTTGGCGACAATCCGTACCGCGATGATCTCGACAAGATGGCCTTCCGGTCGCACCGGCTGGAGAAGGATCTCTCGCTGGTCGAGAAACGGCTCGTCGACCGCTCGCAGCTTCTTTCCTCCACTCCATCCATCGCGCCCGTCCGGGGCATCCTGACCGACGGCTTCGGCGGCCGGCAGGATCCGTTCACCGGTGAGCCGGGCACCCACAACGCCGTCGACATCTCCTCGGCAGTGGGCCAGGCCGTGCGCGCACCAGCAGACGGAATCGTCATCAAGTCCGAGTGGGCGAACGGCTACGGCAACGTCGTCTACGTCTCGCACGGGTTCGGCTACTCGACGCGCTACGGACACCTCTCCACCTTTGCCGTCCGGCCGGGCGATCACATCAAGCGCGGCGATATCATCGGCCACGTCGGGTCCACCGGCCGCTCCACGGGCCCGCACCTGCACTACGAAGTGCGGCTGAACAACGTGCCGGTCAATCCGCTGGCGTACATCCTCAACGCGTTCTGAGCCGCGCGTCCAGCGCGCATGGCACCGGTGCCCCGATGGCCATAGACGTCTCGCGCGCCACCTGCAGGCCGACGGCACCGTCGAGGATGAAAATGGCGGGGCGGGGGCAGAAGACTTCTGCGATGCGTCCGTGAAAATCTGAATTAGGAATTTCGAATTAAGAATTAAGAATGTCGGAGCGAAGCAACAATTTCTAAATTCTTCATTCGAAATTCGAAATTCTTGATTCCCCTCCCCCCCTCACACCCGTTCTTCCTCCCCCTTCGGCAGATCCCATCGCTCGGTGATCCGCTCGTGTGTCAGCCAGCGCTCGCAATCGAGCGCCGCCATGCAGCCCGTTCCCGCAGCGGTCACCGCCTGGCGATAGACGTGATCGACGACGTCGCCGCATGCGAACACGCCCTGAATGTTCGTCACCGTCGAATGCGGATGCGGCAGGATGATGTACCCCCGCTCGTCGAGCTCGAGCTGCCCGGCGTACGGTTTCGTGTTCGGGGTGTGGCCGATGGCCACGAACAGGCCCTGTGCCTTCATTTCCGAAAGCTGCTTCGTCTGCAGGTTGCGGATCTTCAACGCGGTCACGCCTTCCTCTTTCGTGCCCGTGACTTCTTCGACCGTGGAGTTGAAGACGAACTTGATCTTCGGATTGCTCAGCGCACGCTCCTGCATGATCTTCGAGGCCCGCAGCTTGTCGCGGCGGTGGATCACTGTGACTTTCGAGGCGAACTTGGTCAGAAACGTCGCCTCCTCCATGGCCGAATCGCCGCCGCCGACGACGGCGATCTCTTTCTCCTTGAAGAAAAATCCGTCGCAGGTGGCGCAATACGAGACGCCGAAGCCCTGCAGGGCTCTCTCCGACTGCAGCCCGATCTGCATCGCCGAGGCGCCGGCGGCGATGATCAGCGCATAGCATTCGTACACGCGCTGATCCGTGGTGATGATGAACGGGTGCCTGCGGAGATCGACGTGCTCCACCCCCTCCATCCGGAACTTGGCGCCGAAGCGCTCGGCTTGCTGGCGCATCAGGTCCATCAGCTTCGGCCCGAGGATTCCCTCGGGGAACCCCGGATAGTTTTCGACGTCCGTGGTGATGGTGAGCTGTCCGCCCGGCTGCAGCCCTTCCAGGACCAGCGGGGCGAGGTTGGCTCGCGAGAGATAGATCGCCGCCGTGCATCCGGCCGGACCCGAGCCGACGACGATCACTTTGTAATCGGTAATTCGTTCCATAGCGGCGGGATTGTACGTCACCGCGTCCTGCGTGTAGGGCATGACTGCGTCGTGCCGCACTCCGGGGACGCGGCACAGCCGTGCCCTACGTCAAGGCTTGCAGCAACGCGTCGCCGACAACCTGCTTCTGCCACTCGCGCATTGCGGGGACCTGATCGAGATCGCGCGTGGTGGCGATCGCGGTGAGAACGTGGCGTGGAGCGAGGACGCCGGGATCGATCTTCAGCTCCTTGGCCTTTTTGTCACGAACGTTTTTCAATCGGGCCACCCGTCCCTCGATCGCTCTGTCGCGATTCCAGGTGCGCGCGTCGCCTTTTCCCGGCAGCATTTCCTCCGGCAAGGCGAGCGCCTCGTGCACCCGCCGGAGCATTTCCCGGCCGTAGCGCCTGCGAAGACTCAGCGGCAGCGCCTTGATGTCCGCCAGCGCTTCGGCGGTCGAGGCTTTCGCTTTCGCCACCTCGATGATGATGTCGTTACCGAAGATCTTGAACGGCGGACGGTCGGCGGCGCGGGCCATCTCGTCGCGCCAGTCGTAAAGCGCGCGGACCACCGCGAGCGAGCGGCGGTCGAATCCGCTGATGCTCTTCAGGCGGCGAAAGCCCTCGGCGTTGTCATCCTTCTCCGTGAAGCGGATGGCCTCCAGCCGCGCGAATTCCTCCATAGCCCACGGCCATCGGCCGAGCGCCATCAGCTCTTCGCGCAGTTGCGATGCGAGCTCGGCCAGATGCCGCGTGTCGCTCGACGCGTATTCGAGCATCACGCGCGGCAGCGGGCGCTGCGCCCAGTCGGCGCGCTGGTGCGATTTGTCGACGGTGATGGCGAAGTAGCGCTCCAGCAACGCGGCGAGCCCGATGGCCTCGTAGCCGAGGAGTTGCGAGCAGATCATGGTGTCGATCAGGCTCGATGCAGTGAACCCGAAGTCACGATTGAGAATCCGCAGATCGTAGTCGGCGCCGTGCAGCATCTTGGTGATCGATCCGTTCGACAGGATCGCGCCGAACGCGGAGAGATCGAGTCCGGCCAGTGGATCAATGATCAGATCCTCGCCGGGAATGGAGACCTGGATCAGGCAGACTTTGTCGAAGTACGAGTGCAGCGAATCGGCCTCGGTGTCGACGGCAACGGCGGGCTGCGCGCCAACGCGCTGCATCGCCTCATCGAGTGGCCCCTGCGTGTTGATGAAGATCATCGATGCTTTCCAGAATCCCGTGTGGGGGCGGCCGCCCTTGGCCGCCCAGCGGCGGGCGAGGCGCCCGCCGCCACACTCCGCAATCCGATGGCCATCAGCATCTCGTTGTAGCGATCCCGCGCGAAGCCGGGATCGGCCATCAGCTTCTGGACGGCCTCGAAATCCTCGCTGAGCGTCAGCAGAAGCGCGAGGTCCTCCGGGGCGGCGACCTTCAGCTCCCGATCGGCGAGCGACACCGGCCGCGCGGCGCCGACCATCTTCGCATAGAGAGCGTTGCTGGCCACCAGGACGTGCACGCGAACGTCCTCATAGTGCAGCGGAATGAGATCGAGCTCCTCGGCCTGCTCGACTTCGCCGCGGTCGACGCGAAATCCGCGATTCGATGCCATCATGGCTACCTGATTTTTCTGCTGCGGCTGCATCACCGCAACCACGTCGACCGGACCGCCGTCGACGGTTCCTCCCAGCCACGCAGCGCGCGCGATGCTGCCGACGAACATCGATTCGAGACGGAGCTTCGCCAGTAATTCGACAATGGCATCGATCGCGCGCACGACCCGATCGCTGACTTCCATCAGAGAAACTCCAGCACGCGAGCCACGTGCTCCCACTGCGTCGCTCCGTTTCCGATCGCTACACGGATGCCAAAACGTTTCCGCAGGCGCGTGTGGGAGACGAAAAGGCGGCCCGAGGCATTCATCCGCTCCAGCAGCTCAGAGGAAGCGCGTTCCGACGCCCCCTCATCGATCGCTCCGCCGCCGTCGCGAACGATCCTGCGGAAGACGACCAGGCTGAACGACTGCGGCGCGAGCAGCTCGACGTCGTGCCGCTTCGTCAGCTCCGAAGCCAGCCGCTGCGCGTAGGCGACGTGATCGCGGATGACGGCACGAAGCCGGTCGGTGCCGTAGTGCTCCATCACCATCCACAACTTCAGCGCGCGGAAGCGCCGGCCGAGCTGCAGGCCGTAATCCATGTAGTTTACTTCCGCAGTGTCCGTGGTTTTCAGGTATTCGGGAACGAGCGAGAACGTCTGTCGCAACACCTCCGGTCTTCGCGTGTATAGCACGCTGCAGTCGATGGGCGTGAAGAGCCACTTGTGCGGATTGACGATGATCGAGTCCGCCGCGTCGATGCCATCCCAGAGCCAGCGAAATGACGGCTCGATGGTCGCCGAGCCTGCGTACGCAGCGTCGACGTGAAGCCAGAGATCCTCGCGACGCGCGATCGCCGCGATCTTCGGGAGCGGATCGACGGAGGCCGCCGACGTCGTGCCGAGTGTCGCGCTGACCGCGCACGGAAGGTCTCCCGCGGCGCGATCGCGCGCGATCGCCGCGCCGAGCGCCTCGGGATCCATCCGGTACGCTTCGTCGCTCTCGATCTTCACCACCCCCGTCGTACCGAATCCTAGCGCCAGCGCCCCTTTTTCGATCGACGAGTGCGCGTGCTCGGAGCAGTAGAGCTTCAGCGGCGGCAGCCCGCGGCCGGTCATTCCTTTCCCCCGAATGTCCAGACCGAGTGCCTCCCGCGCCGCGGCCAGCGCGAGGAACGAGTTGATTGACGCCGTGTCGTTGATGATTCCGAACAATCCCTCCGGAAGTCCCAGCGACTTCCGCAGCCACTCCAGGGTCACCGTCTCCAGCTCCGTCAACGAAGGCGACGTCTTCCACAGCATCCCGTTGGCGTTCAGCGCCGCGGTCAGGAGCTCCGCCAGGATTCCGGCCTGCGATCCGGTGATGGAGAAGTAGGCGAAAAACGCCGGATGATTCCAGTGCGTGATGCCGGGAACGATCTTCGATTCGAAATCGGCGAGCAGCGCGGGGTACGGCCGCCCATCGGCACTCGGCGCACTGCCAAATTGTGCGGCGATTTCTCCGGGCTTCACGCGTGCGAGTACATTGCGCTCGTCGACGCGATCGAGATAGTCGGCGATCCAGTCGATCAGGCGGTGGCCGGCCTCGCGAAATTCACGGCTCGACGGGTCGAGCTTCGGCATCCGGCGATTGTTCTACGCCGGCCGCTGTTTTCGCAAGCATCAGCACGACGACGAACGTGATTGGCACCGCCAACTGCTCGGTCAGCCGCGACCACGATGTGGCGATGTGCCATCGCGGATCGTTCGGCGTGGCGAAATACGTCGCCAGATAGAACGCCAGTTGGATCGCCGTGACCAGCAGCACGAAAGCTTCGCGACGCCGCGCGGCGGGGACGATCAGGAATCCGAGGAGCAAGGCCGCCCAGAAGAATGGATGGTAGAGCGTGCGCGTGACAAGGCTGGCAATCTCCGCCGCGTGCGGCATGCGCGCCAGGACGCGCTCGAACACCGATCCGCTGGCGATGTCGGTTGGCAGATCGTGCGTGGCGCGGAGGATCAGCCACGGAGCGGCGATGGCCACCGCGGGCCAGAGGCGCAGGACATCGCGCCGCCGAACGAACAGCATGGCGATGGCCACGGACACGATCAGCGCGATGCCTTCGTTCTTCACGCTGGCCGCGAGCCCGAGGAGCACCGCGCCGTGACGCCACGCAGCGGGATCATCGAAGAGCGCAGCGCGCCGGAGAAAGAGTACCGCCGCCGCGCCGAAAGCGATCAGCGGCCCCTCCGCGATGCCGACGAACCGGCTCGCAGCGATCGGCGCGACGACGAATGCCACCAGCGCTGCCGGAACCGGCGACACCTCGCGCGCCGCGAGATCGCGCACGATCAGCAGCAGCGCCGCTGCCCAGGCGATCGACAGCACTCCCAGCCACCGGTCGCTCCATCCGCCCTGCAGCAGCGTGACGAAATCGAAGTTCAACGGAACCAGCAGCGGGTAATCGGGATGGACGTAGCTGTTCCATCGGCTCTCGAGGAATCGCCAGTCGATCCCGCCGTGCTCGAGAAACACCCGCGCCTTCATGCCCCAGATGGCCCAGAAGTCCCATTCCCACAGCGGGGCGATCGTGGCGTAGAAGGCGAAGCCGGTCATGGTCAGGAGCGTCGCCAGATCGAGCCAGTGGGGTTTCAGTTGCCGCGTGGCGGCGCGCGTCTCGCGCGCCGGACGGCGGGCGAGGACGGCCGCCGCTACACACACAGCAAGGTTGACTATGGCAACGATTACTATAGTCCAGCGGATGTGCAGGATCGAGAGGCCGAGAAGGACGGCGAAAACGACGCCGCTGCCGTACAGGAATGCCGCCCCGAGAAGCAGTGGGCCGCGCGCGCGGCGATCGAGCGCCAGCGCCACCGGCAGCCCGAGAACGGTCATGGAGAGCGTGGCGACGAGTGCGGCCGTCATTCAGCGCTGCAGCAGCGCCCCCCCTTCCGCCTGACAGAGCACTTTGTAGCGCCCTGCGGGCACGTTCGCCCGCCAGGTGGCGATGTAGCGCGCACGCTGGAAGTTTTCCGGATGCACGCGATCGTCCGCGGTCACCAGCGGCAGAACCTCGCGGCCCGCGAGAAAGTAGCTCGCGCGGTAGTAGGCGTACGAGTAGCCGTCGTCCCATTTCATCGCCGGCGCGACGATGGCGATGGAATCACCGGCCCGTGTGCAGGCGCGCACGTGCTGCAGGAATCGCGGATATTGCTGCCACTCGCCGTCGGCGTAGTTCCCCAGCAGCTCCACGATCGGCTGACGATCGATGAACGGCAACTGCATCAGCCGCGGCTCGAGGCGGAGTGCGACGATGGCCAGGAGGCAGACGAGTGCGAGAATGCGGCGCATTGGTTACCCGAACAGTGTAGCGGCGGGCGTCCGCGCCCGCTGGCCGGCGAAGACGCCGGCCCCTACACAACATCCTACGACGCGCCGCGACCGGAGAGCACCGCGGGGATGGTGCGCAGCAGGATCTTCAGGTCGAGCGACGGCGACCAATTGTCGATGTATTGCAGGTCGAGCTGCATCCAGCGGTCGAAATCGACGTTGTTGCGGCCATTGATCTGCCAGAGACAGGTAAGCCCGGGCTTCATCGACAGGCGCCGCCGCTGCCAGCGGTGGTACGAGCGCACTTCCTCCGGGATCGGCGGCCGCGGCCCGACGAGGCTCATGTCGCCGCGCAGCACGTTCCAGAGCTGCGGCAGCTCGTCGAGCGAAAACTTCCGCAGCACGCGCCCCACGGCGGTGATGCGCGGATCGTCCTTTGCCTTGAACACCGGCCCGCTCATCTCATTGAGGTGGCTCACCTCGCTGAGGCGCTCGTGCGCATCTTCGATCATCGTGCGGAATTTGTAGAGCGTGAAGATGCGGCCGTTGAGCCCGATGCGCTTCTGCTTGAAGACGATCGAGCCGGGCGACGTCAACTTGATGGCCAGCGCGGCGAGGACGATCACCGGAAACGACAACGTGAGCACCAGGACCGATATGGCGACGTCGAGCAGCCGCTTGGCGGCGAGCTGCGTCTCATTCGAGGGCGTGGTGGTGAAGGTGAGGAACGGAATGCCCTCCAGCTCTTCCACTTCGATTCGCGCCAGCCGGTTCTGGAAGATGTTCATGGCCACCCGCGCCCGGATGCCGAGCTCCTCGCAGAAGAGGAAGATCTGCTTCATCTCGTCGAGCTTCTTCCGCGTCACCGCGAAGATGATCTCGTCGACGACCTCGGGAAATTCACCATGCTCGAGGAGCTGCTTCATTTCGGGAACGGTCCCGTAGATCCGAAAGCGTCCCCACCCGTTCGGCAGGCGATGTCCATCGGAGACGAAGCCGAGAATCTTGTAGCCCCAGTACTTGTGCTCCTCGACCGCACGCGCGACTTCGATCGCCCTCCGCCCGGTGCCGACGATCAGCACGGTGCGGTAATTCAGTCCCTTCACCCGTACGTAGCGCGCCATCACCCGCAGAGCGATCTTCTCCAGGACCAGCAGCAGCGCGGAGAGGACGCCGAACAGGATGAACCAGGCCCGCGAGAGTTGGCGCAGCGGCAGCAGGTAGGCCAGCGTCGCCAGCAGCGCGTTCCCTACGATGACCACGCGAAGAACGGTCCCCAGCTCTTTCCGCAGCGGGGCGGTGCGGTGGCTGTGATAGCTGCGATAGCTGAACAGCAGGGCCGACCAGATGATCAGCACCAGCGGATAAATCTTCAGGTATTCGCGAATCGGAAAGAGGCCGGTGGGGAACTGCTGCGGCACGATCAGCGGCAGGAGAAGGTCGCGGATGAAGAACGCGCTGAAGAATGCGAGAGTGGTCAACCCCAGATCAGCGCCATAGACAACGCGCGCGATTAGCCGCCACTTCTGCTTAAGCATCGAATCGTTCGTTTCGAATGTATGTCAAAAGGCCGCCGTTGCGTATACGGAGCTCGCCGGGGGACCGTCCAGGGAACCTCTGCATGAGCTCGAACTCCTTCGCCCCCGCGGTGCGGGGGAGGAAACTCGAACTTGTGCAGAGAGCCCTAGCGGGTGAGCTCGCCAAAGAGCCTCTCGTAGGCGTCGGTCACCGCTTCCCACCGGTATTTCTCTCTCGCCCGCCCCGTGGCCGCCGTCCGCATCGCCTCCCGGAGATCCGGCGATGCGAACCACTGGCAAAGCATACCTGACAGAGTTTCCGCGGGCCGGAGCCTGAAATAACGCACTGCGTCCCCTCCGACTTCTCGGTTCTCCGGGGTGTCGTGGGCCAGCACGCAGCCGCCGGCGGCCATCGCCTCGATCATCGCCGGATGCGTCCCGCCGACCTCCGTCGCCTGGATGTAGAGCATCGCATGGCGCTGCAGCGTGCGGTAATCGGCCCCGTAGAGCGCGCCGGGAAAGAGAATCCGCTGGCTCGCGTGCCGCTGCAGCTCGCGCACGAGATCCTTCGCGTAGAGTCCCTCGCCGAGCATGACCAGCGGGACACGAGAACCACATTTCTCATACGCCAGAACCACTTCCAGGGGATTGTTCTCCGGCTCGAAGCGGCTGACGTACAGGATGTAGTTCCGCGGCGCGAGACCGAGGCGCTGCAGAACGTCGCTTTCCTCCTCGGCGGGAAACTCGGCGCCATACGGGATGACGGTCGCATGCGCCCCGTGATGTTCGCGGTAGTAGTCGGCGATCACCGCGGCGTCGGCCACGATCCGATCCGCGAAGAGGACGGAGAACGATTCGCCGGCCGCGTAGACGGCGCGGCCGAGGATGTTCCACTTCCGGCGGTGCCGCTCGATTCCGTCGACGTTGATCGCCACCGGGATGCGCGCGGCGCGGAGCAGCGGCAGGACGAAAGCGTTGGCGGCATTGCAGACCAGCAGCGCATCGAAGTCGCGGCGCAGCGCGTCGAGGGCGGAGAGAAACGAATGGCTGACGGTCTCGAGATATTTATGATGCATGGCAGGGAGAACGATGCGCTCGATGCCGTTCCAGGTGTCACCCCGAGCGTCAGCGAGGGGCCTGGGGGCACGGGCGGCGCCCGGAAGTCCCGCTGTCGCGCCACCCAAATTCCCCGGCTCCCTCGCTACGCTCGGGATGACACCGCGGCAATACACCACGACCTGATGTCCCCGTACCACGAGCCGGGTTCCCAATTCCGCGGCGAAGGTCTCAAATCCGCCGTATCGCGGTGGGACACCCCGCGTGCCCAGGATGGCGATCTTCAACGAAACCACCTCGCAAGCTGGCGGTCGGAGACGCGGCGGCGCTGCTGCACGGCGCGCCGCTTCTCGCGAATCCGGCGTCGGTTCTTCCATAGCCAGCCGAGCGCCGGGAGCGAACTGCGCTCGATGCTGAACACGGCGGCGATGGTGAGCAGATCGCGAAAGAGCTCGAACGGCGCGTTGCGCAGCGCCAGATACGCGCCTTCGTTCTTCAGGCGCAACAGAAAGCGGTTCTTCACCGAGTGCATGTTGATCGATGCCGGAAGCGAACGCCGCGCGCTCGGGGTCACCGCGCGCACGTGATAGGCAAGGGCATGAGGAACGAGCATGGCACGCCATCCGAACAGCCGGCCGCGCCAGGCGACATCGGCATCTTCGCGGTAGGCGAAAAAGTCTTCATCTAAAAACTCATCTTTAATTGTTACATCATTGATAAATGATTTCTTGTACATTCCAGCGGCACCGGAGACGCCGAACACCTCGTTGTCGGGTTGCCCGGTTGTCGGGTTGTCGATGTCCAGATGCCGGCCACTGCGCGTCATGCGGATTCCGAGCGAATCGATCCCCTCCGTCGGCTCGATGGCAACGCCGCGCGCGCGGAGCAGCGTGCCGGTGGCCATTCCGAACGACACGTCCGCGGTCTCGAAGGCCTCCACGATGCCCGCGATGTAGTCGGGAGTGAGGAACGCGTCGGGATTGCAGAGGAGCACGAAATCGCCGCGTGCGATGCGCACGGCCTGATTCACCGCTGCCGAGAAGCCGCGGTTCTGGCCATTGACAATCTGCGTGCATTGCGGAAATCGTTCGCGCACGCGCGCCGCCGATTCATCCGCCGACGCGTTGTCGACGTGAATCAGCTCCAGGTCGCCGTGCCGTTGCCCGGCGATGCCGTCGAGGCAGCGGCGAAGATACGGAGCGCTGTTCCAGGTGATCAGGACGACGGTGACCGATCGTCCCATCGCTTGAATGCCTTCTTCAACACCGTGGCATACGCCATCAGCGCGTTCCAGCGCCCCGCTTCCGGATGCGCTATGCCGGCGATCGCCGCCGGAAATCGCAGAATCATTCCCACCATGATGATCCAGCGTAGCGCTTCCGCCTCGCCGGCAGGGAACCACTTGCGCGCGTAGCGCCACAGATTCGCGTACCACAGGTCGACGAAACGGGCGAACGGCACGTGCTCCAGGCTGGCGCCGCCGACGTGGCGCGCCTGCGCCGCGGGGACGACCCACATCTCTTTTCCCGCCGCGGCGAAGCGGCGGCAATAATCGACGTCTTCGAACCACGCCGGCCAGAAGCGCTCGTCGAGCGGACCGACCTCGTCGAACGCCTCGCGCCGCAGCAGAAGCGCGGCGCCCGCCGGCTGATCCACTCGCTGCGGCCGGCTGAGGTCGAGATCGCGATAGCGATACTTCGCCGTGATGCCATTCGACGGGATCAGCTTCTCGATGGCCAGCACTTCCGCGGCGAAGCTCCAGACGGTCGGAAAACGGCGGAGCTGAAACTCGCGCTGCGACGATCCTGCCTCGTCGGCCAGCAGCGGCGCCGCCGCAGCAGCAGCCGGATGGTTGGCGAGAAAATCGACGAGCAGCGTGAGCGAGCGCGGACCAAGCTCGCAATCGGGATTGAGAAAAAAGAGGTAGGGTCCGCGCGCCTGCAATGCGGCGCGATTGACCGCCGCGGCGAAGCCGTCGTTGGATGCGCCGGCGATCACCGCCGCGCACGGGATCGCCTGCGCCACACGGAGAGTGCCGTCCGACGACGAGTTGTCGTAAAGCACGACTTCGTACGACAGGCCTTTGCACGCAGCCGGAATCGCGCGCAGGCAGCGCTCGATCCACCGCTCGCTGTTCCAGGTCACGATGAGGATCGATAATTCGATCGCCGCGGCCGCCGGGGGCGGCGGCACCACATCGATCTCTGTCAGGACTGCCTCTGCCATCGACTCACTGCCTCAACCAACGGGCGCGCCACGACCGGCCAGGCAAACCGCGGCCGGATTCGTTCGAGGTTTGATACGCATTGTCCGTGAAAAGCGTCGTCCTGCAGCAGCCGCCGAATTGCCCCGGCGACAGCGCTCACATCCGACGGCGGCACCACGATCCCCAATCTCTCCCGGGCGACCAGCTCCGCCGCAAAGCCTTCTTCGGTGGCAATTACCGGAGTGGCCGTGACGATCGCGTCGAACAGACGCGTGCGGATCGAGTAGCGGGCCTCCGGCGTGGAACGGTGGAGCATCATAGCGATTTTGGCCCGCCGCAGCCACGACAGGCGCTCGGCGTACGGCACCCAGTCGTCGTTGGCCATGAGAAAGGCGTGGCCGCCTGCCAGAAGCTGATCGATGCGATCTTCGCGGCGGCGGTCGACCAGCGCGCGATTCGGCCGCGCGCGGCCGAGAAAGAGGAGACGGCAGGAGACGCCTTCGTGGTTCAGACGGACGACGGCGTCGACGGCGGTGCGTGGATCGAGCCATTCCCACGTCCCGCCGCCCCACACCACCACGTCTTGCCGCTCCTCGGCCGGCGCGATCTCCTCCAGATCGACTCCGAAAGGCACTTCGATCAGCCGTTCCGGGGGCACGTCGTACAGCTCGCGCTGGGCCGGCGCGGCGCAGAAAAGCAGATCACCGTCGCCGAGCGCACGCTTCAGCCGCCATTGCTCCGCGGCGAAATGAATCCGCTGCCGCAGCGACGGGTGGCCGCCGTACATCTCGCGCAGCTCGAGTAGAATCGGATCGAAGAGATCGAACACCACTCTTTGCCCGCGCCGACGGCGATGAAATCCGCGCGCCGGCTGCGCGATCAGCACCGCTGCGTCATGCATCGCCTCGCGCGCGGCGCGCGATCCTCGCTGCAGAACGAGGGGGTCAGGCCCCCCTTCGAGCTCCGCGACCACGGACGTCGGAAAGTGCTTCCTGAGTTCTCGGGCCAGATTCCAGGCGCGAATGCCGGGGCCGGCCATCCGCGCGCCGACCACATCCTGCGTGGCGATCACAACCGAGAACACAGTCCCTCGATGATGCCACGGACGCTCGACTCTCCTCGGGCCAGCAGGACGAGATCTTCGCGGAGCAGCGCGCCGACGCGGCCCACGCCGCGATGCATGCGCGCCACGAAGTAGCGGTTGCGCGTGCGCAAACGGCGCGCGCGCGTGCCCAGGAGCGCGGCGGAACGCGATCCGAGGTGGGTGGCCTTCACGATCGGAAGGACGAGGGTGCTCCATCCGCCCTCATGCAGGCGCGCCGAGAGTTCGGCATCCTCGTAGTAGGCGAAGAATCGCGGATCGAAGACGCGCTCTCCGAGGGCCGCGCGGCGATAGAGCGTCGCCGTCGCCGAGACGCCCCACGCCGGCGGCATCACGCCGCCGATCGGCAGCAGGTGACCTGCCTGCCGGTAGGTGCCGTCGCGAATGTCGATGCCGGCGCCGTCGACCGTGCGTTCGTCGCGGCGGATGACAGTCTGCACGGCGCCCGCTTTCCTGTCGATCTCCAGCACCTGCAGCACAACCGCGAACCAGTCGCGATCGAGGACGACGTCGTTGTTGATCAACGCAACGAACTCCGATCGCGTCTGCCGGTAGGCTTCATTCACGCCGGCCGCGAACCCGATGTTCGTCTCGCTGCGGATCACGCGCGCCCCCTGGGCACCAACCGGCGACGGCGAGCCGTTGTCGAACACGACGATCTCGCGCGGCGCGACGCTCTGATTGTGGATCGAGTCGAGGCAGGCGTGCAGCATGTCCCCGCCGCCGGTGGCATCGAGAACGATCGCCGCGACGTCAGTCATGATCCATCCGGTCGAGATTGACTTCACCTGCGAGGCAGCGCAACTCGACACGCCCATCGCCGCGGAGGTTCACCGGAATCGCGGCGGTCCGGCCGGCCGTCGCCGGCAGCACGTAGGCGTTGCTCCCGAGCTGGATCATCGACCGGCCCTGGGCGCTGTACTGCAGTGTCGACCGTCCGCCATGCGCCAGGAAACTCACCGAGTCACCCGGCCGCACGATCCAGCCGCCGGAATAGAGGAATCGCTGCACCTGAAATTCGGATGGGTAGAGCTGGCCGCCGCGATGGATGACGTGCGCATCCTCGAACTCGATCCGATCGCCGGGGCGGCGGCCGATCACGAAGAACGCGGCCAGCACGAGGGCCACGACGGCCGGATGCAACGCGCGTCCCGAGCGAAAAACGAAGACGATGATCGCGGCAACGATCGCGGCGACGATCGCGGCGAGATTGGGACGGATGAAACTCGGGAAGAGGCGCGAGAAGTCGCTGTGCCAGATCGAGGAGAGCATCTCTCCGGCGACGTTCTCGCCGTTCTCGATGTGGAACAGACGCCACGGGTAGGCCATCCCGTGCACCACGAGCGCGATCGTCCACGCCATGGCGACGATGATCGGGGCGGGGGCGATGCGCTGCCACATGGCGGCCACGCCGAGCGCGAGCAGCGGCATCAGAAAGACGATGTAGCGCAGCGGCGGCGACCATCCACCATGCCATTCCGCACGCGGCACCAGGTACAAGAGATACAGGACCGCGCCGCTCATGCCGAGGCGGAAACCGCCGGGCATCTCGCGCCATCGCGCCAGCGCCAGAACGCCGAACAGGTAGATCGGCGCCTGGAACAGAATTCCCGCTGCGCCGTCGATCAGCAATCCGAACAAGCCTCGAACCATCGCCGTCGGAGAGCCGGGAATCAGCTCGCGCAGCGCGTGCACGTTCGTGGGGCTGCCGGAGACGAACCAGGCGATCAGCAGCGGAACGATGATGATGGCGATTGCCATCCCCGCCTGTTTTCGGCTTCGGAGAGCTCGCGCCAGCAGCACGACCGCGACGAGGAGGAATCGAAGCTTGAGAAGCACGAGTGCCAACAGCGCCGGAACCCATCGCCACGCCCGCCGCTGCCGTACGCCGCGCACGGCTTCGACGAAACAAAATGCCGCGGGCACCTCGGGCCAGATGCGCGCGGCGTAGAAAACGATCGGCGGCCCGAGGGCCACGAGCGGGAAGACGGCGCGAATCGTGGCGTCGTCGATTCCTTCGTCTTCGAACAACCGCACCGTGGAACGCGCCAGCAGCGCGCCGAACAAGGCGATCGTGGCGATCGCTCCCGGCAGCCCACCGATGGCGTATCCGGGAATCATCAGCAGCGGCAAGAACGGCTCGTGACGCGAGTAGCGCTCGCCATGCGGACCGGCCGGATCGCCGAGCTGCGGCACGAGATCCATGCGTCCGGTCGCCGAATGCGCGAGGTCGCGGTATTGATTGGCGAGATCGAGATCGTGGTCGTGCAGCAGCGATTCGGTCAGCAAGAGGTAGTACGGCTCGTCGCCGTCGATCGGCGTTCGCAGCATCAGCGGAATGGCGACCGCGTAGAAAAGCGCGACGACAATCGCCGCGCGCGTGGCACTCCATCGAAGATCGACCGGCGCACGAAAGGCGACGAAAGTCCAGAACCCGGCGGTGACAGCGATGCCGAACGCGACCAGTGCAAGGTAGGGATCGATCGGAACCCGAAGCGGCCGTGCGAGCAGCGCAAGCGCGGCGAACAGAAGCCACGCGCCCGCATACAACGCAAGCCACATCTGCAGCGCGCGGCCGCGCAGCAGCACGAATGGCGAGATGAGCGATGCGGCGACGAAGAGCGCCAGCGTCATTCGAACTCGACCGCCTCGATCTGCAGCTTCGTCGCGGGCGGGAGGTCGGTGGCGGCAGTCGCGCGCACGGACGCGATCTCGTCCGCCGACGCCATGGCAATGCGCCCGGCCGTGTGCAGCCACGCCCCGATGCCGTACCCGTGAATGTCATCGAGCGGCGTCCGCGGTATCGGATTGCGCGAGGCGAAGAAATGCTCGCGCCTCGTGAAGCCGAAATCGGCGATGTCCGAAATGCGCAAGTCGCGTCGAATCACACCACCACCCCTCCCCACCACCTCCACCCGCCCGACCAACCACCCGGGCGGCAGCCGCGAGGCGTTCGCGCCGCTCGCGGTGATCACCATGTAGTGCATCTGCGGCGGGGCGTCGATTGATACGGATCGTCCCGCCTCGAGCGCCGCCCACACCGCCCTCTCGCTCCTCGAGGCTTCTTCGGCGGCAAGAAATCGCGGCATCGC